>NZ_JBIWMV010000010.1:0-366301 GCF_044766845.1 Streptomyces sp. NPDC101776 | reverse complement strand
TGCTGTCGCGAGGGTGTCCAGGTCTGTCTTCACACACTGACATTGGACGCCCTCGTCCTATGTCCGCAGGCCATCCCTTGGACTCATTCATCTAGGGGAGCAGCTTGTCCAGGGCCGCCGCCCCCTCCGCCGCGATCTTCCGCCGGGCCCACTCCAGATTCTCCGGGGTGACATCGCGGCCGGCCGCCAGGACCACGTCCTCCGGAGCCACCTCGGTACCGGTGCGGGCGTGCAGCAGGGCGTCCGGGGTGGCGCGGTCCTCGGGCGGGACGGACGCGTCGGGCTCTGACGTCGACATGGGGCTCCTCCTCGGGACCGGACGGATCCATCGGCATCGGGCGAGTGCCGTGGGTCCCACTCCCACGATTTCTCGCCCGCCCCCAGTGTGCATCCGGAAGAGTGGCCGACGGAGCACGTGAACCTAAGCTTGGAAGCGGCCCGCGCGGGCCCGAACCAGGAAGGCTGCCGCGATGGTCGAGACCCCGCCCGAACAGGACACCCCCACCGGACCCGGATACCTGCCCATCGCCGAGCACGGACTGATCGGCGATCTGCGCAGCGTGGCCCTGGTGGGGACCAACGGCACGATCGACTGGTACTGCTGTCCGTCCTTCGACGCCCCCAGCGTCTTCGCCGCGATCCTGGACGCGGAGCGCGGCGGCTCCTTCGAGCTCGCCGCCGCCGTTCCCGCCCGCACCAAGCAGTTCTACTTCCCCGACACCAACGTCCTGATCACCCGGTTCTTCACCGAGGACGGCGTCGGCGAGGTCCAGGACTTCATGCCGGTGACCAGCGAGACGGACGAATCCGCCCGCCACCGCCTCATCCGCCGCGTGCTGTGCGTGCGCGGCTCGGTGCCGTTCCGGACGAAGGTCGCCCCGAGGTTCGACTACGGAGCCGGCGCGCACACCGCGCGGATGGTCGGGGACGTGGCCCTCTTCGAGTCCGCCGAGAAGTCCCTCGCGCTGACCGCCACCGTCCCGCTGGAGTGCGACGGCACCGATGTGTGGGCCGACTTCAAGCTCGACGAGGGCGAGTCCGAGGTGTTCGCCCTCGACCAGGTCGACGGCGAGGTGACCTCCCGCCCCTGCGCACGCCAGGAGGCCGAGGACGAGTTCGCCTCGACGGTCGCCTACTGGCGGCGCTGGCTCTCGCAGTCCCGTTACCGGGGCCGCTGGCGCGAGATGGTCCACCGCTCCGCCCTCACCCTCAAACTGCTGACCTACGCCCCCACCGGCGCTATCGTCGCCGCCCCCACCACCAGCCTCCCCGAACAGCTCGGCGGCGAGCGCAACTGGGACTACCGCTACGTCTGGATCCGCGACGCCGCGTTCTGCGTCTACGCGATGCTGCGTCTCGGTTTCACCAGTGAGGCGAAGGGGTTCATGGAGTTCGTGTCCCGCTACATCAGCCCCGGCGACGGCAACCCCTCCGGCCCGCTCCAGATCATGTACGGCATCGACGGCCGCACCGAACTCACCGAACACGAACTCCCGCACCTGGAGGGCCACCAGAAATCCGCCCCGGTCCGGGTCGGCAACGCCGCCTCCGACCAGCTCCAACTCGACATCTACGGCGCCCTGATCGACTCCATCTACCTCTACGACAAGTGGGCCGAGCCCATCTCCAGCGCCCAGTGGGACGACGTGTGCGCCCTGGTCGACTGGGTCTGCGAGAACTGGGACCAGCCGGACGAGGGCGTCTGGGAGACCCGGGGCGGCCGTAAGAACTTCCTCTACTCGCGCCTGATGTGCTGGGTCGCGATCGAGCGCGCGATCCGCCTCGCCAACCGCCGCGGGCTGCCCGCCAACCTGCCGTACTGGGGCGGCTGCCGTGACACCATCTACCGCCGCATCATGGACCGCGGCTGGTCGGCCAAACGCAAGGCCTTCGTCCAGTACGAGGGCAGCGACGTCCTCGACGCCGCGCTGCTGATGATGCCGCTGACGAAGTTCATCGCGCCCACCGACCCCAAGTGGCTCTCCACCCTGGACGCGTTGACCGAGGAACTGGTCTCCGACTCGCTCGTCTACCGCTACAACCCGCAGGCCAGCCCCGACGGACTGCGCGGCGACGAGGGCACGTTCTCGATCTGCTCCTTCTGGTACGTCGAGGCCATGGTCCGCGCCGGCCGCGTGGACGAGGCCCGCCTTGCCTTCGAGAAGATGCTCACCTACGCCAACCATCTCGGCCTGTACGCCGAGGAGATCGGCCGCACCGGCGAGCAACAGGGCAACTTCCCCCAGGCGTTCACCCATCTCGCCCTGATCAGCGCCGCGTTCAACCTGGACAAGGCGCTCGGCTGATCCGGCCCCCCTTGTTCAGGTCGCGCAACAAGTGTCACCGAGGTGTCACAGCACACGGCGGCACCACAACCACCGCCGCACGTCTCGTGTCGAACCCCCTGACCGCAACAGATTTGACCCACGGGGGAACACATCATGACGAACGTGTCACGCACGAAGGTCTCCGCCGCCGTCGCGTCCGCGACCTTCCTGCTCCTGGCCGGCGCCGGCATCGTCGCCGCACCGGCCAGCTACGCGGGCGTCCCGGGCGGCACCAGCGCCGTCGACCGCAACAGCGACTTCAACGGCGACGGTTACGACGACGTCCTGATCGGCGCCCCGTCGGGCACCGTCGACGGCAAGGCGGGCGCCGGCTACGTCACCGTCCAGTACGGCGCCCCGAACGGCATCGCCACCAACAACACCGTCCCCAGGGGCCGTACGGCCGTCATCAGCCAGTCCACGCCCGGCGTCCCCGGCACCTCGGAGACCTACGACTCCTTCGGCCAGGCCGTCGCCACCGGCGACCTGGACGGCGACGGCTACGACGACGCGATCATCGGGGCGCCCGGCGAGGACGAGGGCAGCGTCGAGGACGCGGGCCGCGTCACCGTCCTGTACGGCTCCAAGGCGGGCCTCGGAGCCGAGGCCAACGACTCCTTCACCGCGGCCACGCCCACCGCCGGCGCCCGCTTCGGCCAGTCCGTGGCGGCGGCCCGCTTCACCGGGGCGACGGACACCGACGACATGGCCGTACTCGACGACAACGGCGCCCAGTTGTTCACCTACCACACCGGCATCCTGCACTCGCTCGGCACCCTGAACACGACCACCCGCCCCGGCGGCCACCGCATCCAGCCCGCCTACCTCACCACCGGCGACTACGACCGCAACGGCTTCGCCGACCTGGTCATCTCGGGCTACAGCCCCGACGACGACTACCGGCAGGGCTGGTCGGCCGTCTACGTGGGCGGCGAGACCTCCCTGACATACCGTCAGGACCTCAACGGCGGCCTCGGTACCGCCTCCGGCGACATCAACCGCGACGGATACGACGACCTCGTCGTCGGCCAGCTCAGCAGCGCCGACGACGAGGCGGAGGGCGACGCCGGCGGCAAGATCGCTGTCTACTACGGCAGTTCGCAGGGCCCCGCCGGCCCCGCGGACTGGTGGTCGCAGAACTCCCCGGGCGTACCCGGCACTTCGGAGCGCGGCGACGGCTGGGGCAACGACCTCTCCGTCGGCGACGTGAACGGCGACGGCTACGCGGACGTGGCCGTCGGCGCCCCCGGCGAGGACATCGGCACCGTCCAGGACGCGGGCGCCGTATGGCTGTTGCGCGGCTCGCGCACCGGCGTGACCGCGACCGGCGCCCAGTCCTTCGACCAGAACACCGCGAACATCCCCGGCACCGCCGAGGCCGACGACTACTGGGGCACCCAGGTCCGCCTCGCGGACACGGACGCGAACGGCCGCTCCGAACTGGTCGCCTCCGCACCGGGCGAGAACTCCGGTGACGGCTATGTGTGGTTGCTGCCCGCGGGCCCCAACGGCCTGCTCGCCGAGGGCTCTTCGCTGTACAGCGCGGCGGACCTGGGCGGCGCGGCGAAGGGTGCGGGCTTCGGGTCGGCGATCGACGAGTAGGGGGGCGAAGTGCCGGGCCCGGGGCGGGTGTTCACCCCGGGCCCGGACTCACAACGCCTGTTCGGCCCAGATGACCTTGCCCGCCGGGGTGTACCGGGTGCCCCAGCGTTCGGAGAGCTGGGCGACGAGGAACAGGCCCCGGCCGCCCTCGTCCGTCATCGCCGCGTACCGCAGATGCGGCGAGGTGGTGCTGCCGTCGTAGACCTCGCAGATCAGGGTGCGGTCGCGCAACAGGCGGACCCGGACGGGGTCGTTGCCGTAGCGGATCGCGTTGGTGACCAGTTCGCTGAGGATGAGTTCGGTGGTGAACGTCAGCTCGTCCAGGCCCCAGTGGGTGAGTTGGCGGGTGACCGAGGCGCGCATGTCGGAGACGGCCGCCGGGTCGGACGGGACGCGCCATTCGGCGATGCGGTCGGCTCCGAGTGCGCGGGTGCGGGCGACGATCAGGGCGATGTCGTCGCTCGGGCGCACCGACAACTCCGAGTCGAGGACGGCCCGGCAGGTGTCCTCGGGCGAGTCGCCGGAGTCGGTGAGCGCGGTGCGCAGCAGTTCCAGGCCGACGTCGATGTCGCGCTCCCGGTCCTCGACCAGTCCGTCCGTGTAGAGAACCAGCCGGCTGCCCTCGGCCAGCTCCAACTCGGCCGTCTCGAAAGGGAGTCCGCCCAGGCCCAGCGGGGGACCGGCGGGCACCTCGGGGAACTCGACGGTGCCGTCCGGGCGGATCAGCGCCGGTGGCGGATGACCGGCGCGGGCGACGGTGCAGAGCCTGGTCACCGGGTCGTAGATCGCGTACAGACAGGTCGCGCCGGTGACCGGGGCCACGCTGTCCTCGGTCGTCTCGTCCTGGTCGATCCGTCCGACCAACTCGTCCAGCAGGCCGAGGAGTTCGTCCGGCGGCAGATCCAGCGCGGAGAAGTTGTGGACCGCCGTGCGCAGTCGCCCCATCGTGGCCGCCGCGTGCAGACCGTGTCCTACGACATCGCCCACGACCAGCGCGACCCGCGCGCCGGACAACGGCAGCACGTCGAACCAGTCGCCGCCGACCCCGGACTTCGCGGGGAGATAGCGGTAGGCGACGTCGAGGGCGCTCTGCGCGGGCAGCCGGCGGGGCAGCAAGCTGCGTTGGAGGGTCACCGCCATGCCGTGTTCGCGGGTGTAGCGGCGGGAGTTGTCGATGGACACGGCCGCACGGGCGACCAGTTCCTCGGCGAGGGCCAGCTCCTCCACGTCGAAGGGGTCCGGCTTGTCGGAGCGCCAGAAGTTGACCACGCCGAGGATGAGCGCCCCGGTCCGCAGCGGCACGGTGATCAGCGAGTGGATGCCGTACTCGACGACCTGCGCCGTGCGCTCGGGGTCCTGGGTGAGCCAGCCGGGGGCGTCGCTGAGCCGCGGTTCGACGACGGCCTCGCCGCTGTCGAGACTGCGCGCCTGCGGGGAGGACGGCACGAACTGGATCTGCTTGCCGACCGGATACAGGGGCGCGTCGTCCCGGACCCCGCTGCACGCCGTGCGGCGCAACTCGGTTCCGGGCTGCGGTTCCTCGCCGCTCAGGACGGCGTCGTAGAGGTCGACCGTGACGAAGTCCGCGAAGCGGGGGACGGCCAGTTCGGCGAGTTCCTCGGCGGTGCGGGTGACGTCGAGGCTGGTGCCGATGCCCACTCCGGCGTCGTAGAGCATGTTCAGGCGCTCGCGGGCCACCTCGGCGCGGCCGGAGAGGGCGCGCAGTTCGGTGGAGTCGCGGAGCGTGGTGACGCTGCCGGGCGGGCCGCCCTCCAGGTCGGTGGGGCGCTGGTTGACGGCCAGCAGCCGGCCGCCGACACGGTGCACCTCGTCCGTCGCGACCCGCGCGGAGGCCAGCAGGGCCGTCATCTCGGCGTCCAGACCGAGGTCGAGGACCAGACGTCCCTCGGCGTTCTCGGGCAGGTCGAGCAGATGGCGTGCCTCGTCGTTGGCGAGCAGCAGCCGGCCCTCGCCGCCGACGATGATCACGCCTTCCCGTACGGCGTGCAGCACCGCGTCGTGGTGCTCGTACATCCGGGTCATCTCGTGCGGGCCCAGGCCATGGGTCTGGTGCTGCAGACGTCTGCTGACCAGGGCGGTGCCGCCGGTGGCCAGGACGAGGGCCACGCCCGCCGCGATCAGCAGGAGCGGCAGCTGCTGGTCGGCGGTGCCACCGACGTTCGCCTTCGTCACCCCCGCCGACACCAGGCCCACGACCTTGCCGCCGGGGCCCTTGATCGGGACCACGGCCTGCACCAGCGGTCCGATGGTGCCGGTGATCTCCTCGGTGACGACCTGCCCGGCCAGGGCGGGGGCGATGTCCCCGACGAACTTCTTGCCGATGCGGTCCGCCTTGGGGTGGGTGTAGCGGATGCCGTCGGTGTTCATCACGACGATGAAGTCGACCTTGGACGTCTTGCGGGCGGCCTCGGCACTCGGCTGCAGGATCGCCGTGGGGTCCGCGCTGTCCAGGGCCGCGACCGTGCCCGGCGCGTTGGCGAAGGTCTCGGCGACGGCCACCGACCGGTTGCGGGCCTCCTGCGTGCTGTCGTGCCGCACCTGGAGGACCTGCGCCACCACGGCCGACACGACCAGCAGCAGCACGATCACCACTTGCAGCATGAACACCTGCCCGGCGACGCTACGGCCGCCCAGCGGAACCCGCCGGTGTTCGCGCGCCCGACGGACACGGTCGTACGGGCGCTTCGCACGCAGACCGTCGTGGCGGTGGGGCGACCGGGCCTCGGGCCGACCCGTCAGGCGGACCATAGGCCCATGTCTACACTGCCCGACCTCAGGAGGCGAGGGGCGTCACGCCCGGTGACAGGCCGGGGCCGAACCGGGATCAAGGGTGCCTGCCGGGCTTGGCGCGCCGGGCCGCGAGCAGCAGCGCGATGTCGTCGGGGCGGTCGGCCGCGTGCCGCGCCGCCGTGGTGAGCCGGTCCGCGACACCGGCGAGCGAACGCCCGCCCGTCCGCGCGGCGGGCCCGCCCGCCTTCGCGAGGGCGACGCGCAGGGCGGCGATGCCGTCGTCGATGTCGACACCGGGCCGCTCCACCAGACCGTCCGTGTAGAGCGCGAGGATCGAGTCGGGCTCCAGATGGAGCTCCGCGACCGGGTACTGGGCGTGCGGGTCCACCCCGAGCACCACGCCTCCGGGTATGTCCCAGACGCGGGTGCGGCCGTCCGGGGTACGGATCAGCGGCGGTGGATGCCCGGCCCGCGCTACCCGGACCAGCCCGCTCGCCGGGTCGAGCCGGATGTAGCAGCAGCTCGCGAACTGGCCGGGGTCGAGGTCGATGAGGAGATGGTTGGTGCCGCTCATCACCTCGTCCGGCGGCCGGTCCCCGAGCGCGAACGCCCTTACCGCGGTGCGGAGTTGACCCATGGTGGCGGCGGCCTGGACGCCATGTCCCTGGACGTCGCCGATGACCAGGGCGAGACCGTCACCGGCCTCCACCACGTCGTACCAGTCGCCGCCCACCTCCATGCCCTGGGTGCCCGGCAGATAGCGCCCGGCGGTCTCCACCTGCGGGTGGGCGGAGAGCCGGCGGGGGAGGAGAGCCTGCTGGAGGCCGCGGGCGAGGGCGGCCTCGGAGTCGTAGCGCTGGGCCTTCTCCATCGCGTGGGCGATCAGTCCGGCGAGGGCGGTGAGCACCGCGCGCTCCTCGGAGCTGAAGCTGCGGGACCGGTCGAAGCCCAGGATGGCCGAGCCGACCGGACGGCCGGACGCGATCAGCGGCAGGAACGCGCGGGCGCCCACCTCCGCGTCCAGGGGTATCCCCGGGTAGGCGTCCGCCAACTGCTGCATGGAGTCGAAGAAGAGCGGGCGCCCGCTGGTGAGGGTCTCCACCCCGGGCAGCCGGGCGTCGAGCCCGACCCCGTCGAACGGGGCGAGGAAACCCTGCGGGAAGCCGGTCTCCCAGGCCAGGTACAGATGCCGTTCCTGCAGCAGATAGATCGCGAGCCGACGGCCGCCGAACGCGGGCAGCAGCTCCTTCATGACGACCGCGGACACCTGGCGTGCGGTGACCGCCTCCGTCAGCGCGATGGCGAGCACGATCGGCCGGTACAGCGGGGCCAATGAGGTGACGCCGTTGCCTGCGGCGCCTTCCCCTTCGGGATGCACGGGCACCAGCGGCAGCGGCGGACCCGACACCCGGGTCGACGGGGCGACCGTGCAGGTCAGACCGTCCTGACCGGGATGGACGGCCATCGCGAGCCACTCGTTCTCGTACGGCTTTGGCGGCTGTTCCTGCCCCTCCGGCCGCCGGACGTGGAACTGCACCGGCCCCAGCGACAGCAGGGCGCCGCGCAACTGGTCCTCGCAGCCGATCTGGTTCAGCCAGGGCACGCCCTCCCACAGCGGGCGGCCCAGCAGCTCCTCGCGCGGCCGGCCCAGGAGCCGGGCGGCGCGTGGATTGGCGTAGGTGACGAGCCCCAGCCGGTCGAGGCAGAAGACACCGTCCGGGAGCAGGTCGGCCGCGCTGTCGCCGTTCGACGCGGGACCCGGGTCGACGACGACACCGCTGACCGGGTACCCCCCGTTCGGCGGGAGCGGTCCCGTCGCGGGCGTCCACAGGTCCAGCAGCCGGACCGTGCCGTCCGCCGCCCGCACCCGCAGGGGGAGCGGCGGCGGCTTCCCGGCGGCCGTGGCCCGCAGCGCCGCCATGACCTGGTACGTGTCGCCCGGCGCCACGACGTCCGCGAGCGCCTGCGCGGTGCCGGCGAACTCCGCGGGCTCCACCCCCAGCAGGGCGTGCAGCGCGCTGTCCCCGGTCACGAGGGCGGTCCCCGGATCCCAGGAGAACCGTGCCATCCGGCGCTCGGGGCGGTGCGTGGCCGCCGCCTGGACGCACACGGCCTCGCCGTCCCAGGCGACGTACGGGCCGTCCTCGTCCTTGTGCTCGTCCTCCAGCTCCGCCAGCGCCCGGCCCAGCTCTTCGGCCAGCCGGGTCATCCGGTCGACACCGGACAGCACCTCGGTGGTGTCCGCGGCGGAGGGCCGCAGCACGGTCAGCACGCCGTACGTCGTCGATCCGCCGATGACGGGGACGTACAGGGACCCGAACTGGAAGGGGAGGCTGGCCGCGAACTGGGGGTAGCGGCGCATGGTCTCGGTGGCGTTCGGCAGGACCACGTGGACGCCGAGCCGGTAGGCGTCGGCGACGGGGAACTTGCTGTCGGCGTGCAGTCGCCCCCAGGGGCGGAACAGCGGTCCGGGCAGCCCGGCCAGTACGGCGAGCCGCAGCAGTCCGGGCGTGCTCGACCGCAGGTAGACGCCCCCGGAGTGGCCGCCGGTCGCGTCGATCGCCTCCGTCGAGGCGTCGATGAGCAGCTCGGCGAGCCGTCCGGGCGTCCCCTTCTCGCGCTCGGCACTCCCAGTCATTGGGGCTCTACCTCGTCCCTGTGGCGCCGGGTGGGTGACACAGCAAGAATGCGCCAGGACGCGGCCCGGGTCACCTGGGCGGACGGGATGGGCTGGAGAGGCACGGGTATCGCCGGTCCGTCGGGGTCTGATGAAGTGATCAAGAGTGACTCAAGGGTCGGTGTCGGGTATGGGGTGTCGGCTGTCGGGAGTCGGACGCTGGGTGCGGTGCGGTGCGGTGCCATCGACTGTGTCGTCGGCTGATGACGAAGGCCCCTCGGCGCGGGGCGGGTGCCGAGGGGCTTGTCGTGGGTCAGGCGACGAGGGAGCGCGGACGGGGGCGGACGCCGGGTCTGCCGATGCCGTGCGGGAGGGTCCTGTTCGCGTGCGATGCGTGCGGTACCTGCGGTGGTACGTCGAGGCCGGCGGTCCCCACGCGGTCGGGGCGCCCGTGGCCGGTCGTCCGGAGCCCGGCGGACCCGTAGGTCGTCGTCGCCGGGTCTCCGTCGTACGTCGTCCGGCCGGTGCGCTCGTGCACGGCGAGCGTCCTCCCGGCGGACTGGGGTGTGGCCATGGGGCTGAGCCCTTTCGGAACGACGCGATCAGCAGGCGGGCAGGACAAGGGAGTTGAGGCCCGACCCGCGTCAGCGATCGGTCCCCGACCCATGGCGTTCAGGATGGCGCAAACTACGCCTCGCGCGGGGCGAATTCGATCTGTTGCCCGCGCCGGTAACAACCGGCCGGCCGCCGACTCGCCGACCACACACCGCGGACCAGCGCCCACAGCAGCGGCGCGGCCACCACCGGAGCACCGAACGGCATCGTCAGACCGGCCCCGATATTGACGCCGAGCACCCCGGCCGTCAACACCCGCCAGCCCACCCGGCGGCATCTCCGGCACGAAAGCTGCCGTGACTTCATCGCCCCCTCGTCGGCACCGACCTCGCTCGCCCAGCCCCCGGACGGGAACCGTACCGACCCCGCCCGCCCCACCCCCGGCGCGATTGTTAGCCTCGGTCATGGCCAGTTTCCCCCTGCCCCGTCATGAGTCGCGATGAGTACGGTCGCCACCGCCTCCTTCCCGCTCGGTGCCGGGACCACGCTCGCCGAGCTCGCGCACGACCCGCACGCACGACTGGCGCGGCTCCGTGAGAGCGAACCCGTGTCCTGGCTGCCCGAGTTGGACGGCTGGCTGGTCACCCGGCGGGACCTCGCGCTGAGCGTGATGCGGGACGCGGGGACCTTCACCGTGGACGATCCGCGCTTCTCCACCGCCCAGGTCGTCGGCCCGAGCATGCTGTCCCTCGACGGGGAACGGCACGCCCGCCACCGCGAGCCCTTCACCGCGCCGTTCCGGCCGCGGGAAGTACGGGACGGCTTCGCCTCGTTCATCGAGCGCGAGACCGACCGGCTCGTCACCGCGCTGCGACCGGCGGGCGCCGGCGAACTGCGACGCGCCTTCGCCGGCCCGCTCGCGGTCGCCGTGGTGACCGAGGCCCTCGGCCTGACCGGCACCACCCCGGACACGGTCCTCACCTGGTACGACGCGATCGTACGGTCGGTCTCGGACATCACGGCCGGCCACGAGGCGGGAGCCGCCGGCACCCAGGCCTACGCGGAACTGCGCGCCTCCGTCGAAGCCACCGTCGCCGACCGGGGCGGAGCCTCACTCCTCGTTTCCGCCGCCGGACAACTCACCGTGCCCGAAGTGGCCTCCAACGCCGCCGTGTTGATGTTCGGCGGTATCGAGACCACCGAGGCGATGATCCTCAACGCGCTGCTGCACCTGCTCCGGCACCCCGACCAACTCGCCCTGGTCCAGGCCGACATGGGCCTGCTGGACGGCGCGATCGAGGAATCGCTGCGCCTCGAACCCGGTGCCGCCGTCGTGGACCGTTACGCCACGAGGGACACCGTCCTCGGCCCGGCCACGATCCGCGAGGGCGACCTGGTCTCCGTCTCCCTCACCGGCGCCAACCGTGACCCGGCCGTCTTCGCGGACCCCGACCGCTTCGACGTCCGCCGCGAGAACGCCCGCCTCCAACTCGCCTTCGCCCACGGCCCGCACTACTGCCTCGCCGCACACCTCGCCCGACTGGAGACCCGCATCGCCCTCCAGCAGCTCCTCGACCGGCTGCCGGCTCTGCGCCTCGATCCGGCCCACCCGACCGCCCCGCAGGGCCTGGTCTTCCGCAAGCCGCCGACGCTGCATGTGCTGTGGGACGCCAACACGGTCTGACGCGCGGGATTGTGATGAGTCGTCAGGAACCCGACAGTCCGGGAACCCGTCAGTCACGGCCCACTTGGCGCTCCATGACCTCCACCAGCCGCCCCAGCGCACTCAGCACCTGATCCCGGTCCTCGCCCAACCCCGACAACAGCTGTACCTCGGCGGAGAGTTGACGGGGGAACAGGTCGTCGACGGCCTTGGCCCCGGCCGCCGTGATGGTCACCAGCGCGGCCCGTCGGTCGGCCGGGTTCGGGGTGCGGGCGATGAAGCCGCGCTTCTCCAGCTTGCCCAGGGCCTTGCTGACACCCGCACGGGACAGGCCGAGCCATTCGGCGAGCCGACGGGCGATCACCGGCTCGGTGGCATGCCGCAGGGGGATCAGCATGTCGACCTCGGGCGCGGTGAGCGCGGCGCCCGCGTAGAGGGGCTCGACCGCCCGGTTCAGGAGCCCGGTGGCGTGCTTGAGCAGGCCGATCACCTCCATGGGAGAGGTGTCGAGGCCGGGGTTGTGCTGGGTCCACTGTGCGCGGACGTCGGCGGGGGAGGGCGACATGCGGCTCGTCTTCTCACTTTCCTGCGGTGACATTGTTAGCTGGTGAACCATCAGTTACCGTTGCGGTCATGGTATCGCCGTCCCCCTCCAGTTCCGCCGCCGCGGAGGCCACCGCGCAGACCGCCACGCAGGCCACCGCACCGACCGGCTCCACCAACCCCACCGACCCCCCGCGACGTACGGCCGTGGCCCTGGTCGCCGTCCTCGCCGCGCTGACAGCGGTCGCCCCGCTCGCGACCGACATGTATGTCCCAGGGTTCCCCGCGATGGGGGACACGCTCGGGGCGAGCACCTCGGCCGTACAGTTGACGATGACCGCTTTCCTGGCCGGACTCGTCGTCGGCCAGTTGGTGATCGGCCCGCTCAGTGACAGCCTCGGCCGCCGCGGCCTGCTGATGTCAGGAACGGCCGCGTTCACGGTCTTCTCCGTCGCCTGCGCCCTCGCTCCGAACATCGGCGTGCTCACCGGCGCCCGGTTCCTCCAGGGCCTGGCGGGCGCGGCCGGCATGGTGCTGGCCCGCGCCGTGCTGACCGACCGCTTCCAAGGGGCCGAACTGCCCCGCTACTTCGCGGTGCTCTCCCAGATCATTGGTGTCGCGCCGGTCGCCGCACCGGTGCTCGGCGGGGCGATCCTCGCCGTGTCGACATGGCGCGCGGTGTTCGTCGTACTGACCGTCATGGGCGGCCTGTTGCTGCTCGGCGTGGTCCGCAAGGTCCCGGAGACGCTGCCGCCGGAGCGCCGACATGCCGGCGGGATCACGAACACGTTCCGCGCGATGGGGGCCCTGCTCGGCCGCCGTACGTTCATGGGGTACGTCCTTGTCCTCGCGTTCATCTCGGCGGCGCTGTTCGCCTACATCAGCGGCTCCAGCTTCGTCTTCGAGAACCTGCACGGCGTGTCGGCCACGACGTACTCCCTCATCTTCGCGAGCAACGCCGTCGCCATGCTGATCGCCGGCGCGGCCTTCTCCCAACTCGCCGGACGGGTACGGCTGAAGAGCCTCCTCGTGGCGGCCGTCGTCGTCGCCGGGGTCGGCGCGCTGGCCCAGGTGCTGCTGGTGCTGACGGTGGGGGAGACCCTCGCCGGCACGTGGATCACCCTGTTCGTCACGGCCGGTGGCATCGGCATGGTCTTCCCGTCGACCTTGAGCATCGGCCAGGCCCTCGGCCGCAATGCCCCCGGCGCGGCCTCCGCCCTCCTCGGCGGCCTCCAGTTCCTGTTCGGCGCGCTCGCGGCGCCGTCGGTGGGGGTGTTCGGGGAGGACAGTTCCCTGCCGATGGCCGTGATCATGCTGATCTCCGTGGCGGCGGCGGGAGTTGCGCTGGTGGGGTTGGCCAGGCCCTGGGAGGGGCGAGGGGAGCCGACGGCGACGGCGTCGTAACCTGACGACCTGTCCGGAGTTCCGGCGAGTTCCTTCGATCTCCCGGGATTTTCCGCGCAGATGTGCACTGGATGTGGGCTGGGTGCGGTGCGGGTGGTGCGCAAGGATGGCCGGCGGTCTCACCGCCGTTCCTTGCAGCCCGCGCGTGACCGGCCCGGTGCGGGAACCAACACGGTTTCCGCACCGGGCCGGTCTTTGACGAGCTTTGTTACTTGTCTCCTTCTGAGCCCCCGGCTTTCTTGGACTTCCCGGTCTTCGCCGTCTTCGGCCGTTTCCCGTCCTGCCGCAGCGCGCGAATCCCATCGCGCATGTTGGTGAGGTCAAGCAGGACCAGCAGAGATTTTCCGGCGGTTTTCAGCCCGCGAAAGACGAGCGTAGGGAGGTCTTCCATGCCTCCTTCGGAGAATCCGTCAGCTGTGTCAGGTGCACTGGCCGCTGCCCCGATGTCCGGTGTACCGACGGCACACACCCTGCCGGGACGAGTACGTGAGCGCCCGGTCGTAGTCGCGCGTGTAACTGTAATTCCGGAACATTGAGCGCCCGTTGATATAGAAGGTTTGGTGACATCCGCGAGCGGGACGCTGGCCCAGGAGTCGGTCTCACCGCGCCCGCACGTGATTCGCCAAGCCGGGCGACGCCGATCCTTTGACAGTTGCGCAAGCCAGGAACCATTACACTCGCCACCCCGGACCGCTCCCGCGGTCGCGGTCGGCTCCCGCCGCCGCAGGTTCTCATTCAACGGGGGAGATCGATGCCTGATCCAGGACTTTCCGGGCTGGACGTCGGTGTCGCTTTCGAGCGGCTCCTGTGCCGGGCGCTGGATTCCGGGCGGGTCAGGGAGGCGCTGGGCCGGTCCTGCGGGACGCTCGACCGCGAGTGTTTGCGTTCGCGCGCGATCCGGGCGCGCGCCGCGATCGCCGAGGCGGCCGCGGCCGAGTACCGCGAGTACGTGGAAGCCGGCGGTCGGCAGGACGCTCGTGGTGACACGGGTTCCCCGGCCGGGACCGGGCGGCGGGGCGGCGGCCGGCTGATGGCCGCGCTCGTCTTCGTGGCCGTCGTCGCGGTCGCGCTGTTGGCGCTCGGTTTCGGGCTGCGTGCCTTTGTCGGGCGGCCCTACGTCGGCGACGGTGTGATGACGGCGGGGCTGATCGTCGGCGCGGTGGCCGCGGGGGCGATCGTGGGGGACCTCGCCTGGTCGTGGAAGGCGCCGGCCCGCGACCGCTCGGACACGGACCGCGTGGTGTCCCGCGAGGGCGCGGCCGAGGGCGGCTGGATACACGAGGAGTGGGAACTGGCCCTGCTGGAGTGGGGATTGGTGCCGTTCCTGCTCGACTGCATCGAAGAGCCGGGGCTGCTCGAACAGGACGGCCGTCCCCTGCGCTGACTCATAGCGGTGTGGACCGCTTGCCCGCCCTGCTATCTTCTACAACGCTGTAGATATAGGAATGGACGGCTGTCCGGTACACCTCGGGCGGCCCCGGAGCATTCGGAGTCGGCATGGCCCTGTGGGACCGCGTCAAGGAGTCGGCATCGACGATGCAGACCCAACTCGTGGCGAAGAAGAACGACTTGAAGAGCGGCGCGTTCCGGGACGCGAGCATGGCGATGTGTGCGCTCGTCGCTGCCGCCGACGGGAAGATCGACCCGTCCGAGCGGCAGCGGGTCGCGCAACTCATCTTCGGCAACGAGGTGTTGCAGAACTTCCCGGCCGACGACCTCCAGCGCCGCTTCGACGACAACCTCAACAAGCTGACCGCCGATTTCGACTTCGGCAAGGTGGGTGTGTTGCAGGAGATCGCCAAGGCGAAGAAGAAGCCGGCCGAGGCGCGTGCCGTGATCCAGATCGGCATCGTCATCGGCGGCGCCGACGGCGACTTCGACGCCACCGAGCGGGCCGTGGTCCGCGACGCCTGCTTCGCGCTGGGGCTGCCGCCGCACGAGTTCGACCTGTAGTCGGCCACGGCGGGTCGGTCCGGGCCCGCTTCTGAATGAACGGCGTTGTGGCCGACGGGAGTTGTCACCTGTCGGCCACAACTGCGCCCGTTGCCGTCCGGTTCGGCGGACCCCGGTGGGGGACGCGACCTTCTACAGCGGCGTGGCGGCGTGCAGGAGAAGCAGGAGGGTCACGGCCGAGTTCGCCGAGAACATCGCCGACAGGACGGCACCGGCCCCGGCGCTCCAGAGCGCCAGGCCGACGGCGGTGAACAGCGGCGGCCAGGCGCGGGCCGGAGGCGCCGGTGCCAGCAGCGCCGCGACCCGGCGCGGCAGCGGGCCCGGCGCGGCGAGGGCTGGGAGTGTCGGGGCCGGCGTGCCGCGCGAGACCAGGGCCGCCTTGCCGATCGCCCGGGCGACGGCCTTGCGGCTGCCGACAAAGTGGGCGGCCTCCTCGTCGGCCCATCGCTCCGTGACGTAGGAGACGGCTGTGCGCAGTGGCCGTAGGAACGGGTTGGCCTGGGCGGCCAGTTGGGTGATCAGCAGGTGGCGGTGGTGCCGGGCGGTGAGGTGGGCCCGCTCGTGGGCGAACAGGGCTCGGCGCTCCTGGGCGGTCAGGCAGGTGAGCATGGCGGTGGACACGACGATCCGGTCGCGCGGCCCGGCGGGCAGGGCATAGGCGTACGGCTCGGTGTCGGGGAGGACGGCGACCGAGGTGTCGCGCAGGCCGGCGAGGGCCGCGTGGGCCTGCCGCCGTACCCGGCAGTGGCGCCACAGGGTCCGGCCGCATCCCGCAACCACCGCGAGCAGTACGGGAATTGCGGCTTTCCCCACGATCTCGTCCTGGGGCACGCTCTCTCGCACCTCGGGGTCCGACCAGCCGTCCGGCAGCGGGTTGCCGGGCAGCTGGGCGGTGCCGACCACCATCAGCAGGCCCAGGCACAGCGTGCTGCACACGGCCATGACGGCGGCCACGACGCTCAACAGGGTCGTGGCCGTGCGCGGGTGGAGGTGCTGGGTGGCGAGGCGGGCGATCGGCCAGGCCGTCAAGGGCAGTACGAGCGGCAGGAAGACGAAGACACCCATGGCGCGTCAGCCCGCCGACTCGTCCGTCGCCCGGTCCAGCAGGTCACGCAGGAGTTGTTCGTCGTCCTTCGGGAGGGCGGTGAGGAAGCTGGCCAGTACCGCTCCGCGGTCCCGCTCACGGTCGAGCACCTTGTGCATCTTCAGCGCGGCGAGTCCCGCCTCGTCCGCGGCGGGCGACCAGAGGAACGAGCGGCCCTCCCGCCTGCGGGTCACGGCCTTCTTCTCCAGCAACCGGATCAGCACGGTCATCACCGTCGTGTAGGCGAGATCGGCGTCCAGCCGCTCCTGCACCCAGGCCGCGGTCACCGGCGCGTCGGCGGTGTGCAGGACGGTGAGCACCTGCGTCTCCAGCTCGCCCTGTGCCCGACGCGGGGGGCGCGGATCCGGCTTCGCCACGTTCCGTTCTCCTCCTGCCGCAGTGGGATCGCGATCGTCACATCGTATAGACGCGGCGCGGTTCGGCCGCGCCGCGCTGCCCTCCCGGTGACTTCTACAGTGTTGTAGATTCTGGTTCGGGGTCCGTACCGCGGACCCGGATTATCGGCATGCGTGGAGGGACGGATCATGGGTGTTTCCCTGTCCAAGGGCGGCAATGTATCGCTGAGCAAGGAGGCGCCGGGCCTTACGGCGGTGCTGGTCGGTCTGGGGTGGGACGTGCGCACCACGACCGGCGCGGACTTCGACCTCGACGCCTCGGCGCTGCTTCTCGACGCGTCGGGCAAGGTCGGCTCCGACCAGCACTTCGTGTTCTACAACAACCTCAAGAGCCCGGACGGTTCGGTGGAGCACACCGGCGACAACCTCACCGGTGAGGGCGAGGGCGACGACGAGTCCATCAAGGTGAACCTCGCCGGCGTACCGGCCGAGGTCGACAAGATTATCTTCCCTGTCTCGATCCACGACGCCGAGTCCCGCGGGCAGAGCTTCGGCCAGGTCCGTAACGCCTTCATCCGTGTCGTCAACCAGGACGGTGGCGCCGAACTCGCCCGCTACGACCTGTCCGAGGACGCGTCGACCGAGACCGCCATGGTCTTCGGCGAGCTCTACCGCAACGGCGCCGAGTGGAAGTTCCGTGCCGTCGGCCAGGGGTACGCCTCGGGGCTGGCGGGGATCGCCGCCGACTTCGGGGTCGGCGTCTGAGGAACCCGCACACGACCACTCCCCGAACTACCCACCCGTAGATCACCGGTCGAACCGCCGAGGCGGCAGAAAGAGAGATCGCGCATGTCCGTCAACCTGGGCAAGGGCCAGCAGATCAGTCTGAGCAAGTCCGACGGCAGTGCCCTGACGTCCGTACGGATGGGGCTGGGCTGGCAGGCCGCGCCCCGCAAGGGATTCCTGGCCAAGCTGACCGGTTCCCGCGAGATCGACCTGGACGCCTCGGCCGTGCTCTTCGCCGGGCGTGAGCCCGCCGACGTCGTCTTCTTCCAGCATCTGACGAGCGACGACGGCTCCGTCCGCCACACCGGGGACAACCTGACCGGGGGCGCCGGTGTCGGCGACGACGAGACGATCCTGGTGGACCTCGCCCGCGTCCCCGTCCACATCGACCAGATCGTCTTCACGGTCAACTCGTTCACCGGGCAGACCTTCGCCGAGGTGCAGAACGCCTTCTGCCGGCTGATCGACGAGATCACCGGACAGGAGCTGGCGCGCTACACGCTCAGCGGCGGCGGCACCCACACCGCGCAGATCATGGCGAAGCTCTACCGGGACGGCGGTGGCTGGCGGTTGAAGGCGATCGGTGAACCCGCGGCCGGACGGACGTTCCAGGACCTGCTGCCCGCCGTGGCCGCGCATCTGTGACGGAGATGCCGCGCCTGGGGCACCCGCTCGCCCACCTACGGCCGTAAGGACTGGCGGCGATCGCTCCCTTCGGATTCTTCGTGCTCGCGACGGCGGCTCCCCTGCGCAGGCCGTTCCGCCCGGGCGCCGGGGCGGGCGTCACCGGACACCTAGACTGAAGCGGCGCGAGTGCGGCGCGTGACGATCAGGGCGGGACGGGAGAGGGCTGTGGCAGCGGACATCGGTGGCTTCGAGGATCCGTCCGCCGAGGTGCTGGCGGAGGCGGCTGCCGCTTTCGGACTGCTGGCGTCGGCCGCGCGGCTGCACCTCATGTGGGCGCTGGCACAGGGCGAATGCGATGTCACCCATCTCGCGGACCGGGTGGGCGGAGCCCTGCCCGCGGTCAGTCAGCATCTGGCGAAGCTGAAACTCGCGGGCCTGGTCCGCTCCCGCCGGGAGGGCCGTCGGCAGATCTACTACGTCGACGACTCCGACGTGGTGACCGTGGTGCGGTCGATGATCGGGCAGCTGGCGGCCCGAGCCGGCGACACCTCCGCATCGGCATCGGCATCGGTGTCCGTACCCGCATCCGTGCGCGCGCTGCGCCGGACCGGTGGCTGACACCACCGCGGCCTCGGAACCGGACGCCGCGCCACCCGATCCCGGGCCGCCCGTACCGAGCGACCCGGGGCCGGGCCCGGTAGCGCCGACCGTGCTGCAGACACTGCGGCGGCTGGACAGCGGGCCGCGCGGTCTGACGGAGGCGGCGGCCGAGGAGCGGCAGGCCCGCTTCGGACCGAACACCCTGCCGGGCCACCGGGGTGCCTCCTGGGCGAGAGTGCTGCTGCGCAGCCTGCGCGATCCGTTCACCGTCGTACTCCTGTGTCTGGGGCTGGTGTCGGCGGTCGTCGCCTCCTGGGGCACCGCCTGCGTGATCCTGCTGCTGGTCGCGGTGAGCTGCGTGCTGCGCACCTCGGGGGAGTACCGGGCCGACCGTTCGACGGCCGCGCTGCGCGAACTGGTCGCCACCACGGCGACCGTCCTGCGCCGCGCGGAGGAGGCCGCGCCGCCGGACGCCCGGGAGATTCCCGTGGACGAGCTGGTGCCCGGCGACGTGATCCGGCTCGGCCCGGGCGACCTGGTCCCGGCCGACGTACGGCTGCTGCGCACGCAGGGCTTCGCCGTGCACCAGGCCGTGCTCACGGGTGAGTCGGCGCCGGTCGCGAAGGACGCCGCCGACGCGGCGGTCGACCGGACGTCCTTCGACCGGCCCCAACTCTGCTTCCAGGGCACGAGCGTGACGTCCGGCAGTGCCACCGCGGTCGTCGTGGCGACGGGAGCGCGGACGCGGTTCGCCGCTGCCCATGCGCACCCGGCGGCCCGGCGCGGGGCGAGCGCCTTCGACCGTACGGTGCACGGCATCTCCTGGATCCTCATCCGTTTCATGCTGCTGACCCCGCCGCTGGTCCTGATGGCCAACGCGGCCCTGCGCGACCGCGGCCTGGAGACCCTGCCGTTCGCCGTCGCGGTGGCCGTCGGGCTGACCCCGGAGATGCTGCCGGTCATCGTCACGACCTGCCTGGCGCGCGGCGCCTCTTTGCTGGCCCGCACCCACGGGGTGATCGTCAAGCGGCTGCCCGCGCTGCACGACCTGGGCGCGGTCGACGTGCTGTGCCTGGACAAGACGGGCACCCTCACCCAGGACCGGCCGGTCCTGGACCACGCCCTCGGCCCGGACGGGCGGCCCGATCTCGAGGTGCTGCGCTGGGCCGCGGTGAACGCGTGGTGGACCCTCCAGCTCGCCGATCTGCCCACCCCGGACGTCCTCGACGAAGCGGTCCTGGACGCCGTCGACGAGGACGACCTCCTGGCCTACGACGGCCTGACCGCCCTCCCCTTCGATCCGGTCCGGCGCCTCGCTACCGCGGTCGTCCGTACGCCGGGCCGGCTCGGCACCCACACCCTGGTGGTCAAGGGCGCCGCCGAGGCCGTACTGGACCGCTGCGCACCGGAGCGGACGGAACGGGAACGGCTGCTCGCCCTCGCCGCCGAGCTGGCGGACGACGGTCTGCGGGTGCTGGCGGTCGCCGTCGCCGAACGGCCCGCCCGCGTCCGTGACTACTCCCCGGCCGACGAACGCGGCCTGTCCTTCCGGGGTTTCGTCACTTTCGAGGACGCCCTGGCCCCCACCGCCGCCGACGCCTTGAAGGTCCTCGCCGACCGGGGCGTCACCGTCAAGATCCTCACTGGCGACCACCCCGGCACGGCCGCCCGCGTCTGCCGCGACCTGGGCATCGCCGCCCCCTCCGACGCCGTGCTCACCGCCGACCAGGTCGACCGGCTCGACGACACCGAACTCGCCACGGCAGCCGCCCGCACCACCGTGTTCGCCCGCTGCGCCCCCGAGCACAAGGCCCGGATCGCCGCCGCCCTGCGCGCGAGCGGCCACACCGTCGGCTACCTCGGCGACGGCGTCAACGACCTGCCCGCCCTGCGCACCGCCGACGTCGGCATCGCCCCGCGCGACGCCGTGGCCGTCGCCCGGGAGAGGGCCGACGTGGTCCTCGCCGAGAAGGACCTCACCGCGATCGGCCACAGCATCGCGGCCGGACGGCACGCGGGCGGCAACATCACCACGTATCTGCGCATCACGCTCTCCTCGAACCTCGGCAACGTCATCGCCATGCTCGCCGCCGGCCTCCTCCTGCCCTTCCTGCCGATGCTCCCGGCGCAGGTACTCGCGCAGAACCTGTGCTTCGACGCCGCCCAACTCGCCTTCGCCCACGACCGGCCGCACCCGTCGGTGCTGCGCCGCCCGACCGTGCTGCGCCCCCGCGACCTGCTGCGCTTCATCACCGGCTTCGGCATCCTCAACGCCGTCGCCGACCTGGCCACCTTCGGTGTGCTCGCGCTCGCCCTGCACGGGCCCGACGGCCTGGACGACGCGGCGGTGTTCCACTCCGGCTGGTTCACCGAGAACCTCGTCACACAGGCCCTGGTGATGCTGCTGCTGCGCTCCGGCCGACGCACGGCAGAGGGCCGCGGGCCGGGGCCGATCGGCTGGGCGGCGGCAGCGCTGACCGCCGTCGGGCTGCTGCTGCCGGTCTCCCCGCTCGGTTCGCTCCTCGGCCTCACGCCACTGCCGGCCCTCTACTACCTGCTGCTGGCCGCGGTTCTCGTCCTCTACGCGGCCGGTCTGATGGCGGTCAGGGCGCGGCACGAACGGCGGTTGACCGACCCCCGGCCGATGCCGTGAGCGCCGGCCGCGCTACCGCCGCGTTCCGCACCCAGGACAGAACGCGGCGCCGTCCGGCACCACGGCGGAACAGGACGCGCACGCGGTGGACTGGGCCAGGTGATAGCCGCAGCCGGAGCAGAAGGCGGCCCCGTGGGTCTCCGTCCGGCACTGCGGGCACACCAACTGCCGGGGTGTGGTGGGGTCATAGGTCTGCCCGGCCTGCTGTCCCGCGCTGTACGCCCGCTGGGACGCCATGTCGTTGAGGCCGCGCTGCTGGGCCGCCATGGCCTCGGCCGCGGTGTCCGGCGCGCAGCGCAGACACAGTCCCTGCGCCGCGTTCCAGCAGCGTCCGCAGACGTAGTCGGTGCAGCGGGCGCAGCGGTTGAAGTGCCCCTCCGCGTTGTCGATCGCCTGCTGGAAGGCGTGGTCGCGGGCCTGTCCCCAGCCGGCTCCCGCGAGCCCGTCGGCCGCGGACGAGACGCCCCGGCCCGCGCTGCCCAGCAGACTCCAGGCCACGTCGACGCCCTTGCCGAGCCAGGTGGCGGCCCGTTCACCGACGTACGCCTCGAACGGCGAACGCCAGGTGTCGTAGCAGCGGGCGCACGAGAACTCGAACTGGAAACCGGCCCCCGTCCCGTTGCGTACGCACAGGTCACGGTAGTTGTTGCTGAAGTAGATCTCGCCGCTCATGTGGTCCCCCCACAGTTCAGGCCGTCGGCACACTGCCGTATGACGCGAGCGGCAGAGTACTGGTTCTCGTCAAATTCCCGGTGATGGGAGGACATCTGCCCAGTGGAAGGGCTTGCGGTACGTGCGGGTTCCGGATGTGCGCGTCGTCCCGAGAGAAGGCGGGACACGGATCTGGCCTGCCTCCGCACCGTCGCGCCTCGACTTCTGTGCTCACCCGCCGGGGTGAGCACCAGTGCCCCCGGATCCCCAAGAGGACGAGTTGCTGCCCACGCTCTGGTGCAGCATCGACTGGTCGGTGTTCGTGGAACGACGGGCTGTCCTGAACGAAGGGTCCGCTGGATCTGGTCGGTGGAATTCGGGTTCGGCGAGCGGCATTTGGCGTTACCACGCGTAGTGGTGGCATCGCCGGCTGTTGGCGAAAGCCGGATGTGATCACGCGGCCCTCGGCAGACTGGCAGCACAACAAGGCGGGTATGCCCCTATACGGGTGTATGGGGTGGCATCGGAGGGGGGACGCGTGCTGGAGACTGCGTTGACGGCACTGGCCATGTCGGGAGCCACAACGATCGTGGCGGCGATGGCCACCGACGCGTGGCAAGGTACCCGAGCGTGTGCCCTTCGGCTGTTCCGGAATGCCGGTGCCACCGAGGAACAGCAGGCGGCTCTGCTCGCCCAACTCGACGCGGACGCAGACCTCGTGGACAGCGAGCGGGACGACGACCCGGGGGCCGTACGGGCGAACCTGGCGCCGTCGTGGAACCGGCGGCTGGTGGCGTTGCTGCGCGAACAGCCCGAAGCCGCCTTGTTCTTGCGGGAGTTGGTGGAGTCCGCAGCGACGGCCGGCGGCGGGGGCCGGGTGCAGAACGTCACGGTCAAGGACCGCGGACGGGCCTACGCGGCCCAGGACGGCAACGTCATCATTCACTACGGCGGTACAGGGGTGGAGGAGAGCGAGAGCTCCACGTGACCGGGTCGGCATACCCAGTTGGTGAGTCGGCCGCGGGTCACCAGAACATCGTCGTGGAGAGCGGCTTCGGGTACGGCGTGATCGGCGCCGATCTGCATGTCTTCCAGGACCGTGGGCCGGTCTATCTGCTGACTGTGCATGGCGACCATCCCGTCGTCACGCCCGGCCAGTTGCGTGGTCAGCCCAGTCGGCTGCTCACCGCCGGCTATCGGATCGTCACGTTCACCGGCCGCGACGAAGAACAGCGGGCCCTGACCGCCTGGCGTGACGACTCCCGGCCCGGGCTCGCCGTGAAGTGGCTGTACGGGCCTGGGGGTCAGGGAAAGACGCGCCTGGCGGACGAGTTCGCCGAACAGAGCGCCGCCGCGGGCTGGAAAGTGGTCCATGCCCACCACACTGCGGGGTCGGTGCATCCTCCGCTGGACAGTCAGGATCTGCGGCTGCGCCACAACCGGGGCCTTCTCGTCCTGATCGACTACGCGGACCGCTGGCCGCACTCCCATCTCGCATGGTTTTTCAGCAACGCGCTCCTTCACCAGGACGTTCCGACCCGGGTGCTGTTACTGGCCCGTTCCTTGCAACCCTGGGCCGCCGTCCGTGCGGCCCTGGAGTCTCCCCAGGTATTGCTCCGGGGGGCTCGGGCCGATGTTCACACCTCGGAGCTGCCGCTGCCTGCTCTGTCCACCAAGACAGAACTCGCCGAACGGCAACGGATGTTCGCCGTCGCCCGGGACTGCTTCGCGTTCCACTACGGCATTGCGCCGGACAAGCGTCACGCCATCGTTTCCCCGCAGACGCTCGGGGAGCGGGACTTCGGTCTCATCCTCGCCCTGCACATGGCCGCCCTGGTCGCTGTGGACACTCACAGCGAGAGGGAGAGGGCGAGGGAGAGCGGCAACGAAAGAGGCAACGACACGCCACCGCCACCGCAAGGCCTGGCGAACCTCTCGGCGTACCTGCTGCGACGGGAACGACTCCATTGGACCGGCTTGTGGGCGAACCATCTTGAGGGCCTGGACTTCCGCACACCTCCCAGCCTCATGGCCCGTACCGTCTTCGGGGCCGCACTGACCGGGCCCGTCGCCCGCGCCGAGGGCAAGGCGATCGTACGAGCACTGGACCTCGAAGGGCACCCCGACCGCATCCTTGACGACCACGCCGTCTGCTATCCCCCTGCCGCCGCGGCGAAGACCGTTCTCGAACCGCTCTACCCGGACCGGCTGTGCGAGGACTTTCTCGCGCTCATGCTTCCCGGCCACCACGTGACCGACTTCGCGTCCGACACCTGGGCGGACGACGCTGTGCACTGTCTCCTCGGCCGCCGCAGCGACGGCTCGCCGCCCGCTCATCTGCCGCGAGCGCTGACCTTCCTCTCTTCCGCGGCCGCACCGGACCGCTGGCCCCATGTCGCCCACTGCCTCACGGACACCCTCGTTGCCGACCCACAACTTGCCGTCGACGCAGGCGGAGCCGCCCTGAGCGGTGTCGCCGAAGCCTGCGAAGCGCCGGTGCTCTCGGCCGTCGAGTCGGTGATGCCCGAGCGGCGTACGGATCTCGACATCGCCATGGCGGCGATCGTCCATCGCCTGACCGACCTGCGCATCGCCGAAAACCCGGACCCGCTGACCAAAGCCCATCTGCTCGCCATGCGTGGCTACCGCAAGCTCAATGCGGGCGATTACGCGGCAGGCGTGGCCGCTTACAGGGAATGCGCCACAATCCGACGAGACCTCGCGCTGACCGACAGCGCGGTAATGCCCGACCTCGCGAGGGCACTCAACAACCTGGGCAACGGCCTGGCGGATCTCGGACGTCACGAAGAGGCGCTGTCGGCCTACGAGGAAGCCGTGGAGATCAGGCGCCCGCTCGTGCCCAGCGACCCGGGAGAGAACTGGCTGCTCCTCGCCACGGAACTGATGAATCTCGGGAACATGAGGTCGAAGTTGGGCCTGCACCAACAGGGTTACGACGCGGTCAGGGAGGCCGTCGGCATCCGCAGGACTCTCGCGGACTTCAACTCCGAACTCTTCGGCGACGATCTGGCCGTGCCGCTCACCAGCCTTGGGGAGGCCCTCCTTCAGAACGGGCGTCCGGAGGAAGCCCTGCAAGCGCATCTCGAAGCGGTCGCGATCCATCGTGAGCGCGCGACGGCCGATCCTGGTCGCTGCGAGCCTGATTTGTCCACCGCGCTCGTCAATCTCGGTGTCCTGCAACTGGAGTTGGGCCTGAACGAAGAGGCACGCCGGACCACGGCGGAATCCATCGGGATACAGCGCAGGCTGGTCGACGCCAACCCGGCCGTATTCGAAGCAGGCCTCGCCGGTGCGCTGGGCAACCTCCGCCTTGTACTGGTGGACCTGGGGCTGATGCGGGAGGCGCACGAAGCCTCCGAGGAGGCCGCGGAGATCTACCGGCGGCTGGCCGACGGGGCACCCGAAATCTTCGAACCGCTGCTGGCCGGAGCTTTGATCAACCTGGCCTTTCACCTGCATCACGCCGGGCAGCCGCAGTACTTCCTTCGTGTTTCCGAGGAAGCCATGGCGCTCTACGAGAAAATAAGGGCCAGGAGCAAATCCTTCCCCGCTTCCGAATACGCGACCGGTCTCCTCAACCTCAGCACGGCACTGTCAGAAGCAGGTGAGCAGCACCGGGCGGTGGAGCTGGCTGCGGAGGCGGTCCGTGTGCGCCGGGAACTGGCCCAGGACTTTCCCGGTGCCGAGACCGAGGCGGAACTCGCCGACGCGCTGAGGGGTTATGGCACACAGCTGGGCAGGATCGGGCGGGGCGGACAAGCCTTGGGGGCCTACGAGGAAGCTGTCACCATCTACCACCGTGCGACCGGGCCGCAAGCACAGACACCGAACCACGAGGCCGGCCGCGCCGCCCTGCTGCGCACCTATGGCCTACGGCTGTCCATCGAGGGCCGCCAACGCGAGGCGTACGCCGTCACCTCTGACGCCGTCAGCGGCTACCGGCGGATCGAGCAGACCCGGCCGGGACTTGTCACCAGCGAACTCGCCCTGAGTTTAAGGCAGTTGAGCGCTCTTCTCCTGTGGCCCATGGATGGATCGCTGACGTCGGTGCCGCAGTCGACGCGGGCCCGGATTCGACAGGGGCTCGAAGCCTCGGCCGAAGCCGTCGAGATCCAGCGCGGACTCGCCGAGGCCCACCCCGGCAGGTTCGAGCCCGATCTCGCGATGGAACTGATGGCCTTCGCCCGGCTGCGCATGGCCGGTCGGGTCAAGCGGAAGCGGGTGGAAGCGCTGCGTGCCTCGTCGGAGGCGATCGAGATCCTGCGGAGGCTGGCGCGTACCGACCCTTCTGCCTACCAGGACCAGCTGACGGAGGCAGTCGCCACCCACGAAACCTGGAGCAACGGATAACCTCCGCGTCCCGCGCGCCCAGCAGAATCGGCGGTCTTCGTGACGTACCGAGATGCCGCCCGTCATCCCGTGACCGTTCCGCGATCGGTCGGAGGGAACGCGCACGCGATGTGTACGGGGGAAGCGGTCCACGGTCGCGCGGTCCCCTCGATCAGCCGCATGACGTACAGCCGGTCGCGCGGCCTGCTGCTGGCGGTGTCCACGTTGCTGCCGTTCAAGCTGTTCGTCGCCATCAACATTCAACGCGCCTTCGCCCCCGGCTGTCCGAAGGAGAAGATCCGCGTGTACATCGACGCCTCCGCGGCCACGCCCCGCGAGGTCGTCATGACCTGCTACGGCGCGACGCGTGCCTTCGACGTCCTCGACCGCGTCCACGAGATCACCGCGCCGACGCTCATCGCGCACGGCTACCACGACATCCAGTTGCCGCTCTCGCAGATGCTGCGGATGGCCGACGCCTACCCGGACGCCGTCGTGCGGATCGTCGACGCCGGGCATGAACTGCCCGTGGAGAAACCGGCCCGACTCACCGCGCTGATCGACGGGTTCGTGACCGCGCCGAGCGCCTAGGACCAGGAACTCAGGCCGGCCGCACCAACCCGGCGTCGTACGCGAAGATCACCGCCTGGACCCGGTCCCGCGCGCCGACCTTGGCGAGGATGCGGCTGACGTGGGACTTCACGGTGGACTCGGCGAGGCACAGGCGTTCGGCGATCTCGGTGTTGCTCCAGCCGGCCGCCATGACGGTGAGCACCTCGCGCTCCCGGTCGGTCAGGGCGTCGAGGCGGCGGTCCTGTTCGGGGGTGCGGCCGGGCATCCGGTCGGCGAAGGCGTCGATGAGTTTGCGGGTCAGGCCGGGGGAGATGACGGCGTCCCCCGCCGCCACCGCCCGGATGCCCGCGACGAGTTCCTCGGGCAGCGCGTCCTTGAGGAGGAAGCCGCTGGCCCCGGCGCGCAGCGCGGCGTACGCGTACTCGTCGAGGTCGAAGGTGGTCAGGACCAGGACGCGGGAGCGCCCGCCCGACCGCACGATCCGGCGGGTGGCCTCGATGCCGTCCATGCCGGGCATACGGACGTCCATCAGGACGACGTCGGGGCGCAGTTCGGCCGCCAGCCGGACCGCCTCGACGCCGTGCGTGGCCTCGCCGACGGTGCTCAGATCGGGATACTGCTCGATGAGCATGCTGAAGCCGAGGCGTTGCAGGGCCTGGTCGTCGACGATGAGGACGGTGGTCATGCCGGGTGCTTCTCCATCAGGTCGGGGGCGGTCGAGGTGAGGTGGAGGAGGGCGCGGACGGTCCAGCCGCCACGGGAGTTGGGGCCCGCGGCGACCTGTCCGCCGTAGAGCGCGGCCCGCTCGCGCATGCCGACCAGACCCTTGCCCAGCTCATCGGTGCCGGCTGTCTGCCGCGGGCCGGTGTCCTCGACGGTGATGTGCACGGCCTCCGCGTCGGCCGTGACCGTGACCTCGACGGTCGTGTCCGGTGCCGCGTGCTTGAGCGTGTTGGTGAGGGCCTCCTGCACGATGCGGTAGACGGCGAGCTGAACTCCCTCGGGAAGACCGGTGAGTTGGCCCTCCAGACGCAGAGTGGCGGCACGGCCCGCGGACCGGACCCGCTTCATCAGGGCGCCGAGATCGGCCAGGCCGGGCTGGGGCGCGAGCGGAGTGTCGCCGGGCTCGTCGTCGTGGATGACGGCGAGCAGCCTGCGCAGTTCGGCCAGCGCGCCGCGCCCGCTCTCCGCGATGATCCGCAGCGTGTCCGCGCCCCGCTTCGGCTTGGCCTCGGCGAGCCCGGCGGCACCGCCCGCGAGCCCGACGATCACGGCGAGGGTGTGGCCGAGGATGTCGTGCATCTCCCGTGCCACCCGGGCGCGTTCGCCGGCCGCGGCCAGCCGGGCGCGCTGGTCGCGCTCCAACTCCAGTTGTACGGCATGCTCCTGGAGCGCCTCGATGTAGGCGTTCACCAGTTTTCCGGCCAGCCCCAGCGCGGCCATCGACAGGATGGCGACCACGGCCAGGAACGCCAGCACCGGGGTACTGGCCGTCTGGTTCGATTCCTTGAGCCCGTTGAAGAAGGCGATCGACACGAACGTCTGCCCGAGGTTGTACACGACGCCGACGGCCAGTTGGCCGGGAGCCCCGAAGCGCCCCAGGTTGAGCAGCGCCACCAACTGGGTGGCGCTCGATCCCGAGTCCACCGCGAGGAACAGGCACAGCTCGGAAAGGACGACCAAGAAGGCGAAGACCAGCACGGGCCGCTGTCTCCGCCACAGCAACGGCACGGTGTACCCCACCGTGACCGCCAGCATCAGCACGAACGCGGGGCCGGAGTCGTCGGCCGCGCGCATCAGTGCCGGGATGCCGCCGAGGGCGTAGAACGCGGGCACCCCCCACCGTCTGACCCGCGGATGCGCCAGGTCGGCCGCCCGCACCCGACCCAGCCAGGTGAGCAGCCGGACGACCGAGCGGTACTCGGAGTCGCCCAGCCGAGTCCGTCCCATCAGGTTCTCGGGCTTGAGCGGCCGATCCGTCGTCGGCGGTGCTGTCACGGAACACCCTCCATGGTGCGGGCGAGCCGCCCGTCGGTCCCGGGGGGAAGGGGACCGGCGGGCGGGGACGGTGTGGTCGACAGGGGCGGGAGCCGTACGGCCGTGGTCCGCGCCCTGGTGTGGATCGTACGGCGGCCGCCTCAGCTCCGGCCGGTGGCGCCGGACGACACGGGCGCGTGCTCCCCGCTGCCCGACTCGTCCGGGGTCTCGGCCAGCAGGTGGCGCAGGCGTTCACCTTCGACGTCGACGTTGGGGAGCACCCGGTCCAGCCAGCCGGGCAGCGCCCAGGCGCGGCGGCCGAGCAGGGCCATGACCGCGGGCACGAGGGTCATCCGGACGACGAAGGCGTCGAAGAGGACGGCGGAGGCGAGGCCCAGGCCGATCGACTTGATGAGCGCCACGTCGTCCAGCAGGAACCCGGCGAACACGGAGATCATGATGACCGCGGCGGCCGTGACCACCCGGGCGCTGTACCGGAAGCCGGCGATCACGGCCTCCGTGGGATCGGCCCCGTGGACGTACTCCTCGCGCATGCGGGTCACCAGGAACACTTCGTAGTCCATGGCGAGTCCGAACACCACGCCGATCATGAAGATCGGCAGGACGCTCACGATCGGCGAGGTCTGGTCGACGCCGAACAGGTCCGCCAGCCAGCCCCACTGGAACACCGCGACCACGACACCGAGCGTGGCGAGCACGCTGAGCAGGAAGCCGAGGGCGGCCTTGAGCGGGACCAGGATCGAGCGGAAGACGAGCAGCAGCAGGACCAGGGCGAGACCGACGACCACACCCAGGTAGGGGATCAGGGCGCCGCTGAGCTTGTTGGACACGTCGATGTTCAGCGCGGTCGTGCCGGTCACCATCAGCTCCGCGCCGGTGTCGGACTTCAGCGCCGGGCCCCGGTCGCGGATCTCGGAGACCAGGTCGACGGTGGCCTTGCTGCTCGGCGAACTCTTCGGTACGACGGAGATCAGGGCCACGTCGCCGCTCTGGTTGAACACCGCGGGGCGTACGGCGGCGACGTCGGACATCTTGCCGAGCTGGGTCACCGCGTCCTGCGCGGCGGTCTTGGCGCCGTTGCCGTCCCGGCCGTCGACGACCACGGTCAGCGGACCGTTGTAGCCGTCGCCGAAACCCTTGGTGATCGTGTCGTAGGCGATGCGCTCGCTGGTGCCCGGCGAGGACATGCTGTCGTCGGGCAGGGCCAGGCGCATCGACAGCGTGGGGATGGCCAGGACACCGAGTCCGACGACCGAGACGACCAGCATCTTCAGCGGGTTGCGGGTCACGAACCGGGCCCAGCGCACGCCCGTCGTCTCGCCCTCGCCGCGCTCCTGGACCGCGCGCATCCGGCGGTTGGTGAACCGGCTGCCCATGATCCGCATCCCGGCGAAGCCGAGCACCGCGGGCAGCAGGGTCAGTGCGATCAGCACGGCGACGACGACCGCGAAGGCGGCGCCCAGACCCATGGTGGTCAGCATGCCGATGCCGATGATGCTCAGACCGGCCAGCGCGATGACGACGGTCAGACCCGCGAACACCACCGCGGAACCGGCGGTGCCCAGCGCGCGGCCCGCCGCCTCCTCCGGTTCATGGCCGTCCCGGATCTCGCTGCGGTACCGGGAGACGATGAACAGGGCGTAGTCGATGGCCACCGCCAGGCCCAGCATCAGCGCCAGCGTGGAGGCGGCCGAGCTGAGGTCGAAGAACGCGCTCGCGACGGTGATGGCGGCGACCGCCGTCCCGACCCCGAAGATCGCCGTCAGCAGCGGCAGCCCGGCCGCGAGCAGCGACCCGAACGTGATGACGAGCGCCACGGCCGCGATCAGCAGACCGATCAACTCGGTCGCGCCGCCACCCGCCTTCTCCTGTACGGCGTTGCCGCCCAGGCTGACCGCGAGGCCGGCCTTCTCGCCCCGGTCGGCCACGGAGTGCAGCGCGTCGCGCGCCGCGTCGGTGACGTCGGGCTGGGCGACCTTGTAGGTGACCTGGGCGTAGGTGATGGTGCCGGACTTGCTGATCAGACCGCTCTGGTACGGGTCGCTGACGTTCGCGACCTGGGGCGCCTTCTTCAGGTCGGCGATCAGCGACCGGACCTCGGCCTTGTCGGCGCCGGATGCGAGCGTGCGCCCGTCCGGTGCCTCGAACACCACGCGGGCGGTGGCGCCCGAGGCCGATGCCTGCGGGAACTCCTTCTCCAGCAGGTCGATCGCCTTCTGCGACTGGGTGCCGGGGAGGCTGAAGCTGTCGGAGGTGCTCGTCGTGACGTTCATGGCACCGATGCCGACGACCGCCAGCGCGGCGATCCACAGCATCAGGACGAGCCTTCGGCGCCGGAACGAGAACCGGCCCAGCCGGTAGAGGAAGGTGGCCATGGGGTACTCCCACCAGGTTCTATGGAAAGTGGAGGGCCTGCGTGACCCACCCCTCGACGCTATGAGCGGCTTTCCTCGTGTCCGCGGCACCGGGGAAGTGAAAACGGCCGGCGTGACTAGTACCGGGGTACTAGACCCTCTCCACCCTCCAGAGCAGAGCCGGGCCGTGATCCTCCCCATACGAATCCGGAACAAGAGCTGGTTATGGTGACCAGGCAAATCGAACAGGGACAGAACCGGCGGAGGATACCGTGTCGGACGAAGGGCGTCGCATCGCCGGGCGCTACCGGCTCACCGAGCGGATCGGCCGGGGCGGCATGGGCACCGTCTGGCGGGCGGACGACGAGGTGCTCGGCCGTCAGGTCGCGGTCAAGCGGCTGCACGACCGGCCGGAACTCTCCGCCGACGAACTCGCCACCCTCTACGAACGCACCCGCCGCGAGGCCCGCAGCGCCGCCCGCATCGCGCACCCGAACGTGATCGTCGTCCACGACGTCGTCGACGACGAGGGGCGCCCCTGCATCGTCATGGAGTACGTCCCGGGCCCCACACTCGCCGAACTCATCGAGGACGGCCGTACCCTCCCGTACCAGGAGGCGGCCCGGTTCGGCCTGGACATGGTCGCCGCCCTGCGCGCGGCCCACGCCGCCGGTGTCCTGCACCGCGACGTCAAGCCCGGCAACGTCCTGCTCGGCGCCGGCGACCGCATCGTCCTCACCGACTTCGGCATCGCCATGACGGACGGGACGTCGACCCTGACCAAGACCGGCGAGATGGTCGGCTCCATCCACTACATGGCCCCGGAGCGGATCCGCGGGCGCGCTACCGGCACCGCCTCCGACCTGTGGGCCCTGGGCGCCACGCTCTACCAGGCCGTCGAGGGACGCCCGCCGTTCCGCCGGGCCACCGCGATGGAGACCGCGTACGCCATCGCCGTGGACCCGCTGGAACCCATGAAGCAGGCCGGACCGCTGGAGCCGATCGTCGAGGCGCTCCTGAGCAAGGAACCCGGCGAACGGCCGACGGCGGAACAGACGGAACGGGCCCTGCAGACCGCGTGGTGGGGCGAGCCGACGGCCGAACTGCGCCCGGCCACCGCCGAGTTGACCACCGTGGAGCCGAAGCCTGCGGCAGACTTCGGTCGTGGGCGGCGGCGGGGCCGCAAGGGGCTGCTCCTCGGAGGGATCGCCGTCGCGGTGGCCGCGGCCGTGGCCACCACGGCGTTCGTGCTGCACACGACATCGATGTCCGCACCCGGGCACGCGGCGAGCCCGTCCACGCCCACGACCACGGCCTCCGCGTCACCCGTCCCGGCGGGCTATCACCTCGTACGGGACCGGCAACTCGGCGTCTCCTTCCCGGTGCCGGACGGCTGGAAGGCCGGCAAGCGGTCGGCGGAGAGCGTCACCTATACCGACGGGACGGGCCTGGCCGGGCTCACCATCGGCGTCGTCGACCCCGCGGGACCCAACCCCAGCACGCACTTCGCGGACATCGAGGCCAACACCAAGGTCAACTACCCCACGTACCGCAGACTCCGTATGCAGCAGACCACCTTGCGTCAACAGCCCGCCGCCATCTGGGAGTTCACCTTCCAGGGCCGGGTCCGGGTGTTCCGCGCCATCGACCTCGGCTTCGGCCGGGAGGGCGACCGCGAGTACGACATCTACCTCTCGGCCCCGGATGTCAAGTGGGACACCTACCGCCCCGTCTTCGACCGGGCCAGGGACGGCTTCGTGACGTCCGCGTCGTAACTCGCCCGCTCACGCCGGGTGTTCGGCGCACAGACAGCCGACGCCCTTCTCGATCCAGTCCCGCTCCGCCCACTCCGGATGCCGCTCGATCATGAGCGCCCCGACCTCCTCGACGATCGTCTCCTCGCTCATCGCCGAGTCGCGCCGCACCCACGTCTCGTCCCGCAGCAGCCGGAGATAGTCGCGGACGTCCGCGAGCAACTCCGGCCCGCCGACGGCCCCGTGGCCCGGCACCACGACCCGCGCCCCCTCGCCCGCGAGCCGCTCCATGACCGCGAGCCAGCGCGTGCCCGAGACATCTGTGTCGTACGGCGGGAACCACGGGAAGATGGCGAACTGCCCCGCCTCCACCAGGTCCCCCGTGAACAGCACGTCCGCGTCCGGCACCCGCACAACCTGGTCGCCCCTGCTGTGCGCCCGCCCGGTGGCCCTCAACTCCACGACCCGGCCGCCCAGTTCGAGGTCGTACGCCTCGTCGTACACGAGGTCGGGCTCCGGCAGTACGACCCCTTCGAGCTGCCGGGCGACCGGCTCGCCGAGCCCCCGGAACATGTCGAGATAGCCCGCCCCCTTCACCCTCAGGTCCTCGGCCTGCGCACGGTTCACGAGGAATGTCGCCTCGCCCGCGAAGACCTGCGCCCCGAACGCGTGCTCCGGGTGGAAGTGGGTCGTCGTCAGATACAGCCTGCGTCCCCTGGCGTACTCGGACGCGAACTCCAGTACTCTCGCGGCGTTTTGGATCCCCAGCCCCGTCTCCACGACGAGCACCGCGTCGCGCCCGCCGATGACACCGATGTTGGGCACCAAGGGCACCCGCCGGTCCGGTACGACCACCAAGTCCCGGCCCAGTTCCCGCACTTCGGCGATGTGCACGACGGGGTCCGGCAACACACGGTCGGCCATGGCGACTCCTCAGCAGTGCGACGTTCTCGTCCGGCCCCCACTCCACCGCCGGACCCCGTTCCGCGTCCAAGACCGATCCTGTACACCCGATACCGCGTCGGTATCATCGCCGGTCATGGAGCTACGCACGCTGCGCTACTTCGTGGCGGTCGCCGAGGAACTCCACTTCGGCCGGGCCGCCGCGCGCCTGCGGATGACCCAGCCGCCGCTGAGCCGCGCGATCAGGCAACTGGAGACCGAGCTGGGCTGCGTTCTCCTGCTCCGCTCGCCCACCGGGGTGGCCCTGACCCCGGCCGGCGTCCTGCTCCACGAGGAGGCGCGTGCCCTGCTGGCGCAGGCCGACCGGGTGCGGGCCCGGGTGAGTGACCTGGCCGGACCGGTCACCCTGACGGTGGGCACCCTCGCGGACAGCGCCGAGGAGTTCGGCACCCGGCTCGCCGCCGTTCACCGGGAGCACCACCCCGCCGTCCGCATCGTCATCCGCGAGTCGGACCTGACCGATCCGACCGCCGGACTACGTGCCGGACTCGTCGACGTGGCGCTGACCAGGGCCCCCTTCGACGACACCGGCATCGCCACCCGGACCCTGCGCTCGGACCCCGTCGGCGTGGTCCTGCGCACGGACGACCCCCTCGCCCACCGCGACGGCCTGCGCCTGGCCGACCTCGCCGAGCGCCGCTGGTTCCGCTTCCCGGACGGCACGGACCCGGTCTGGCAGGCCTACTGGACGCGCGCGGCGGACGACACCGACCGCCGCCGTGACGGGCCCGTCGTACGGACGGCTCACGAGTGCCTCCAGTCCGTCCTGTGGAACGGCACCGTGGGCCTGATGCCCCTCGGGCACACCCTGCCCGAGGGGCTGACGGTGGTGCCGCTGACCGATATGCCACCGAGCAGGTTCGTGATCGCCTGGCGAGCCGATGACACCACCCCACTGATCCGCTCCTTCGTACGGATCACCCAGAGCGTCCGTCGGACGACCGCCGCGGCGGGGACGGCGATCCGGGCGGGATGAGCACCGGGCGGCCCCGCCGCCTCGGTCGTGCACCGGTCTTGCCTCCGCGGCCCGCGCCCCGTTACGTTGCGGCAAAGTTACTGGCCAGGTACGCGATGCGGTCCGGCGCATCGGTGTTCGGCGAACGGAACGGGCATCGGGTGACAGGTCGCGGCAAGGGACAACTGGAGGCCCAGTACGGCCTCCTGACGAGCATCGCCACGGAGGCGGGTGTCTCGCTCAGCACAGTGTCCAAAGTGGTGCACCGGCGCCGGGACGTCGGCGCCCGGACCCGCGAGCGGGTCGAGGAACTCCTCGCCCGGCACGGCTTCGTACGGCCCTGGGAGCGGGACCCCGCGACACCCCGGCAGATCATCGCGGTGTTCCGTGACCTGTCCGGGCCGTACACACTGGAGGTGGTCCGCGGCATCGTGGACGCGGCCGGCGCGCTCGGGATCGACGTCGTCACCGGCACGACGAGCCGGCGCTCGATCTCCGGCTGGCTGGAGCAGTGCGTCGCGCTCGGCGCCGCCGGGATCGTCATCGTGATCTCGATGCTCTCCGAGGAGGACCAGCGCCGCATCGTCGAGCAACGGCTCCCGGTGGTGCTGATCGACCCGCTCAGCGCGCCCTCCGAGGACATCCCCAGCATCGGCGTGACGAACTGGAGCGGCGCCCGCGACGCCGTACAGCACCTGCTGGGGCTCGGGCACACCCGGATCGGCATGGTCGCGGGCCGCTCCCACTCCCTGGCCGGCGCGGCACGCGTGCACGGCTACCGGGCCGCGCTGGAGGAGGCCGGGATCGCCTACGATCCGGCGATCGTCCGCTCCACCGACTTCGACTACGCCGAGGCGCTCGCCACCGCCGGCCAGATCCTGCGGGCCGACGACCCGCCCACGGCCGTCTTCGCGGCCAGCGACGCACAGGCGCTCGGCGTCCTGGAGGCCGCCCGGCAGCACGGGCTCGCCGTACCGGACGACCTGGCGGTCATGTCCTTCGACGACACCCTCGTCGCGGCGATGGCCTGCCCTCCGCTCAGCGCGGTACGCCAGCCCTTCGAGGAGCTGGGGCGCGAGGCCACCCGCGTACTTCTGGAACTCGCCCAGGGCAGGGCGCCGGTGTCCCCGCGCATCGAGCTGGCCACGGAACTCGTGCTGCGGACGTCGACTTCCGTGCGCCGTCCCGCCACCCACGTCAATACCGCGTAACTCGCAATCCTGCGAAACACTTTCGACACGTGCCGGTGACATCGCGGTGTCGCTTACGAATACTGGCCTCCTGCTCCGCACCCCCCATTCCATCCCCCTGGGACCTCCGGAAACTCCGGAACCCGTGGAACGTGGTGCGCGCCTTCCCCGGTGAAAGGAACGCCGTTGACCAGATCTTGGGCGCGAAAGGCTTTCGCTGCGGCGACCGCCTTCGGCATGGGCGTGGCATTCGCCATCGCCTCCGCGACGACCGCGTCGGCCTATCAGCCGAGTCCCGCAAATCTGTATACGGCGACGAATACCGCCGCGTGCAGCAAGAGCCCGTGTGTTCTCTACCCGAAGTCGGCCCAGTTGGCGGACGGCCGGATCGTGGCCACCTTCGAGAACGACCAGACCGCTCCGGTCGGCCAGACACTTCCCATATACAAGAGTGACGACTCCGGCACGACCTGGGCGAAACTGGCCGACGTCAAGGCCCCCGCCTATCTCTCCAGCGACTCCAAGTACGCCGAATACACGAGCAATTGGACCAACCCGTATCTCTACGTCCTGCCGCAGAACGTCGGAAGTCTGAGCGCGGGCACACTGCTGCTGGCGAGCATCGTCTCCGGCGACGACTACTACTACCAGGAGCAGAAGGCCGCCAACTCCAGCTGGACGCCAACCAGTGACGGCGACCGCAAGGACGTGGCGCTGGCCCTCTACTCCAGCACCGACGACGGCGCGACCTGGACCATCCAGAACATCATCGCCGCCGGCGGCTGGCAGGGCGGCAGCGCGGGCAGCGTCGGCAGGGTCTCGACGGCGAACACCTTCGCCCAGGTCGACCCCGTCTGGGAACCCCATCTCCTCGCCCACAACGGCCGGCTCATCGCCTACTACTCGGACGAGGACGACTACACCGGCTACAACACCACCACGGGCGCACCGACCCTCGACCCGGACAACGCCACGGCGACGGACTCCGGCGGCCAGGTCCTCCTCCACCGCACCTGGGACGGCTCCAGCTCAACTGCCTGGAGTTCACCGGTCGTTGACGTCCCCGGCTCCACGGTGAGCATGGGCAGCGGCAAGACGGAGATCGGCGGCGGCCGCCCGGGCATGACCACCATCGCCCCGACGACCGACGGCAAGTGGCTCCTGACATACGAGTACTGGGGCGGCGGTACGAACGTCCGCTACCGGATCTCCGACGACCCGACGAAGTTCTTCTCGGCCACGGACGCCGCGATCACCTCCCTGCCCGTGCCCTCCGGCGGGGCCACCCTGTCCACCGGCGGCAGCCCGGTCCTCCTCCCGATGCCGGACGGCCGGATCGTCTACAACGCGGCGGGCAGCGGCGACGTCTGGGTCAACGAGTCCGGGCTCAGCACCGGGACCTGGAAGGAGTACAAGACGTCGATCGCGTCCGGGTACAGCCGCATGCTCCAGTACGTCGACGGCACCGGACGGGTCCTCGTCCTCCAGGCATCCTGGAGCGGCACCAGTGTCGGCCCCGTGAAGTACGCCGAGGTCGACCTCGGCCGCTCCGACGGCGCCTACTACAGCCTCGTCAACCGGCTCACCGGCCAGGTGCTCAGCCCCGCCTCCGGCAAGACACAGGACGCCAACCTCACCGGGAACACTCCGGACCTGATCCTGAGCGCCGCCAACTCCACCGACAACACTCAGCGTTGGCACCTCACCGCCAAGGGCGGCAACATCACGCTGCTCAACAAGGCCGGGGGCCGCTCGGTCGCCATCTGGACCGGCACCGCGACAGCCGGGCAGAAGCTGGCCCAGTGGGTCGACGACGGAGCCACCGACAAACAGTGGACCCAGGTCGCCTCGTCGACCAGCGGCTACTACAAGCTCCGCTCCGTCCTCAACACCGGCCTCTACATGACCGGTTCGACAGCCGGCGGCTCCGTCACCGTCGCCGCCGCGACCACCGACGGCTCGCAGGACTGGCAACTCGTCCAGGACCCGCTCCCCACGGCCGCCACCTTCACCCTGAAGGGCACGAACTCCGGCCGCTGCCTCGACGTCCCGAACGGTGCGACAGGCGTCCAGGTCCAGCTCTACGACTGCTCGGGCAACGCCAACCAGACCATCACGCAGACCACGGCCGGCGAACTCCGCGTCAACGGCAACTGCCTTGCCGCGAACGGAGACGGCACCACCGCCGGCACCACGCTCATCCTGTGGGCCTGCAACGGAAAGTCCAGCCAGAAGTGGGCGTTCCGCGTGGACGGCACGATCGTCAACCGGGCCAACGGCCTGGTCATCGACGTGACCAACTGGGGGACGGCCAACGGCTCGAAGGTGGAGCTGTGGACCGGACTGGGCGCCGCGAACCAGCAATGGAGCCGCGCCTAGACGCGCAACGGAGGACGGCGCCACCGTGGTTCACGGTCGCGCCGTCCTCTTGTGTGTGTCCGTCCGGCCTACTCCCGCTCGACGCTCACCGGTACCCCGTGCTGCCGCAGAACCGTCGCGTCCCGCTCCTCGCCGACGAGTTGGACCGTCTCCCGGACGGGGGTGTCCAGGCTGGAGACGCCGATCCGGAGCTGGATCTCGCCGGGCTCGACGATGCGCCGCCCCGCCAGACCGGTGAACGCCAGCCGGTCGGAGTGGACATGGAAACGGACCATCGCCCGCTCTCCCGGTTCGAGAGCCACTTTGGCGAACCCGAGCAGGGACCGCACCGGCCGGGTCACCTGCGCGACCGGATCGATCGCGTACAACTGCACCGTCTCGGCACCCGCGACCGCCCCCGTGTTCCGCACCCGCGCGCTCACCGTGAACTCACTGTCCACCGGCACCAGTTCACGGTCCGCACCGAGCCCGTCGATCTCGAAGGTCGTGTACGACAGCCCGTGTCCGAAGGGGAACGCCGGGGTCGGATCGAGGTTGGAGAGCCAGCTCTGCCGGTCGCCGAGCGGCGCGTGCAGATAGGTGTAGGGCTGGCCGCCGGGCGTGGTCGGAATCTGCACGGGCAGCTTGCCGGTGAAGTTCGCCTTCCCTGCCAGGAGTTGGGCCACAGCGCGACCGCCCTCCTCGCCAGGCAGGAAGACCTGCACCATGGCACCGGCGGTGGACGCGAACCGGCCCACTGCGTAGGGCCGACCGCTGCTCACGATCAGGACGACCGGCCGCCCGGTCGCCAACACGGCCTCGACCAGCTCTTCTTGTACGCCCGGCAGCCGCAGGTCCTCCACGTCACAGCCCTCGCCCGAGGTGCCGATCCCGAACATGCCGGCCTTGTCACCGACGACCAGCACGGTGAGGTCGGCCCCGGCGGACGCCGCCACCGCGTTCGCGATACCGGAGCGGTCCGTCTCGCGGATCGGGCAGCCCTGCGTGAACTCCCACTCCACGCCAGGCAGTTCGGCCGTCAGCGCGTCGCGCAGGGAGACCGCCTCGACACCGTTGCCAAGGTCGTCGCGCTCGGCGAGGACGTGGTTGGGGAAGCTGTAGCAGCCGAACATGGTGCGTACGTCGTCCGCGCACGGGCCGATCAGCGCGATGCGCCCGGTCGAGGGGAGCGGCAGGATCCCGTCGTTCGACAGCAGCACGGCGCTCGACTGGGCTACCGCGAGGGCGAGTTGGCGGCTCTCCGGCTTGTCCAGGTCCAGTTCTCCGGCGCGCAGGGCGGGCGGGCGCGGGTCCCAGTCGGCGTCGAGCAGTCCGAGGTCCGCCTTCTGGAGCAGAACCCGGCGTACAGCCCGATCGACCAACTCCTCGTCCACCAGGCCCCGTTCGACTGCGTGCACGAGCGCGTCGCCGAAGCCGCGCTGATCGGGCAGTTCTACGTCCATCCCGGCATGCAGGGCGAGCGCGCCCGCGTGGGGCAGGTCGGCGGCCACCCGGTGGGCGTTGACCAGGAAGGGCAGGGACCAGTAGTCGGAGACGACGGTTCCTTCGAAACCCCAGGTGTCGCGCAGGACTTCGGTCAGCAGCCAGCGGCTCGCTGCGGGCGCCTCGCCGTCTATCTCGGCGTACGAGTTCATGACGGACCGCACGCCCGAGGCGACGAGGCGTTCAAACGGCGGGAGGATCACGTCGAAGAGTTCGCGGCGGCCGGTGTGCACGGGGGCGTGGTTGCGGCCGCCCATCGAGGCCGAGTACGCGGCGAAGTGCTTGAGGGTCGCGTACACCCCCGCGCTCTGCAGCCCTGTGACATACGCGTCGGCCAACTCGCCCACCAGGTAAGGGTCTTCGCCGTAGGTCTCCTCGCAGCGACCCCAGCGGTAGTCACGGATGACGTCGACGACGGGGGAGAGGCCCTGGTGGACTCCCGCCTCGGCCATGTCGGAGCCGATGGCCTCGCCCACCCTGCGGATCAGCGCGGGGTCGAAGGTGGCCGCCATCGCGAGCGAGGTGGGATAGATGGTGGCGCCGTACGCGGTGAAGCCGGTCAGGCACTCGTCGTGGGCCATGGCGGGGATGTCGAATCTGCTCTGCGCCACCACCTGCCGTTGGTGCTGTGCCAGCAGGCGGGCGTGTTCCAACGCGGGCCGGGGCAGGGTGCCGTAGGGCCGGGTGAGCTGGCCCAGGCCGTGCCGGGCGGTCTCGTCGAGGTCGCCGACGCGGCCGAAGTGGTTGCTGCCCGGGGCCACTTCGGGGCCGTCGGCCTCGATGTCCTCCCAGGTGCTGCTCAACTGCGCGACCTTCTCCGGCAGGGTGAGCCGGGCGAGCAGTGCCTCGACGCGTTCGGCGGTCGGCAGGGCGGGGTCGGTCCAGGGGCGGTCGCTCTCCTCCTGGGGGAGGCCGCCGTTCTCGGGCATGGTGGTCGTCATTCACGACTCCTCGGTGTTGCGCGGGCACGCCGACGGGGCCGGGCGCCTGGCCCGGCCTTCGTAACGGGGTGAACTGCCCGGTAGTGGGGGCTACTTGGAGAAACCGGCGGTGAGACCGGCGACGAGCTGACGGCGGGCCAGGATGAACAGGGCCAGCATCGGCAGGGTGGAGAGCACCACCGCGGCCATCGTGGCCGGGACGTTGATGCCGAACTGGCCGCGGAACAGGGTCAGTGCCAGGGGCAGGACGGCCTTGTCGCCGCTCTGGGTGAGGATGAGGGGGAAGAGGAAGCCGTTCCAGACCTGGAGGCCGTCGTAGACGGCGACCGTCATCAGCGCCGGGCGGGCCAGCGGCGCCGCGAGCGACCAGAGCATGCGCCAGTCGCCGGCGCCGTCGACGATCATCGCCTCGAACAGCGAACGGGGCACGTCCCGCAGGAAACTGACCAGGATCATCACGGTGATCGGCAACGCGAACGCCGCCGAGGGCAGCACGATCGCGAGCAGGCTGTCGTAGAGGTGCATGCGGATGATCAGCAGGTACACCGGGATGATCACGGCCTGGAGCGGGATCGCCAGGCCCAGCAGGAACAGGCGGAACGACACCCGGGAGAAGCGGCTGCCGGCGTTGCGGACGATCGAGAACGCGGCCATCAGGGCGACGGCGACGGCGATGACCACCGTGCCCGCGGTGACGACGACGCTGTTGAGGAGGTAGGTGGTGAAGTCGCCGTCCAGGACGGTCCGGTAGCTGTCCAGCGTCGGATGGCTGGGCAGTGCGAGGGGGCTGTCGGAGGTGAAGTCGGACTGGCTGCGGAGGCTGGTGACGACCAGCCAGTAGACGGGGACGACGACGATCGCCGTCCAGATGAGCGTGGCGCCGCTGGTGAGGATGCGGCGGAGGAAGCCCGGTACGGGGTTGCGCCGGACAGGCCGGGGCGGCACCGCCCGGTGGCTGGGGACGGTCTCCCGTCCGGTGGTGGCGCGGGACTTGGTCACGGTGGTGCTCACATGCCCTCCTGCTGGCTGTCCATCCGGGTGAAGCCGGACAGGCGGGTGGTCAGCAGCGACAGGCCGAGGCCGAAGACCACGAGGAGCGTGGCCACCGCGCTGGCCCGGCCCATGTCGTGGGCCTGGAAACCAGTGATGTACATGGAGAGGGGAAGGACGCGGGTGGCGGTGCCGGGGCCGCCGGTGCCGCCCGACAGGACGAAGATCAGGTCGAAGTAGGTGAGCGAGCCGACCAGCATCAGCGTGCTCGACGTGACCAGCGTGTACTTCAACTGCGGCAGCGTGATGTGCAGGAAGCGGGTCACGGGTCCGGCGCCGTCGAGCGCGGCGGCCTCGTACAGGGCGGTCGGGATCTGCCGTATCCCCGCCTGGTAGAGCAGGGCGTGGAACGGCACGAACTGCCAGGCGATCACGAAGATCACCGTGTACAGGGCGAGTTCGGGCGAGCCGAGCAGGGGCTTGGCCAGCCAGTGCAGACCGGGGGTGGAGCCGATGCCGAAGGACGGGTCGAGCAGCGCCTGCCAGGTCAGGCCGATCGCCACCGCGGACAGCAGCAGCGGCAGGAAGAACAGCACGGCGAACAGCGCGCGCAGCCGGCCCCGGGGCGCCTGGAACAGGCCGAGCGCCAGGGCGATGGGCGTCTGCACCAGCCAACTGACCAGCATCACCTTGACGGTGAGCCACAACGACTGCCAGGTGGCGCTGTCGGTGAGGACGGACGTCCAGTTGGTGGCGCCCGCCCAGGTGATGGAGCCCAGGCCGTCCCAGCGGGCGACGCTGAGCGCTGCCACGCCGACCAGGGGGACGAGACCGAACAGACCGAAGAGGAGCAGGGCCGGGGCGGCCATGAGGAGGCCGCTCCCTCCTCTCCGGCGCGTCGGGGTGGTGGTGATGGTCACGACCCCGCCTTGCTCATGTTCGTCCCGAAGTCCGCGGGCGCGATCTGGCGCAGGAACGACTTGTCGGTGTTGGTCAGCAGCGGGTCGGCCTGGTCGGACGGCAGTGCCTGGTCCCACGAGAGCTGGAAGCTCGGGGCCTTGTCCACCAGGTCGTAGACGAACGTCAGCCACGCCTTGTCGGACGAGGACTTCACCGCGGCGAGCTTGGAGTCCAGGCCCTTGACCGGCGGCACACTGCCCGAGGCGAGATAGGCGTCGACCTGGGAGCCGTTCAGGATGTAGTCCTTCAGGTACGTCAGCGCCTCCGACCTGTGCTTGGTCGACTTGTTCAGCGACAGGAAGTTCGACGGGTTGCCGACGATGTTCGCCGGGCTGCCGGCGCCGCCGGTCAGGGCCGGGAACGCGGTGTAGCCCAGCTCGCCCTTCTTCAGGAAGTCGGGCGCGGCCTTGGCGATGTTGGCGTACTCCCAGGTGCCCATCACCTCCATCGCGGCCTTGCCCGTGTAGAGCAGCGCGGTCGAGGCGCCCTGGTCGTAGCTGACGGAGGAGGCGTTGTCGCCGAAGGCGCCGGCCTTCGCCAGGTCCTGGAGCTTCTGGTTGGCCTTGGTGACCGACGGGTCCTTCCACGCGGCGGCGTCACCGGAGGCGATGTTGCTGAACACGCGGGAGCCGCCGGTGCGGTCCAGCAGGTACTCCAGGTACATCAGGGTCGGCCACTTGGAGTTCGCCGCGAGGGACAGCGGTGTGACGCCCTTGCCCTTGAGTTTCTTCACGGCCGCGAGCAGGTCGTCGTACGTCTTCGGGGGCTGGACGCCCGCGTCGGACAGCACCTTCTTGTTGTAGTAGAGGACGACCGGGGCGAGGCCGTTGACGGGGACGCCGTAGACCTTGTTGTCGAAGGTCGCGCTCTGCATCACGCTGTCGGTGTACCGGTCGGAGTTCACGTCCGAGGCGTTCAGGACGTCGACCTTGCCGGCCTTGACGTAGTCGTTCAGGGCGCCGCCGCCCCAGCTGAAGAAGAGGTCCGGGGCCTGGTTCGCGCCGAACGCCACGCGCAGCTTCTGCTTGTAGTCGTCGTTGGCGAACAGCCGCAGGGTGATCTTCGCGTCGGGGTGGTCCTTGTTGTACGCGTCGACCGACTGCTTGAGGATCGTCTGGTCGTTCAGTGCCCACATCGTCAGGCCCTTCGACGACGAGGTGGTGGACGGACCCGAGGACCCGCAGGCGGCCAGGCCCGCGGCCGCGGCCAGGGTGACCGCGACCGCGACGGCGCGTCGAATTCTCGGGCTTCCGAGATGTCCGGTGACCGGGATTCCCCGCATGGTGTGCCTCTCTTCTTTCGGCATGCCGTAGGTGCGCAGGACAGAGGCGAAAACGGCTACCGGACCGAAAGGCTTTCGGATGTCCCACCGCGGGTCGCCTGCCTGCTGGCCGGGACACTGACACGGAATTCACACCCAGGACAAGCACGGGAAATTCCTCGGTTACGAAAGACTTTCGCGACGCGGAGGGCGTGGGGTGAGGTGAGGGGACGCTCTTGCCCCGAAGACTCACCGGAACTCGTGCACCACCCGGATCTCGCCGACGATGTGGGCGTTGAACTCGTCCAGTTCCTCGGCCGGCACCCACAGCTCCAGAATCGTCCGGCCGCCCGCCTGCTGGACGGGATACCGGGTCAGGAACTCCGACTCCACCTCGAACCGCGTGACGAAGCCGGCGCCGTCGTGCTTGACGTTCCAGTCTCGGGCGATCTTGATCGCGTAGTCCTCGTTGAGGACGGGGTAGAAGATCGGCTGCTCGGGCAGCCGGGGCGGCCAGGCGTGCATGTCGAGTGCACGGACCAGGTCCAGCTCCACGGGGCCGGTGGGGCGCCAGAGGATGGTCGTCGGTGGCCGGTTCGTCATCGGAATCGCTCTCTGCGTCGGTGATGAAGTCGGTGGTCAAGCCGAGGATCACGGCGGGGATCACGGCGGGGATCAAGGGGTCGTAGTGGACGATATCCGTGGCATCCGGAGGCCGGCCACGGAGTTTCGACCCCGGGTGACCGACACCCGCCCCCGACCCGATGGCAGCGCCCACGGGTCGCTACCGTCCGAACGCCCGCGCGGGTGTTGGGATGGGGGCGGCAGAAAGGGGCCGTGGTGGACGGCGACGACGGGGTCAGTGGGTCGGAGAAGGGCTCGGCGGATCGGTTCGCGCTCGCGCGACGGGCGGTCTCCGCCATCGGGTCGACGCTCGACGAGCGCAGGACGGCGGCGGAGTGCGCGCGATTCCTCGTCGACGACGGGCTGTGCGACGCCGCGGCCGTGGACCTGTTCGCGCAGGACGAGGCGCGCCCGGCGCCGCACGGCATGCTGCACCCGATGGCGGCCGTGGGCCGCAAGGAACTGCTGGACAGCCTGCGCACCGCGCCCCGTGAGGACGTCATGGTCCGCGCCCTGGACGCGGGCCACCCGATCACCACGTCCTTCACCACGAACGACCACGGCGTCCTGGCCGCCCTCTCGGTGCCGCTGACCGCCTGGGGCAAGGCCTACGGCGCGCTGCTCGCGATCCGCGCCGGACGGCCCTTCGGCGACGACGAGGCCGCCGTGCACTGAGGAACCGCCATCGTGGTCCCCGCTGGTCAGCGGGGCTGGTGTGATGTTCGGGTGGGGTGCTCGTGCTGATCGGGAGCGTGATCGTTGACGCGTGGTCGTCCGTCACCGCTGGACTTCGGTGGTCGCCAGGACGAGCAGGGCCCGCAGGAGGGTGGTCGCGTGGCGGGCGTTCATGCGGAGCTTGGTCAGGATCTGCCAGGTCTTGAGGTTGGCGAAGCCGTGTTCGTTCGCGGCGCGTTCGCGGCTGACCAGGCGGTTTGCCTCCTTCTCTGTGGCGGTGAGGCGGTGGTTGCGGGTTGCTTTGCGGCCGGTGATGATCACTGGGTCGTCGTCGGGCCTGTCGTCCAGACCGACGAAACCGAGGTCGGCCAGGGCCCCGAGCCCGGCCTCCCGCAGATGCCGGGTGATCCTGTTGTGGCGGGAGGCGGTGATCTCGCTGGAGCCGCCGGGCCTGGCCGCGGATATCCAGACCAGGTTGCCCTTCTCATCGGTAAGCGCGAGAAACAGCAGGCCGTGAGCCTTGCTCTTACCGCTGTAGTTCTTCCGGTTGTCCCTCCCGGTGCGGCGCCGGGTGCGGATGAGGGTTCCGTCCAGCAGCACCACGACCCCGCCCGAGCGGGCGATCTTCTTCAGCGCGCGGTCCAGACGCGGGGAGCGGGCGGCGAGGAGTTCGATCACTTCCTGGACCCAGCGGCGGATGGTGGAGGCGGACACGTCGTTGCCGCCGGCCATATCGGAAAGACGCTGGTCATGGCGGAGCACGGCGAGCACGATGATCGCCTGGGTGCCGGGGTCGGCCTTGCGCCAGCGGGAACGCACCTGGTGACGACGGCGACGTATGAGACCGGCGACGAGGTCGATGGTCCGTTTCGACCGCGGGAGGCGGACCTGGTAGACAACGTCGTGAGAGCCCTCGGCGGACTGGTTTGTCTTCACACACTCACCAACTCCCGCCGGGGGCTTTCGTGTTACGGCGGGAATCGGCCGCTCCGCGGCAGTCCTCGCCGGTCAGCTCGGCAGGTAGCGGCCGGATCCGGTCCGGGCCAGCCAGCCCCGGTCGGAGAGTTTGCGCAGCTGACCGCGGACCGGCTCGACCTTGCCCGGTGTGGTCTCACGGCCCAGGGCGATCGCGACGTCCTTGGCCATCACCGGGCCGCCCGCGCCGGCCACGATCGCCATGATCCGCTGATACTCCGGCGTAAGGACCTCCGCCCCCATCCCCTCCGTCCGGTCCGGCACCAGCCGCATCCCACCCGCACCGGGCCCGATCACCACCTCGGCGGCCTCCAGCCGGGCCACCTCGGCATCGATCCCGGCCAGCTCCTTGCGCAGCAGTTCGGCACGTTCCGCCAGCTCAACCCGTCGCTCGACCGTCCAGGTCAGCACGTCCGTCATGAACATCCCTCCCGCCGCAGAACCTAGCGGCAGCCGAAGTCCCCCGTACGAGAAGGCCAGAGACCACCCGTGACGGATGATCACGTGCTACCGATCTCCACCTCAACCAGCACGAGCACCCCTACGAGACATCACACCAGCCCCGCTGACCAGCAAAGACCACGATGGCGGTCTCTCACTACGCGGCCCGGCTCACCGCGGCCCATCTGCACCACGCCGTCGAACACCACCGGCTGCGCACCACCGCGCTCAACCTGCAACAGGTCCTGCTCACCGAACCCAGCCGCCCCCACCCCAACGTCGAGATGGCCACCCGCTACCTGCCCGCGGGCAGCGGCACCCTCGTCGGCGGCGACTGGTTCGAGGCCGTACGACTGCACTACGGCCGCACTCTCCTCGTCATCGGCGACGTCATGGGGCACGGCCTGGACGCGGCGGTCGACATGAACGCCTACCGCTCGATGCTGCGCTACGTCGCCTCCACCGATCTGCCGCCCCACCGCATCCTGCGCCAGATGGACACGGCCATGTCCGAGGAGCACAACCGCCGCCCCGCGACCTGTCTGCTCGCCCTCCTCGACCCGGACCGGGGCACGGCCGCGTTCGCCAGCGCCGGCCATCTGCCACCCGCGGTCTTCCACCGCGACGGCGTCGGCGAACTGACCCCCGTCCCCGTCGGACCGCCCCTCGGCACGGGCTTCGCCGACCACGAGATGACCACGCTCACCCTCACCCCCGAGGACACCCTGGTCATGTTCACGGACGGGCTGATCGAGCGCCGCGGCGAGGACATCGACGTCTCCCTCGCCCGCCTGGCCCGACTGCGTCTGCACCCCGGCCAGGGCGTCTCCCGCCTCCTCGACGACATCGTGCTCCGCCTCCACGTCCAGGAGGCGGAGGACGACGTGGCCGCGATCGCCGCCCGGCTGCGCCCCAGAGGCCCGGTTCCCGGTTAGCTTTTTCCTGCTCGGCCTCTTCCTGGTTAACTTCGCAAACGGGAAACAAGTACGGCGGCCGATGTTGCCACGCCGGGTCAGATCATGAGCCGACCAGTTGTCCCCCAAGGGTTGGCAACACCTCGGCAACGCCCGGATGTTGCCGGTCACGGCTTGGCCAACCCCTTTCCGCACGTTGGCCGCAAATTCACCGCACGCCCCTGACACCCCTTGCCGAGCAAGGCGGAGAGTGATCCGAGGTCTGGTCCACGAGATCCCTCGAAGCTCTTCAAGAAGGGGCAATCATGGCCGAGTTGACACGTCGTAGACTCCTGGGTTCCGCCGCGGGCGCGCTGGGCGGCGCCGCGGCATTCTCCCTCCTCCCGCCGAGCGTCCAGAAAGCCGTCGCCGCCGAGCCGCCGAAGAACGGTTCGCTGCGGGACATCGAACACGTCGTCATGCTGATGCAGGAGAACCGGTCGTTCGACCACTACTTCGGCACCCTGTCCGGTGTTCGCGGATTCGCCGATCCGCACGCACGCAAACTCGACACCGGGCGCAGCGTCTTCTACCAGCCGGACGCGGTGAATCCGAAGGGCTACCTCCTCCCGTTCCACCTCGACACCCACACCTCCAGCGCGCAGGCCATCCCGTCCACCAGCCACGCCTGGTCGGTGCAGCACCAGGCCTGGAACAACGGCAAGATGGACCAGTGGCTGCCGGCCCACCGCGCGGCCGACGGCGTCAACGGCCCCTATGTGATGGGCTATTACACGCGCGAGGACATCCCGTTCCAGTTCGCGCTCGCCGAGACCTTCACCATCTGCGACAACTACTTCTGCTCGGTGTTCGGGCCGACCTGGCCCAACCGGCTGATGTGGATGACCGGTTCGATCGACCCCGGCGGCACCCAGGGCGGCCCGATCATCAGCAACGTCGCGCCGACGCCGTACCGCTGGACGACGTACGCGGAACGCCTCCAGAACGCCGGCGTGAGCTGGAAGGTGTACCAGGAGGAGGACGACTACGGCACCAACATGCTGGAGCAGTTCGCCTCGTTCAAGAACGCGCAGCCCGGCTCCGACCTGTACGAGCGGGGTGTACGTCCGCAGCCGCACGGCACGTTCGAGGACGACGCGCGCAACGACCGGCTGCCGACGGTGTCGTGGATCTGCCCCACGAGCTATCAGTCGGAGCACCCGGACTACCTACCGGCCGCCGGCGCCGACTACGTCGCGTCGAAGATCGAGGCGATCGCCTCGAACCCGAAGGTGTGGCGCAAGACCGCGTTCATCCTCAACTACGACGAGAACGACGGCCTGTTCGACCACGTCGTCCCGCCGACGCCGCGCGCCGGCACGAAGGACGAGTTCATCCAGGGCCTGCCTATCGGCGGTGGCTTCCGCGTCCCCGCGATCATCATCTCGCCCTGGACCGTGGGCGGTTGGGTAGCCTCCGAGGCCTTCGACCACACCTCGGCGCTCCAATTCCTGGAGCGGTTCACCGGCGTCGAGGAACCGAACGTCACCGACTGGCGCCGTGAGACCTTCGGCGACTTCACCACCGCGTTCCGCTTCCGCGACGCCCGCCCGCGCTCGCCCCGCCTGCCCCACGACACGGCGGAGCAGCTGGAGAAGGCCCAGGAGGAAGTGGCAACACTCCCGAAGCCCACGCTCCCGGGCGCGGACCAGAAGTTCCCGCACCAGGAGCGTGGCCGCCGCCCGCACGTCTGACCGGACCTTCGCGAGGGGCGGCCCCGGCCGGTGTGATGCGGCCGGGGCCGCCCGTGCGGTGGAGACGGCCGCGCCGAACAGCACTTCGCGCCCCGGCATCGTCTGGCCTGGTCTCCGTGGCGGGTGCCCTGGCTGGTGCCGTTCGGCCAGTGGGCCCGCGCGGTTGAGATGGTTCGCTCGCCGCAGCCGTGCCGACCCGCACTGCGTGCGCGGGCAGCGTCCGGCCTGGCCCCCGTGACCGGCGCCCCCGCCCGGTGTCACCCGCCCAGCGCCGCCCGCGCCGCCGACAGCGCCCGCTCCGCGTAACCCCGGCCGAACAGCACCACGTGCACCAGCAGCGGAAACAACTGGTGCAGGCCGATCCGGTCGGTCCAGCCGGGGGCGAGCGGGGCGGCCTCCTGATAGCCGTCCAGGATCTCGGGCAGGTGCGGGCAGCCGAAGAGGTGCAGCATCGCCAGGTCGGTCTCCCGGTGGCCGCCGTGTGCGGCCGGGTCGATCAGCCGGACGTGTCCGTCGGTACCCCACAGCACGTTGCCGTCCCACAGATCACCGTGCAGCCGCGCGGGCGGCTCGGCGGGGCCGGCCAGTTCGGGCAGCCGCTCGCAGACCCGCTCCACCGTCCTGCCTTCGTCGGCTCCCAGCGTGCCCGCGTCGACCGCGCGGCGGAGGTAGGGCAACACCCGTTGCCCGGCATACCAGTTGGGCCAGTCGGCGGCGGGCGCGTTGCGCATCGGGGCGAGCCCGATGTACGCGTCCGTCGGACCGCCGGGCGGTGGTGCGCCGAACGCGGGTGCGCCGGAGGCGTGCAGGGCGGCCAGGTCGCGGCCAAAACTGACGGCCGCTCGCGCACTCGGTGGGCCGGTTGGGACGTGGTCGGTGATCAGCCAGTTCCCGTCCTGGCCCCGTACCGTCGGCACCCGTACCGTCCCGGCATCCGCCAGCCAGCGCAGCCCCGCCGCCTCGGCCCGTACCGCGCCCGGCGCCTCGTCGCGCTTGATTACCACCACCGACTGCCCACCGTGGAGGGCCACTTCGGTGACCGCCCCGGACAACGGACGTTCGGCGGTCACCGCGCACCCGGTGAACCTGGCCGCCGCCTGCCCCGGACTCTCGCCTTCGATCACGGGAACAGCGTACGACCGACCGGTCAACCAACCGTAGATCGAACGGCGTCGGCCAGGCCGGACTCGCGCAGTACCCGCTCGACCGTCACCTCCAGCGGACTCGTCGCCGGCACCACCGTCTCGACATCACCGGGCAGCACATCCAACGGCCGATACCAGTCACGGAGTTGATGCTCCGTCACCTCGTCCGCGATGGGCTTCGTGGCATGCCGGGCCAGGGTCTCCTCGAACGGTACGTCGAGGTAGTAGCAGTGCGTGCGGCCCGGATGGTCGGCGAGCAGACCCGCCAGCATCTCGCCGTAGTGGGATACGTACAGGAGGCCTTCCAGCACGGTGTGGAAGCCGTGCGCCAGAGCGTGCCGGACGGTCAGGTCGATCAGGCCGATGTTCGCGCCGCCTGGAATGTCCCGCTCGCGCAGCACCTCGCGCCGGATGGCATCCTGGCGGACCAGGGCGATACCCCGGCCGTACCGCTCCCGCAGACCGGTGGCCACCGAGCTCTTTCCGGAGGCGCTGTTGCCGCGCAGCACGATCAGTCGGGTGGGGGAGGAGGGCGTTGTCACCGGGGCACCCTATCCACTGTGTGTCGCTGAGTGACCGAGTGGGTACAAAGCGCCTCCCGAGGCTCGGCCGGTCTGCTTATATCGTGGGAAAATGGTGTGATAGCGGCGATTGGTGGCAGGGCCATGACGGACGCGGAGATCGATTACGCGGCGGTGTTCCAGGGGCTGCCCGGCATGGTGGCCCTGCTCACCCCCGCCCTGGTGTACGCGGACGTCAACGAGGAGTACCTCCGCATGTCCGGCCGCACCCGTGAGCAGGTCGTCGGCCGGTTCCTGTTCGACGTCTTCCCCGACAACCCGAACGACCCCGTCGCCACCGGCATGCGCAACCTGGAGACCTCCCTGCGCCGCGTCACCACCACGGGTGAGCGCGACGCCATGGCCCTCCAGCGCTACGACGTCGAGTCGACCCAGTGCCCCGGCGAGTGGGAGCAGCGCTACTGGAGCCCGGTCAACGCCCCCGTCCTCGACCCGGGCGGCAAGGTGGTGCTCATCGTCCACCGGGTCGAGGAGGTCACCGAACTGATCCGGGCCCGGGGCGGCCCGGGCGGCAGCCGCACCCGGGTACTGGAGGCCGAGCTGTACACCCGCGCCCGCGAACTCCAGGAGGTCAACGAGCGCCTGCGCGGCGCCCACGCCCGCGAACGCGAGGTCGCCCTCGCCCTCCAGGAGGCGATGCTCCCCACCCGCCGCCAGGGCGCGAGCCACCAGGTCGCCGTGCGCTACCGGCCCGCGGTCGGCTCCCTGAACGTCTGCGGCGACTGGTACGACGTGGTCGGCCTGGTCGGCGGCGACCGCATCGGCGTCTCCGTCGGGGACGTCGTCGGGCACGGCCTGGCCGCCGCCGGTGTCATGGGCCAACTGCGCAGCGCCCTGAGCGCCACCTCCCGGGTCGCCGACGGCCCCGCCCAGGCCCTGGACGTCCTGGGCCGCTACGCCAACGTGGTCGACGGCGCCGAATCCGCCACCGTGGTCACGACGTTCGTCGACTTCGACCGGCACACCATCACCTACAGCAGCGCCGGACACCCACCGCCCGCCCTGGTCCACCCCGACGGCCGCGTGGAGTTCCTGGACCGGGCCACCGACCCGCCGCTCGACGCCCGCCCCGACCCGATATCCAGGCCGCAGGCCACCACCGCGTTCTCCCCGGGCTCCACCCTCGTCCTCTACACCGACGGCCTGATCGAACGCCGCCGCGAGGACATCGACAAGGGCCTGGCGCGTCTCGCCGACTCCCTGGTCCGTCACCGGAACATCGACCCCGAGGTCCTCGCGGACGCCGTACTCCTCGAACTCCTCCCGCACGGGGGCGCCACCGACGACACTGCCCTGGTCATCGTCCGGCTCTGACCGGCCGTAGAAGAATCCGCGGCACAGGACGATCTGCGGCACAGGACGATCCGCGCCCCACGTCGATCCGGGTCACACGACGATGCACGTCATCGCCGCCCACAGCAGCGGCGAGTGCTCGATACGGCCGTCCGCGCGCCAGCGGTCGAGCTGCTCGCGCTGCCAGCCGCCGAGGCCGCGCACGGGGTCGTCGTCCTCGTGAGCCGTGTCGACGGCGATGATCGCCTCCGTCAACGGGCGTACGGAATCGGGGAGTTGAGCCAGCCGGTGGAAGGCGAAGCTGGTCGGCAGGACCCAGCGGGTCGCGGTGACCAGCTCGGCGCCGTTGTACAGCATCGCCGTCGCCAGGCCGAACGACTCGGCGAACCGCAGATCGCCGCCGCTCTCGCAGCCGATGAGGGCGACCCGGCGTGGCGCGGGCCAGATCCGGCCGCCCGGCTCACCGTCCGCGCGCAGCGGCAGCGAGCCCAGCAGGAGGTCCTTGGCGGACAGCGGCCGGTGGGTGCGGAGCGGCTCGGCGAGGCCGGTGGCCCCCGCGGCGCAGCACAGGTGCAGGGTGCCGTCCTCGCTCTGCCCGCCCTCGACCGGCGCACCGCTCACATGCCCGACGTACAGCAGCCTGCGGGCACCCTTGCGCAGCACACCGCTCAGCCAGTCCCGGTCCAGGTCCGTGCGGCGGAAGGCCTCCGCCGGCGTCGCGACGGACGGGACGACGGCGCCCGCGTCCATGCGGCGCCGGACCAGCGACACCAACTCCGGGTCGGAGCCGGGCGGTCCCAGGACCGAACCGAGCGCGGAATCGGCGCGGAAACCGGGGACACGCGGGTCGAGGACGAGGACGACCGGGTCCGTGCCGGTGCTCCGTGTCGTTGCGGGCGCCGGATCGCGTGGCCGCAGTGACGCAGGCGCCGTGGTCACCACATCCGCCAGGTCGATGAGACGTACGTCGGTCCCGTCGTCGACCGCGAGCAGTTCCCAGGGCACCTGGGCGACCCGGGGCGACGGCTGGATCCGGATCAGCGGACGGCCCGCCCGCTCCGCCACCTGCCGTATCTGCGCGGTGAGTTGCTCCGGCCACAGCGCCTCGGCCAGCAGACGCGCGAGGCCGCGCTCACTGTCGTACGAGGCCAGCGCGCCCGAGTCGAACGCCCGCCGCGTGCCCTCAGCCCCGTCACCCGTCCCCGGCAGCGCGTCGGCCAATACCCTTACTGCCGCGTCGACTTCGGCACCGGGACCGTGACCGGTGCCGAACCCCCGGGCCCCGCCCGCCCACGTCCAGGTCATGAACAGGTCGCCGGCATCGACCAGTCGGACCTGCACGACGGGGCGGCTCGTCAGGTCGTCGGTGATCCAGAACGGCACCGCGTCCTCGTGCGCGATCCGCCGGTGATACCGGAACTCGGCCGCCGCGATGTACTCCTGGAGCGCGACACGGCCCGGCCCCGACTGCGCCGACATCCGCACCTTCGGCGGCGGCGCGACCCGCAGTCCGACCGAGGCGGCGGCCTCCGCCGCGACCCCGCCGAGCGCCATCGCGCCCTCGACGCGGTCGTACGCGTCCATGACCTTCATGGCCGCATTCGGGAACACCGACGTGGGGTCCTCGACCGGCTCCGAGGGCGGTGTACGGTCCAGTGCCAACGAGGCGCCCGCGCACCGGTGTTCCGCCAGTTCGAAGAGCAGGCCCTGGTCCTGCCTCCGGATCGCCAGGCGGAACACCAACTGCATTGCCTCGTCGGCCAGTTCGAGCCACTGGCTGCGCGCGTGGGCGGTCGCGAAGTCGTAGCGTGCCGCCTCCAGGGCCAGCGCGGCGGGCAGGGCGAGGGAGAGCGCGTTGCCGATCGACTCCGACTCGCGATCGCCGTGGTCCGTACGGTTCAGATTGTCCTCAAGGGTGCGCGCGAGCATGAGGTCGACCTGCGCGCACCGCTCGTACACCTCCCGCTCCTGATACACGTCCCGGGCTGTCTGGGCCAGCCGCTTCATCTCGTCGATGTCGCCCCGCTCATAGGCGTGTTGGGCGCCCAGCAGCATGGTGTCGGCGGCGGCGATCGAGGCGCCGAGCCGCTCGAACCGGACCAGGCTCGCCGCCAACAGCTCCTCCGCGCCGATGGTGTCGCCGCGCCGGCCGGCGAGAAAGGCACGCGCCTGCTCACAGACCGCGAGGTCCCCGAACCGCCGCTGCCCCTCGAAGAACGCGGACGCCTCGGCGAACAACCGCTCCGCCAGGTCGAGTTCACCCCGGTGCAGCGCGGCATACGCCCGGTGCGCGAGCAGCACCTGCTGCTCACCGGCGTCCCCCGACGCCCGGAAGTGGTCCTCCGCACGGGCGAAGAAATCCTCGGCCGCCTCGAACCGCCCGGTCGATGAGCAGATCAGACCGAGGGCGACCAACAGCCGGGGGACGGTCTCCACCGCCGTCTCCGGAGTGGTGGCCAGCAGCGCCGACGCCTGTTGCTCGGCTGCTCCCCACTCACCCCGTTCCATCAGCAAGTGCACGCGATTCAGGCCGAGTTCGGAGGTGCGCAGCCCGTCCGGGTCGTCGAACTCCGGCAGCCGGACCGCCGCCTCGTCGAGCCGGGCCAGCGCCTCGTCCAGACGTCCGGTCCTGCGCAGCAGGTCGGCGTCGGTGATCAGCGTCCGCAGCAGCATCTCCAGCCACAGTTGCCGGCCCTGCGGCCCCATCGGCTCCGCCGCGATGCCGTCGAGCAGCGCGCGGGACCGCGTGTTGGCGTCCTCCGCCCCGGCCGGATCGGTGGCGACGAGCCGGACACTCGCGATGTTCGCCAGCAGATGCGCGCGCAGGAACCGGACATCGGGCGAGTCCTCGATGGACTCGGCCAGGGCGAGCAACTCCTCGTAGACGGCGACCGACGCACCGAGATCGGCACCGAGCTGATACTCCTCGGCCCGGGCCAGACCGCTGTCGAAGGGCTCCCCGTAGAGCTGCGCCACCGCACCGTTCTCGTTCGGCATCGGTCAGTAGTCCTCATCGATGGTGGCGGCGGCTGTCTCAGCTAGGAACGGCCCCGAAGTCCCCTCGTGCGGACCCGAGTTGGTGGTGTCAGGCTGTGCGGCTGTCGCGAGCCGCCGTCGGACCAGCGCGCGGATCGCGTCGCGGTCGGCACCCCCATCAGGACCCGGCCCCGGATCAAAGCCGGGCAGCAGCACACCGATCTCGATCCGCGACCGCGCCTCCCCGGCGGCCGGCAGATCCAGGTCCGCCCGCCCGCTCCACACGTCGTCCCGCCGGGCGAGCGGTACCCGGCTCGGGCGGCCGGCGTCGACCCCGACCTCCGCGACGAGCAGCGCACCGGCGACGGGCGCCGAGGTGTGCGCGACGACCTCGACCTCGATCCGCCGGCGCGCGCCGAGCGCGCGGGCGGTCCAGGACACGGCGGTCTCGGAGGCGTCGACAAAGCCGGGCGGATAGCGGCGCCAGTCGTTGGTCCCCGCGCCCCGCGCGATCAGCCGGCCACCCGCGACGAGCGGATCACCTGCGGCAAGGGCGTAGTCACCGTGCCGTGCGAACAGCGCGGCGGGATCGACCGGAGTGGTGTCCGCACGGGGCCGGGTCATAGCCGACCGAAGGCCCCGCAGCTCTTGCCCGTCCAACCCGGCGCCGTCCGCCGCGTCGTCGACGGACCGCAGAACACGCTCCAGTCGGCGTGCCGTTGCTGTCGACGGCGGAGTGGCCTGCCACCAGCGGATCAGCGGGTCGAGGGCGGCCCGGTGGTCCTCGATCAACTCGGCCGCGCAGTCGTCGGGTTGATCACCCTCGTCGTCGAAGAGCTGCTGGCACTCGTGCGTGAGCGCGGCCAACTCCAGCCCGAGCACGTCCGGTTCGAGCGCCGGTATCCCATCGAGATGCGACGCCGGCCACCACCGTGCCGCCCAGTGTCCAAAACCGAGCCGGGCGGCGACAGCCGCGAGGTCGGTCAGGTCCGAGGGAACCCGCACATCGGCCAACTCACCTGCCGCACAGGCCTGCACGGCAGCGGCGGTGCGCTCGCCGTAGACCGCCCACAGCCACTGCTGCGCCCGCTCCACGTCATGGATCTCCGCCGTGGGTAGCCCGGGCGCCGCGAGCACCGGCCAGGCCAGCACCGCTCCGGCGACGTCGAGAACCGCACGTGTGAAGTCGGAACAGGCGCCAGGACCGGCGGTGACGCGGATCGTGCCGTCGTCGTCACGCACGACATGGACATCGGCAGAGGGCCGCGCCATCACGCACTCCTCGACTCGGCGACTTCGGCTTCATCCACGGCAGTTGGTGCCGCCGCTGCCGACAACGTCCGCAGTGCCGACCGAACCCGGGCCCGGTGGTCCATCATCACCGAGCGGGCGACCCCGTCGAGCACGGCCCAGGCAGACGAGGCGTCCGTGAGCGGCGCGCCGCGGACGTCCCGCCCGTGCAACCGCACCCACAGCCGCCGCATGTAGGCGGTCCAGGGCGTACGGAGATCCCGGGCGAGGGCGTCCAGCACTCCGCCGTCCGGGTCGGGGCGCGGCGAGACGGTCATCCGGCGGGCGCGCAGGACCGAAGCCTCTCTGCGCCAACGGCTGTTGACGGCTCGGTGAGCCGAGGTGCGGCCCGGCGCGGGCTCCTCGATGCCCAACGGGTCGAGGCCGACCGCGAGTCGGCCGCCGAGGACGACAGTGACGCGCAGGCTCTCGTCGTGCAGACCGAGCGGAGCGCAACTGCGGCCGACCTCCCGCCCGACGAGCTCCGGCACCGTGGGCAGTTCCTCGCGGCGGGCCGACGACTGGAGCACGACGAAGAGCCGCTCGAAGAGCGTGCGGTCCAGGGGCGCGGGCAGGGTGGCCGTCGAGGCACCCCGGCCGACGTGTGGCCGTGGCGGCAACTGCCGTTCGGTCAGCCCGAGATGGGCCGGCAGTTCGTCCCGCCCCCAGACCCCGCTCGCGTGCGCCCACAGGGCCCGGCCGAGCAGGTCGCCGTGTCCGGCCTCGACCATGGCCAGGTACGACGGTGAGTTCCTCGGCCCCGCCGCCCCGCCGCAGGCCTCCAGCACCTCACCCGCCAACGCGACCGCAGCGGCCGTATCGACGGCCGGGACCGGCCGACGCCCCTCCCACCTGACGGCCAACTCCCGCTCCAGTCTGGCCTGTTGGGTGACATCCGCCAGATATCGCTTCAGCGCGTCGACCGTACGGCCGCCGTCCGCGTCCGCGACGTCCTCGACGACCGCCCGGGCCAACGCGCCCGCACCGTCGGCGGGTTCACCGTGCTCGGCGGCCAGTTCGAAGCACCGCTGGAAGTACAGATCCTGCGGATTGCCCGCCACCACGCCCAGCGCCCGGCGGGTCCGCTTGAGCAGCGTGAACCACTGTGCCGTCGCGACCAGCCGCGTACCGGACTCCCGTATCAGCGCGTCGAGCCGCGCGGCCGGCTCCGGGGCGAGGAAGTCCACCGCGAGTTCTGGATGCAGGCCAGGCCGGACGATCAACGGCAGCACGATCAGCTTGACCGTCCGGGTCAGCGGGGCGCCACCGGGGCCGCTCAGCGATTCCAGCCCCGGCCCCAGCGCACGCCACGCACCGTCGATCACCATGGCGCGCGGTCGGCGCTCGCCGGTCGGCTGGCTGGGAAGCGGCATGTCAGGAGCCTACGTCGTCCGAGATCGGGCGGGCGAACCTGGGATCGGTAGGCGACCGGGGCCGCCTAGCGTCCACAGGGACAGCGGGAAACACGGGCATCCGGCCCGACCAGAAGGAGAAGCCGACATGGGAATCTTCGGGCGTCGCAAGAGCCGCGAGGAGAAGGCCGCCGAGATCGCGGGCCAGGTGACCAGCGGCAAGGGTTTCTACGGCCGGGCGACCCGCGCGTTCCTCGGCAACGAGGACTACGCCAGGGTCCAGCAGTCGATGGGCGCGTACAACTCGGGCCTCGGAGTACAGCAGTTGCTCGCCGCGGGAGCGCCGACCACGACCGCCGTGGTCGTGTCGATCGCGGACACCGGCCAGCTGATCAACCACGACCCGGTCGTCGACCTGGTCGTCCAGCCCACCGGGAGCGCCGAGCGGATCCCCCTGCGGACCATCGTCTCCAAGCTGCGGATACCCCGCAGCGGCGACCAGGTCCTGCTGGTGGCCGACCCGGCGCAGCCAGGGAACTACCTGTACGCCGGGGGCGGCGTGGCCCCCTGACATGGCCGACGACGGGGAACGGGACGGAACCAGTCCCGAGTCGCCGCAGATGTCACTGACAGAGCGGGTCGGCGCGTGGGATGCCGCGGTCCTGTACTTCAGTTCCGCGGTGATGGTCCTGTCCGGCCCGGTCATGCTGGCCTTCGCCGTTCTGGCCGGCGCCGAACTCATGCTCATCGGCGTCGTGTTCACGGTGGTCCTCGTTCCCGTGGGCCTGGGCCTCTGGTTCCACACGGATGCGGAGAGAGGCCACAACCGGCGGCTCGACGCCGTCGGAATCCCGGCGACCGCCGAGATCACCGACCTGACCGACTTCGACTGGAACGGAGAGGAATCCGGCGTCGAGGTCGGTCTGCGCGTCAGCGGGCCGGGGCTGCGGACCTTCGAGGCGACCTGGAGACGCGGGCACCATCCCGGCCTTCGGGTGGGCCGCGGGCTCGCGGCCGAGGTGGACCCGGCCGGCGGTCGGTTCCGTGTCCGGCTCTGAGCACATGAAGTCCGACTATGAGCACATGAAGGGAGAAGAGAGCGATGCGCAGTCACACCGGTGTGTTCATCGGCCATCTGCTGTTCGCCGCGGTCTGCCTCTCGGGGGCCCCGGTCTTCCTCCTCGTCGGGTACTACGCCTTGCCCGACCATCCCGGTTGGGACTGGCCGGCACTCGTGTTCGCCCTCGGACTCGTCTGTACGGCCATGATCCCCGTCACGGCGATCACCGCCACGCGGCAGAGCTATCCCCGGATCACGCGCAGGGACCGGGTGAAGAAGGCGAGCCATCCGTACCGGGACGACACCTTCGTGATGTGGGCGCCGAAGTCCGAACAGGGCCACCCGCAGGCACAGTTGGTCCGCGCGGACGTACTGGAGGCGTCACTCGTCCACTACAGCCCCGACGGCGAGTCGACCTTCACCACCCACGGGGGCAACTACACGCCCGACGAGTTCACACCGCTGATGAGGCTGAGGATGCGAGTGCACGACGGCGAGGGGATCGAGGGCTTCGAGGTGACGGGCGAGTGCCGGGTGCCGTCCTTGTGCCTCTCGGCGATCACGGCGGGCCGCCTGGCGGTACTCGTGGGCCCGGAACGCCCCGGGGCACAGCGAAGGATCACCCCGCAGTGGCCGAGCAGCGCCCTGCTCGCCGGTACGAGAACCTGGCGGGTGATCGACCTCGAAGGCCGAACAAGCGATGTCACCCGGCGAGTTGACCGCCAGCTCCGGCAGATGCGGATCTCGCGGGAGGCCGGAGGTATCCCCCTGACCGGAGACACGCTCGACCTCCGCCACCTGGACCCGCACACGGCGGCACGCTACGCCGCCCTGGCCGACCGTCCCGAGGACCAGGCACCGGTGAGCGAGCCGGGCGAGGAGGCCCGCCGACTCGCGGACCAACTCCCGGGCGAACAGGGGGCGTTCGGCTCGGTCGGCCGACGATGGTCGCGGCGGGGTGGAGTTCTGGTACGGGCCCGCTTCCTGGAGATGCGCGCCAGAACCACCTTCCAGGACCACGGCCCCGTCCTCGACACCGTCCTGCGCATCCGACCTGTCGACGGCACACCCCCGTTCGACGCCTCCCGCCGACTGACGGTCCCGATGGACTACCTGACAGCCCTCCACCGCACCAAGGAGGTCGTCCTCGCCGTCAGCCCGAACGGCATCTCCTACGACGTCGACTGGGCCCGAAGCAGCCTCCTCGCGGGCGTCACCGCGGCCACGGTCATCACCCCGGACGGCCAGGAACTCCCGGTGACGGGGCGCCCCGACCTCATCTGGGCCCTGATGAACCTCCTCGCAGCGCACGGCATTTCGGTCACGACGCCCGTCCTGGACCTCCGCAAGCGCCGGATGCACACGGTGGCGGGCGCGGTGCTGCACATGGTGCGCGACCACGTCGAACCCCGCACCTGTGCATGATGTGCGCTGTGGACGGTGCGAACGATGAGCAAGGACAGCGGCAGACCAGAACGGGCCGACCGCCCGCGACCTCGCGGGCCGCGTTGGAGCGGGTGGGCTTCGAGCTGTTCGCACGGCAGGGCTTCGACCGGACGACCGTCGACGACATCGCCGGCGCGGCAGGCATCGGCCGCCGTACCTTCTTCCGCTACTTCGCCTCCAAGAACGACCTGGTGTGGGGCGACTTCGAAGCCGAACTGGTCAAGCTGGACGGCCTGTTGACGGCGGCCGACCCCGCCGCCCCGATGATGGACGCGCTGCGCGGCGCGGTCGTCGAGTTCAACCACTTCGACCCGGCGGCCGTGCCCTGGCACCGTCAGCGCATGGCGCTCATCCTGCGGGTCCCCACCCTTCAGGCCGACTCGACCGTGCGCTACGCCTCGTGGCGCACCCTCGTCACGGAGTTCGCCGCGCAGCGCACCGGCCGGGCGTCCTCGGAGCTGCTGCCCCGGCTGATCGGCCACACCGTCCTGGCCGCGTGCATCGCCGCCTACGAACACTGGCTGACGGACGAACAGGCAAGCCTCGGCGGCCTGTTGGACCTGGGCCTACGCCAACTCGCGGCCGGCTTCGACGGCCCGGCCCTTCCCTGAGGGACGTTACGGGAGGTCGCGGCGCATCGCGTCGGCGACAAGCTCGCCGACGAGCACGGCGGTGGCCGCCGGACCGCGCAACGGCGCGGTCGGCAGAATCGAGGTGTCCGCGACACGCAGCCCGACGACACCGTGCACACGCCCGTACTGGTCGACTGCCGCCCCCGGATCGTCGGCGGGTCCCATCGGAACCGTGCCGCACGTGTGGTGCGAAGTACCGAGCCGCGCCGCTGTCCAGCGATCGAGCAGCCGGTCGTCCGCCAGCACCTCCGGCCCCGGCTCCACCAGCCCGAGGGAGACTTCCGCGAACGCGTCGGTGGCGACCAACGCGGCCGTGACGCGGGCGACTTCGCGCAGGCGTCGCCGGTCCTCGCCGGTCTCCAGATAGCCGTACTCGACACTCGGGGGAGCAGCGGCGTCGGCGGAACGCGTGCGCAGTCGGCCGCTGAGCCGGGGTGACTGCACCGACGCCAGGAACGCGAGCGGCGCGCCGGGCACGCTCACCGTTCCACCGACCAGACCCGCCATGGGGACCAGCGACTGGAGGATCTCCAGATCGCCGCCCCGGTGGCGGCCGTCCGACGAGGACAGATGGAGGCACCCACCGAGCCAGGAGCCGACAGGTTCGGGAAGGTGCCGCCGTGGCCGCCACTCCAGGACCAGTTGCGGATGGTCACCGAACCGGGCTCCCACGGCAGGGGAGTCGACGACAACGGCAATGCCCAGGCGCTTCAATTCGTCGCTCGGTCCGATGCCCGACAGGTGCAGGAGATGGGCGGAACCGAACGCCCCGCCACACAGCACGACTTCGCCGCACTCCAGCGTCGTACGCCGCCCGTCGCGCTCGACGACGACGCCGGTCACGCGTCCGTGCTCGATGACGACCCGCCGCACCGAACTCCCGCCCTCCACCGTGAGGTTGGGGCGTCCGAGCGCCTCCAGGAGATAGCCGGCACCGGTGTTGACACGTATCCCGTCCACCGAGTTGGACGGCACGGGTCCGAACCCGGGCGTGCCCTGGGCGTTCTTGTCGGGCTCCTGGGGAAAGCCCGACTCGTGGGCGGCCGACCGGAATGCCACGGCGGCAGGATGCCGCAGGTCCGTGCGCCGGATGCGCATCGGTCCCCCGGAACCGTGCAACTCGTTCTCGCCGTAGTCGAGATCGGTCTCCAGAGAGCGCAGCAGTGGAAGCACCCGGTCGTACGACCAGGCAGCGCCTCCCGCCACTGACCACCGCTCGAAGTCCTCGCGCCGAGCCCGTACGAAGTAGCCGCCGTTGACGGTCGTCGACCCGCCGAGAACACGCCCCCGTACGACGGTATAGGGCCGCCGCGGTGTGAGGTGGACCGCGTACGGCTGGACGGCGGGATGCCCGGGCTGTGCACCCGGGACGAGTCGAGCATCCATCAACTCCCGTGCGAAAAAAGGGTGTTGGCTCGGCACGGAACCCGCCTCCAGCACCAGCACGCTGCGGTCGGAGTCCTCGCTCAGTCGTGCGGCCAGCGGGGCGCCGCTGCCGCCCGCGCCCACGACGATGACGTCCGGGCGGCTCAACCGGGCCCCGGCGCTGTCGTAGACCGACCGGTCGAAAGAATCATGGCGTCTCCCTCTTCACTTTCGGCACCGGGTGCCATTACTGTCGACCGCGCAGCCGCCCGGATGCCCAGCCGGATGCTCAGGGAGAGTCGCATGAACGAACTCCAGTCCGTACCGACCGTCCCGGCCAACGAGAACCAGGCCGAAGAGCCCGTCACGGAACAGCAGTTGATCGAGGCCGACGACCTCATCGAGGAGATCTCCATCGACGGCATGTGCGGTGTCTACTAGGCCCGCCCGCACGACCGCGCCGACCCTCGACCGCGCCCTCGGGCTGCATCCCCAAGTCTCGGTACGCCCCGAACCGTTCGGCGCGCTGCTCTACCACTTCGGCACCCGCAGGCTGACGTTCCTCAAGGACCGCAGACTCCTCGCCGTCGTCGAGTCCCTCGCGGACGCCCCGACGGCCCGCGCCGCGTGTCTGGCGGCCGGTGTCGAGGAGGCCGAACTGCCGCGCTACGGAAGGGCGTTGGCCGCCCTCGCCGAGTCGTCGATGCTCGTCGGAAGGACCCCATGACCGCCACCGCCGAACCGACCCGGCTGGTCGACCTCTTCGAATCCGGACTCGACGCGCCGATCTGCCTCACCTGGGAGCTGACCTACGCCTGCAACCTGGCCTGCACCCACTGCCTCTCCAGCTCCGGACGCCGCGACCCGCGCGAGCTGTCCACCGCCGAAGCCAAGGCCGTCATCGACGAGTTGGAGGCCATGCAGGTTTTCTACGTCAACATCGGCGGCGGCGAGCCCACCGTCCGCGCCGACTTCTGGGAACTCCTCGACTACGCCACCGCCCACCACGTCGGCGTGAAGTTCTCCACCAACGGCGTCCGCATCACCCCCGAGGCCGCCCGCCGCCTCGCCGCCAACGACTACGTCGACGTCCAGATCTCCCTCGACGGAGCGACCCCGGACGTCAACGACGCGGTACGCGGCGCCGGTTCGTACGCGACCGCGCTGCGGGCACTGGAGAACCTCGCCGCCGCAGGCATGCGCAACTTCAAGGTGTCCGTGGTCTGCACCCGCCACAACATCCCCCAACTCGACGAGTTCAAGGCCCTCGCCGACCGCTACGGCGCCCAACTCCGCCTGACCCGGCTGCGTCCCTCCGGGCGCGGCGCCGACGTCTGGGACGACCTCCACCCGACCGCCGCCCAGCAACGCGAGCTGTACGAATGGCTGTTGGCCCACGGCGAGAACGTGCTGACCGGCGACTCCTTCTTCCATCTCTCCGCCTACGGCGAGGCACTCCCCGGCCTCAACCTCTGCGGCGCCGGACGCGTCGTCTGCCTGATCGACCCGGTCGGCGACGTCTACGCCTGCCCGTTCGCCATCCACGAGGAGTTCCTCGCCGGCAACGTGCGCACACCCGGCGGCTTCACCGACGTATGGCGCGGCTCGGAGCTGTTCACGCGGCTGCGCGCCCCGCAGCACGGCGGAGCCTGTGCGTCCTGCGCCTTCTACGACACCTGCAAGGGCGGCTGCATGGCCGCCAAGTTCTTCACCGGACTGCCGTTGGACGGCCCCGACCCCGAGTGCGTGCAGGGCTACGGCGAACAGCAACTGGCCAAGCGTCCCAAGGGCGTTGGAGACCTGCCCAAGCCGTCCGCCGACCACTCCCGGCGACGGCCCGTGGACCTCGTCCTCACCCGGCGCCGGGACCTGGAACGGCCCCCGGTCACCGACTGCGCCGAGGACCCGCTGGCCGGGCTGCGCCTCACCTAGACCGCGAGAGAAGAGAACACGTCATGGGCAGGAACCCCTGGTTCGAGACGGTCGCCGAAGCACAGCGCCGCGCGAAGAGACGGCTGCCGAGCACGGTCTACGGCGCGCTCGTCGCGGGCTCGGAGCGCGGTCGTACGATCGACGACAACACGGCCGCGTTCGCCCAACTGGGCTTCGCACCCAGGGTCGTCGGCCACCACGCGGAGCGCGACCTGTCCACGACCGTGCTCGGAGTACCCACCTCCCTCCCCGTGCTCATCTCGCCGACCGGTGTGCAGGCCGTGGACCCCGAGGGCGAGGTGGCCGTGGCCCGGGCGGCGGCGAACAGGGACGTCGTGATGGGCCTGAGTTCCTTCGCCAGCAAGCCGGTTGAGGAAGTCGCCGCCGTGCAGCCGAACCTCTTCTACCAGCTCTACTGGAGCGGCACGCGCGCCACGATGGTGCAGCGTATGGACCGGGCCAGGGCGGCCGGTGCCAAGGCGCTCATCGTCACCCTCGACTGGTCCTTCTCCCACGGCCGGGACTGGGGGAGTCCCTCCATCCCGGACAAGCTCGATCTGAAGACGATGCTGAAGTTCGCGCCCGACGTGCTGCCCCACCCCGGCTGGCTGCTCCGGTTCGCCAAGTCCCGCCGCCTGCCCGACCTTTCGGTCCCCAACCTGCGGCCCCCGGGCGGCGAGTCCCCCACCTTCTTCGGCGCCTACGGCGAGTGGATGCAGACCACACCCCCGACCTGGGAGGACGTGGCGTGGTTGCGCAAGGAGTGGGGCGGGCCCTTCCTGCTCAAGGGAGTCACCCGCGTGGACGACGCCAAGCGGGCCGTCGACGCCGGAGTGTCCGCCCTGTCCGTCTCCAACCACGGGGGCAACAACCTCGACACCACCCCCGCCACCATCCGCGTGCTCCCCGCCATAGCGGACGCGGTCGGCGCGCAGATCGAAGTCCTCCTCGACGGCGGTGTGCGGCGGGGCGGAGACGTGGCCAAGGCCCTCGCCCTGGGCGCCCGCGCCGTGCTGATCGGCCGTGCCTACCTCTGGGGCCTGGCCGCGAACGGGCAAGCGGGTGTGGAGAACGTCCTGGACATCCTGCGCAGCGGACTCGACTCGGCGGTCCTGGGCCTCGGGCACTCCTCCGTCCACGAGTTGACGCCGGACGACCTGGTCATCCCGCCGGGCTTCCCCCTCGTTCTGGGCCGCGACGCCCCGGCCGCCTGAGCATGGTCGGGGGCCCGGCGACCGAACTCGCCCACACCGCCTGGCCGTTCGTGCCGTCCGACGCGCTGGTCCTGCTGCCGATCGGGTCCACCGAACAGCACGGCCCGCACCTGCCGCTCGACACGGACAGCGTCATCGCCGAGGCCGTCGCGCGTCGAACGGCAACTGCCGTGCCCGGGGCGCTGGTTGCGCCGACGCTCCGCTACGGTGCCAGCGGCGAGCACGCGGGTTTCCCCGGCACCGTCTCGATCGGCCACGAAGCGCTGCGCGTGGTGCTGGTGGAGGCCGTACGCTCGCTGTCCCTGTGGGCCGGGCGGATCGTCCTCGTCAACGGCCACGGCGGCAACACCGCCACCCTCGACGCCGCCCTGCGTCTGCTGCGCACCGAAGGCCATGACGTGGCCTGGACCGGCTGCGCCGTTCCGGGAGGCGACGCGCACGCCGGTCGTACCGAGACCTCGGTGATGCTCCATCTCGCCCCAAACCACGTGCACTTGGAGGCGGCGGTCGTCGGTGACACCCGGCCGCTCGCCGTCCTCCTCCCGGACCTGATGGCCCACGGGGTCCGCGCGGTCTCCCCCTCCGGCATCCTCGGCGACCCGACCGGCGCCTCGGCTGCGGAGGGACGCAAGGCGATGGACATGATGGTGTCGGCAGCCGTCCGCCGGATCGCCGCCTGGACCGTGGACGCCCGGGGCCGCCTCGCCGAACCGGTCCCGGGGAAGTCGCCCCACCAGGTCGTGCGGCCGTGACGCTGCCCGTCGGCTTCCTGGTCCAACTCGACCGGCACACCCGGGTGGTGGACGGCGGCCGGGCCCTCGTCGGCGGTTTCCCAACGCGCCTGATCCGATTGACCCCACGGGCCAGGCGGCTGCTCAGCGGGCGGATGTTGCGGGTGCGGGGCGCGGCGAGCGCGCTGCTCGCGGACCGGCTCCTCGACCTCGGGATGGTCAATCCCGTCGTAGCCTCGCTGCCTCTGCCGACCGATCCCCGCTGCACGGTCGTCGTGCCGGTTCGCGACCGCCCACGTCAACTGGCCCGGCTGCTCAGCAGTGTTGGCGAGGATCACCCCGTGATCGTGGTCGACGACGCGTCACGGCACCCGAGGGCCGTCGCCGCCGTAGCCGCCGAACACGGCGCCACGCTGGTTCCGTTGACGACGAACGTGGGTCCGGCCGCCGCGCGCAACGTCGGACTGCGGCTCGTCACCACCCCCTTCGTCGTGTTCGCCGACTCCGACATCGTGCTGCCCCCCGACACCGTGCCCACCCTCCTCCGGCACTTCGCCGACCCCGCCGTCGCCATGGCCGTACCCCGTATCACCGGGCTGCCCTCCGCCGCCCCGACCTGGATCGAACGCTACGAGAACGCCCGCTCCTCCCTCGACCTGGGCGCCCACTCGGCCGGAGTCCGCCCCGGCAGCCCCGTTTCCTGGGCGTCCACGGCCTGCGTCGTGGCACGGGTGGACGCGCTGAAGGACGGCTTCGACGAACGGATGCGGGTCGGCGAGGACGTCGACCTGTGCTGGCGCCTGATCGAACAGGGCCGACGCGTGCGCTACGAACCGGCCGCCGAGGCAGCCCACGAACACCGCGCGCGGGCCGGCGACTGGCTGCTCCGCAAGGCCGTCTACGGCACCGGCGCGCAGCCTCTCGCCGCACGCCATCCGCGATTCATCGCCCCGGCCATGTTCGCCCCCTGGAGCGCCGCGTTCGTCACCGCCCTGCTCGCCCAGCGGCGTTGGTCGGTCCCCGTCGCCGGGGCCGTCCTTGTGGGCGTCACCTTCCGAATCGGCCGCAAACTCGACGGCACCGGGCACCCGCACCGGCTCGCCGCGCGGCTCACGGCCAACGGGGCGTTGGCCGCCGTGGCCCAGACGTCGGCCCTGCTCAACCGGCACTGGTGGCCTCTCACGGTCGTCGGCTGTGTGGCGTCCCGCCGGGTACGCAGGGCCGCCGCACTGGCCGCGCTGGCCGACATCGCTCTTGAGTACCGGCGCGACCGGGCCCATCTCGACCCGGTCCGCTACGGCGTCGCGCGCCGCCTCGACGACCTCGCCTACGGGGCCGGTGTCTGGCTGTCCGCTCTCAAGGGCCGCTCCAGCATGGCGCTGCGACCTCGTATCACCCGCTGATCCTTAAGTCCCGGTCAGCGGAAACCGGCCAGCAAACGCTCGGTCCAGGAAATGACACTGGGATCATCCCGCCGCGCGTGTGCGGCACTTGCGAGGTATCAGGCAGCAGGAGGTGTGCGGCGTGACGCACGAAGTGGTCAACCGTGTCGAGGATCTCGGGCCCGAACTGGCCGCGCTCGCCGAAGAGAACGAGAAACTCGGCAAGTTGAGCGACCGCACGGTCGAACTGCTCCGCTCGGCAGGCGTGATCCGGCTCCTCCAGCCCAAGGAGTTCGGCGGCTACAGCGCCCACCCCCGGGACTTCGCGGAAGCGGTGATGGCCGTAGCACGGCACGACGGGGCCGCCGGATGGGTGAGCGGAGTCGTCGGCGTACACCCTTGGGAACTGGCCCAGTTGGACCCCCGGCTCGCGCACGAGGTGTGGGACGAGAACCCGGACACCTGGATCGCCTCGCCGTACATGCCCAACGGCATCGCCGACCCGGTGGAGGGCGGATACGTCCTCAGCGGACGCTGGCCCTTCTCCTCCGGCAGCGACCACTGCGACTGGGACTTCCTCGGCGCGCTGGTCGGCGACGGCAAGGGCAGGCCGGCCGGCCCGATCTCCGTACTCCACGTCGTGCTGCCGCGCTCCGACTACGAGATCATCGACGGCACTTGGGACGTCGTCGGCCTGGCGGGTACCGGCAGCAAGGACGTCGTCGTAGACAAGGCGTTCATCCCCACCTACCGCACCATCAAGCAGGAGACGGTCCAGGAGGGCAGCGCCGCCGAGGCGGTCGGACTCACCGACACCCTCTACAAGTTGCCCTTCAGCTCCATGTTCCCCCTCGGCATCACCGCCGCCGTCATCGGCATCTGCGAGGGCGCGCTCGACCTCCACCTCTCCCAGCAGCGCGACCGCGTCGCCGTGACCGGGGTCCAAGTACGCGACGACCCCTATGTGTTGTACGCCGCCGGGGAGGCCGCGGCGGAGATCGCCGCATCCCGGGTCCAACTGATCGACGGCATCAGCCGGTTGTACGACCAGGTCGAGGCCGGGAAGCCCGTCAGCATCGAGGACCGGTCCAACGTCCGCCGCAACCAGGTCCGTTGCGCCTGGCGTGCCGTCTCCGCGCTGGACGAGATCTTCGTACGGTCCGGCGGCAACGCGATCCGGCGAGACAACCCGATGCAGCGGTTCTGGCGGGACGCGCACGTGGGACTCCAGCACATGATCCATGTCCCCGGATCCGCGTACCACGCCAACGCCCTTGCGCAGATGGGACTTGAGCTGCCCGAGGCGATGCGCGTCCTGATCTGACGGGCCGTAGAGAACGTGCGAGAACAAGGAGGGGCCGTGACGGACGCCATCGAGGGGCGCTACTTCCGTGAGGTGCTGGGGCACTTCCCCACGAGCGTGGTCGCCATCACCACGACGGACAGCGACCGGCAACCCCAGGGCATGATCGTCGGAACCTTCATGTCCGTGTCCCTGGAACCGCCCCTGGTGTCCTTCCTGGTGGACGGTTCCTCCAACACCCTGCGGACGATCCGGAAGGCCGGGCGGTTCTGCGCCAACGCGCTCGCGGGCAACCAGGAACGCCTCTCCCGGCGGATGGCCGGCGGCCCGAACCGCTTCGCGGGCGCCGACTGGCAGGATTCCCCGCTCGGCAATCCCGTCCTGGACGGAGTCGTCGCCTGGGTCGACTGCTCCGTCGAGAAAATCGTCGAACTCGGCGACCACCAACTGGTCGTCGGACGGGTCCGCACACTCCGCGTCGAGTCGATGAAGACCCCCTTGCTCTTCTTCCGCGGCGGCTACGGCGACTATCTGTCGAGTACGAACCTGCTGCTGGACAGCCTCGTCGGCTGGTAAGAGAACCAAGAACATCTGGCGAGAGCGCAAAGAACACAATGAGCCGCTCGATCGCGAGATCAAAGGAGATCCGCTGATGCGACAAGACCTGCATTTCAGACTGGAACGCATCTCTGCCTGGTGCGGATTTGTACTGTTGCTGGGATTCGCCGTCGCTTTCTCCGTCGGCCATCTCATCACGCCGATGGACCCGACGGAGAACGCCCAGGGCGTCGTGAAATTCCTCACCGACCATCAGACGGGCATCCTCGCCTGCGCCGCGATCATGGTCCTCGTCGTGCCGTTCGAGTACCCCTTCGTGGTGGTCACCAGCATGCAGATGCGCCGTATCGAGGGCGGGTGGGGTCTGCTGTCCATGATCCAGCTCCTTACCGGCGTCGTCGCACCGATCGGCTTCTTCTTCCCGATCGCGATACTCGCGGCGGCGGCCTATCGACCGGAGAGCCATTCGCCCGACGTGCTCTACGCGATGTCGGACATCTACTGGCTCATGCTGGTCGGCAACGCCTGCATATTCGTCCTCCAGGTCTGGTCGATCGGCTACGCGGCACTCGTCGACGACCGGGCCAAGCCGGTGTTCCCGCGCTGGTTCGGATATCTCAACCTGGTCCTCGGAGTTCTGCTGATCCCGGGTGCCTTTGTCTTCCTCACCAAGACCGGCCCCTTCGCCTGGAACGGGCTCCTCGCGAACGTCCTTCCCACGGTGGTGTACTTCATCTGGAAAATCGCCACACCGATCGTGCTGTTGCGCGCCGTGAAATCAGAAGAGGAAGAGGCCGCAGCGACGGCGGTGGAACCAGCCGAACTGGCGAGCACGTAGCACTCCAGCCGTAGATCGTGATCTTCGGGCCCGGGTCAGGTCTGCACGATCGATGAAGATCTTGAGCGGGGGGGGGGGGGGGGGGGGGGGGCGCCCCCCCCCCCCCCCCCGGGGGGGGGGGGGGGCCCCGCCCCCCCCCCCCCCCCCCCACCCCTTCGCCATGAGGTGTTGGGGACGATTGTCCGCCGGGCACAGCGGCGCCGGGCGTCCCGGCGCCGCTGTGCCCGTCCGGCCCGCCGCGCTTCCGCCGCCGTGGAAACGGCTGTCAGTCCCGCAGCAGAGTGGCGACCGCGGTGCGGATGTGTTCCCGCAGCAGGTCCGTGTTCAGGTCCTCGTAGAAGGACGTGTACATCACCAGTGGTCCCATCATGGCGCCGAAGGCGCAGCCGAGCCGGATCCGGTCGGCGGGGGGCAGGGACGGGTCGGCGAACAGTGCGGCGAGGGGCGCGCCCTGGGCCTCGATCCGTGGCCCGAGGACCGGGTCGTCGGCGAACAGCTTCTGGAAGGCGTCGTCGTTGCGGTCCCAGACCATGAACAGCCGGCGGTTCGTCAGGGCGATCTCGATGATCTGGTCGAACGCGCGCTGCCACGCCCCCGTGTCCTTGCCCGCCACGGTGAGACGGTCCGCGATGCCGCCGTTCACCTCCATGATCTGCTCCACGATGACCCGCGCGATGTCCTCCTTGGTGCGGAAGTGGTAGTAGATCGCCGCCTTGCTCACGCTCAGGCGCTCGGCGATCTCGCGCAGGGACGTCCCGCCGTATCCCTGCGTGGTGAACAGCTCTATGGCCACGGAGAGGAGCCGGTCGCGGGTACCGCCGGAACCGGATTCCCTCTTGCTGACCTGGTCATTCGTTGTCCGACTGGCCATGACGACAGAACTCTCCTTGACGATCGGCAAGTGCACGCCCTAGCGTTTGGCAAGTAAGGGCTCAGTGAGGCGTCCAGGAAATGCTTTACGGTGAGCCCGGTTTTTCACCTGCACAGTAGCAAGTCGGGGGCCGGATCCGGTCGCCCGGACCGTCGGTCGGTCACTCGGCCCAGTCCCTTGTCCGGTGAGGAGAAGTCCGTGGCTGTCTCTGTGCGAAACGACATCGCCATCAGCGTCAAAGGCCTCGTCAAACGTTTCGGCGATCACGAAGCCCTCAAGGGCGTCGACCTGGAGGTTCCGGCCGGCACGGTCGTCGGGGTCCTCGGGCCCAACGGCGCAGGCAAGACCACGACCGTCCGGGTGCTCACGACACTCCTCAAACCCGACGGCGGGGAAGTGCGGGTGGGTGGTCACGACGTACGCGGGGATCCCGCCGCCGTCCGCCGGACCGTCGGCCTGACGGGCCAGTACGCGGCGCTGGACGAGTTCCAGGGCGGCCGCGACAACCTCGTCATGATCGGTCGGCTGGCCGGACTGCGCCGCCGGGCGGCGCACGAGCGGGCCGAGGAACTGCTGGACGAGTTCGACCTCTTGGCGGCTGCCGGGCGGCCGGTGAAGGGTTACTCCGGCGGTATGCGCCGCCGTCTCGACCTCGCCGCCAGCCTGGTGTCACGCCCGCGCATCCTCTTCCTCGACGAGCCCACGACCGGACTCGACCCACGCAGCCGGAACGTGATGTGGGAGGTCATCCGCGAACTGGTGGCCGGCGGAGCGACCATCTTCCTCACCACCCAGTATCTGGAGGAGGCCGATCAACTGGCCGGCCAGATCGTGGTGATCGACCGGGGCGAGACCATCGCCAAGGGCACCCCGAGCCAACTCAAGTCCGTTCTGGGCGGGGCCCAGTTGGAGATCGCGGTCTCACCCGGCGACGATCTCGACACGGCGGCCCTGATCCTGGACGGCTTCGGCACCGGACCCGCCACCACGGACTCGGCGACGCGCCATGTGAGGGTGCCCGTGACCGCGCGGCCCCGGCTGGCCACCGAGGTGGTCGAGGCGCTGATCGCGCAGGGCGTCAGCCTGGACGACTGCTCCGTCCGACGGCCCTCCCTCGACGACGTGTTCCTCGCGCTGACCGGTCACGTGACGGTCGAGAGCCGGGCGGTGGACGACAACGACGTCGTGGCCACGGCCGGTTGAAGGCGCCCTCCACACCTCTTCCCCCTCCGCACCCCATCTTCCCCATGCCGTTTGGAGACCACCACATGACCACCCTGACCGCCGCCCCCGACCTCGACTCGGGACTCGGTTCGGTCGGCCGGTTCCGCAGACTGATCAACGACACGCTGGTGCTGACCCGCCGGAACCTGGCCCGGACGCTGAGCGAGCCGGAGTCGCTGATCGACGTGACACTCACACCCGTGGTGTTCACCCTGCTCTTCGCCTACGTGGTGGGCGGAGCCATCGCGCTGCCGAACGGCGTGAGTTACCACGACTACCTGATTCCGGGCATGTTCGCGATGACCATGACGTCGGCGTCGACCGGTACCGCGAGCGCCGTCAACCACGACATGGCGAACGGGATCATCGACCGTTTCCGGTCCCTCCCGATGTCCCGGGCCGGCGTTCTGGCCGGGCAGAGCCTGGCGGACCTGCTCACCACCGTCATCGCGGTGATCGTCCTCGCCGTGACCGGACTGGCGATCGGCTGGCGCATCCACACCGATGCCGGACATGCCGCGGAGGCCTTCGTCCTCGTCCTGCTGTTCGCCTACGCCCTCAACTGGGGCATGGCCTGTCTCGGCATGGTGTTCCGCAGCGCCGAGGGAGTGCAGCAGTTCGGCGTCCTGCTGATGCTCGGCCTCACCTTCGTGTCGAGTGCGTTCGTCCCCACCTCGGGCATGCCGTCCTGGCTGCGGTTGGTGGCGAACTGGAATCCGCTCAGCTCACTCTCCGCCGCCATCAGGGAACTGTTCGGGAATCCGAATCCGGCGAGTGAGGTGCACGCCTGGCCCCTGCAGCATCCCGTCCTCGCGACGACCGTCTACTCGCTCGCGTTGATCGCCGTCTTCGCACCGCTGGCCGTACGGCTCTATCGAACGCGTACCAGCCTGTAGTCACTGCCCTGCATCAGGAAGCCGTTGCCTGTCCGAGGCGGCGGCGACGTGCTCGCTGTCGGCACGTTGCTCCGCAGTAGCGGGCCGGGCGGCCGGTGGTCCGGGACTCCAGCTGGGTCCCGCACTCCTCGCACAGCGGCGCGGAGCGAAGAGCGCCATGTCCGTCACGAAAAACCTGCCCTTCCGTGACGGACACGGGACTCCGCAGGCTCTCCAGTGCCAGCCGCACCATGCGGGAGCCGCCGTTCCGGTCGCGGTGTGCGGCCCATATCGTCGCGCACCCGACGGTGAGCGCGGCGACATCGTCCGCACTGACGTCGGCGCGGACCCCGCCGGCCCGCTGGGCCGCGCGGAGCAGTTCGTCGAGTGCCTGGCGGAACCGTCGCGCCGAGGCGGCCAGGCCGGGGCGCGGCCAGCTCGTCTCCGTCGTCAAGGCGTCGCAGGCGCGCTTGCGCCCGTGGGATGCGACGACCACCTCCAGGAGGAAGCCGAAGAACGCGGTGACAGGGTCGGTCCGGGCAGCCCATCGCCGAGCGGCCTCCACCCTGTTGTCGATCTGCTGGACAAGTACGGCCTCCAGCAGGATTTCCTTGCTGGGGAAGTGCCGGTAGACCGTGCCGGCGCCGACTCCCGCCTGCTGTGCGATCGAGCCGAGCGAGACGTCCAGGCCCTGTTCGTCGAACGCCCGCGAGGCGGCGGCGAGCACCTTCGTACGGTTGCGGCGGGCATCGGCCCGACCGACGTCACGGGGAGGTGCGGTCATGTCACGTAATCCCTTGTCCGTCTGACTCAACCGGGTGCAGCATTCCACATCGACCCCGGGCCGAACCCCACCGTGCCCACCGACAATCCCGGGGTGGAGGACAACATGACCACTGACCGCTTGGTCGTCGTGACCGGTGCGACCGGCCGGCAGGGCGGCGCCACCGCACGCCGGCTCCTGGCGGCCGGCAGACCGGTGCGCGTACTCGTACGGGACACAACGGCTCCCGCTGCCAAGGCACTTGGAAACGCCGGGGCCGAGCTCGCCCGTGGCGACTTCGACGACCCGTCGAGCCTGCCCGCGGCGCTGAAGGGTGCAACGGCGCTGTTCGCCGTGCCGCCCGCGGCCTTCGGACCGGCCGGGCCCGACATGGAGCGGGAGTTCGCCCGAGGCCGGGCACTGACCGATGCCGCGGCCGCCGTAGGCGTCGAGCACGTCGTGTTCACGGGCGTGGCATCCACGCCGGGTCGCCCCGGTGGCTCCGAAGCAAAGAAGCGCATCGAGGACTATCTGCGTGAGCGGATCCGGTCGGTGACCGTGCTGCGCCCGGTGCGGTTCATGTCGAACTACCTCGGTTCCGCGCCCATCGGCCTCGACGGCATCGCCGGCGGCGTGCACCGGCACGTCTTCCCGCCGGACGAACCTGCCCAGATCATCGCGGTGGAGGACATCGCCGAGTTCGCCGCGCTCGCCTTCGACCAGCCGGACCGCTTCGCGGGGCGGACTCTGGAACTGGCCGGGGACGCCCCCACCCCGACCGAGGCGGTCGCCGCGATCAGCGCGGCCACCGGAGTCACGGTGCGCTACGAGCAGATCACCAGCGCCGAGGCCGCCGCGCTGAACCCCGAGATCGCACAGGCCCGCGATCGCTGGGCAGCCGGATCACGCTGGCACGCCGACATCGAGGCGCTGCGCGTCATCCATCCCGGACTGCGCACGCTCACGGACTGGCTCGCCGAATCCGGCGCTGCGCTGCTGCGGGAGCGACTCCGCGACACCGCATAGCGCCCGGGCTGTCGTTCGTGTTCTCGCTGGGCAGGGAGGTCGCGGGCCGACCCCGCCCGCTACCGCTGGAGAACTGGCCGCACACCATCAACCCGGCCCGGGAGAGCCGACGACGCGGAACGTGGGACGGTCGGCGGGATCGGGAAGTTGACGAAAGTCGTTCCTCGCGGCACGCTGGTTACGGCCACTCGGTGTTGCCGCGGGGAGCGATGAGGTACCGCTCGCCCTCGTGATCGGGTCCGACGCCGTGCGGGTCCCCGAGATCGCCCGCGGGGCACGCGTCTCCGAGGCCACCGTCTTTGCCCGCAAGCAAGAGGCCATCGCCGACGCCACCACCGCCCTCGCCGTACGGCCTTGCCGACTACGGCGTCCGGGCCGCGGGGCATGACGAGGAGGCCTGAACGGCACCTGCCGTAACGGGAGTTACGGGCAGGACTCCCCGAACTTCACCACGGAGAACTCCACCGGCTGTCCGCTCAGCGTCGTCCCGGCCGGTGGTTTCTGCGCGCACACCTGCCAGTTCGACTCCACCAGCACGTAACGGCCTTTCCCGGACGCGTCCTTGACCGTGATCGATGTACTGGAGGCGAGTGCGTCGCGCGCCGTGTTCACCGACTTTCCCTTGAAGTCCGGCATTTTATCGGCCGCTTGCGCGGGTGCCGACTGGTCCTTCGCCGGGCAGGTCTCGTCGAGTTTCACCGCGCCGAAGTCGAGTCGGGTGTCCGTGGACGTGGTGGTGCCGGCCTTCACGTTCTGGGAGCAGACCTTCCAGTCCCGGTCGAGGATCTGATGGCGTTCGCGGCCGAGCGAGTCGTGGGAGGTGAGGCTGTGGAAACCCTGCTTCTGGGCGGCGTCCTGGGCGGATTGGAGGCCCATGCCGACGAATTCGGGGACGGTCTTGGCCTCGCCACCGGTCTTGGCGTTGCTGCTCGCGCCTGCGGTCGTGGTCGTCGTACTTCCGCCGCCGGCGGTGCCGGTGTCGGTGCGGCAGGCGGCTGCGCTGCCGCCGATGACGAGGACGCCCGCGGCGACCGCGCCGAGGAGTCTCCAGTCGCGCTTCCTCGGTGGCGGTGTAAATGCGGAATTGGACACGGTACGCCCCCGATGTGTGGATGAAGGGACACTGTGTCAGATGTACCCACCCGTCCGCACATTGAGTGACGAACCGTGGCGGGATTCGGGGCCGGGTCCAACTGACCGCAGGCCGCGCCTACTTGAGGTGCTGCCCCAGGAAGTCGACGATGTGCCCCATCGTCTCCTGCGTGGACCAGGGCAGCGTGGCCGAGGTGTCGCCGGTGAACGACAGGTCGCCGTGGCCCGCGCCGGCGAGGACGTAGCGGGTGCTCTCGATCCCCTTGGCGCGCAGTGCCGTGTGCAGGTTAAGGGTCTCGCTCGGTGAGACCAGGTTGTCGGCGCTGCCGTGGAAGAGGACGAACGGTGCCGTCTTGGAACTGATGTGTGTCGCCGGGTCGGCCGCCGCGACCTCACTGGTGCGGTCCGCGACCGACTTCTTGGTGCCGGGGCCGTAGACCCACTGGGCGGCGCTGTTGCCCGCCGCGTAGTTGGCCTTCTGTGCCGCCGTGTCGTAGTCGGCGGCGAGCTCGGACAGATCGGCCGGGCCGAACTCGTCGACCACGCCCTGCACTTGACTGCTCTGGTCCAGATTGTCGCCGACGTCGAAGGACTTCTCCCCATTGGTCGCGCCGGTCATCGCGGCCAGGTAACCGCCCGCGGACTGGCCCCACACGGCGACCTGGTCGGCGTCGACGGAGTACTTGTCCGCGTTGGCCCGGAGGTACCGGATCGCGGACTTCACATCGGCGACCGCGTCCTTGTAGGTGGCGCCGTCCTTGGTAGTGCGGTACTGGAGGCTGGCCACGACATAGCCCTGGTCGGCGACATAGGTGCGCTGATTCAGGTTGGCGGTGCGGTCGGCCATGACGAACCCGCCTCCGGTCAGGTAGACGACCAGCGGCTTCTTGCCCGATGTGGATGTGGGCACCTGGATGTCCAGCTTCAGATCGCTCTTCCTGCCGTTGGTGGTCGGCGAGGAGTACGTGATGTCGTGCGTGGTGGTGATCCCCGAAGTGGCGCACTGGATCTGCGGACCCTTGGGGTCGATCACGATGCTGGTGCCGGTGTCCGACTTCTTGATGGTCTTGGCCATGGGGACGCCTCCCGCGTTGCCCGACGGCATCGCGGTGGGCGTCCCGGCACCGGCGGCGGCCGAGCCCGTGGGGCAGGCGGCCGTCTTGGCGCGGGCGCTGGTGGTGGACGCTCCGCTGGACGGGCTGTTGCCGCCGGAGGAGCAGGCGGTCAAGGCCAGCCCCGCTGCGATGGCGACCGTGACGGCGGCGCTGCCCCTCCGTCGAGCTTGCCGTGCCTTCTCTTCGCGCATGTCTGCGACTCCCGCCGATGTCGGATCGGTAAACGGAGATCTAATCTCCGTTTCGTTCCGTCACGGTAACACGAAACGGAGATCTAATCTCCGTTTGGGGGTGGGGGTGCGCGCCGGGACCGAACCTGATCAAGGGGCGCGCAGCTCGCGGCAGTACGATGAGCCGGACGGTTCGACACCATCCGGAAGGCGGGACGACTGACATGGCGGAGCCCGCTGAACCCGGCAGGCCGCCACTGCGGCGCGATGCCGAGCTGAATCGCCGCCGTCTCATGGTCGCCGCCCGCGAGGTGTTCCGCGACCGGGGCCTCGCCGCGACCCTCGACGACGTCGCCCGTCACGCGGGGCTCGGTGTGGGGACGGCCTACCGGCACTTCGCCAACAAGGAAGAGCTGGTCGACGCGGTCTTCGAGGACATGATCGACCAGGTCGAGGCGTCCGCCCGGGAAGCCGCCGCCGACCCCGACCCGTGGCACGGGCTGGCGTCCAGCCTGGAGAAGGTGTGCGAACTCCAGGCGCACGACCGGGGGTTGCGCGAGGTCATGCTCGGCACCGGCAAGGCCGCCCAGCGACACGCCCTCGTCGACCGGCGGATCAGGCCCCTGGTCGATCCGCTGATCGCCCGCGCCAAGGAACAGGGCGCGCTGCGGGCCGACGTCGAGCCCCTGGACCTTCCGATGATCCAGCTCATGGTCGCGGCGATCGCCGACCGGACCGGGGTGCCCGACCTGTGGCGGCGCTACCTGCGCCTGCTGCTGGACGGCATGCGCACCCAGCCGCAGGGAGCCGAACTCCTGCCCCCGCGCACGGAGTTCCGCGGTTTCGGACCGGGCATGTTCCCCGCGGCGAAGAGCCCGATCCGACCCTGAAGCCGGCCGGTGTCGCCGACGGTGACTCTAGACGGAGAGCGCGAACCCGCCCGTCACCCGCAACGTCTCACCCGTGATGAACGACGCCTTCGACGAGACCAGATACAACAGCGCCTCGACGATGTCCCGTTCCTCGCCCTCCCGTTGGAGGATCTGCTCGCCCAACACCCGCTTCGCCTCGGCCTCGGACAGCTCCGCGCGGACGGTGTCCGTGAAGATCAGTCCCGGGGCGATCGCGTTGACGCGGATGCCGTCGGCGGCGAACTCGCGAGCGAAGGACACGGTCAGTCCGCGCACGGCGAGTTTGGAGACGCCGTAGATGCTGCGGTTCGCGTAGGCCGCCGACGAGGAGATGTTGACGATGGCGGCACCGGCGCGCCCCCGCATGGCCTGCTGTGCGGCGAGTGAGCAGATGACGACGCCCATGACGTTCACGTCGAGCACGCGCCGCACGTTGGCGAGGCCGAGTTCGGTGAACGGTCGGTTGTAAGCGGCGTGCAGGCCCGCGTTGTTGACCAGGATGTCGAGACCACCGTGTCGTTCGACGACCTCGCCGATGACCGCCTCGACCGCGCTCTCGTCGGCGACGTCACAGGCCACGCCCGTCACGCTGCCGCCCGCGGCGGTGAGTTCGGCGGCGGCGGCCCGCGCCGCGTCCCCGTCGATGTCCGCGAGCACGGCATGCGCGCCCCGCGCCGACAACGCGGCGCCGAAGGCCTTCCCGAACCCGCGCCCGCCCCCGGTGATGAACGCGACCTTGCCCTGGTGCTCGTCGTGCTCCGGCATTACGGCTGCTCCCGTCGTCGTCCTGGCTTCAACCGGCCCCCGGAACCGGTCACTTGGGACCGAACCGCTGTCCCGCGTCGAGCCGCAGGCACTGGCCGTTCAACATGGGGTTGTCCACGATGGCGAGCGCGAGCTTGGCGTACTCCTCCGGGCGGCCGAGCCGTTTGGGGAACGCCGCGTCCTTGACCAGGACCGCCCGCGCCTCGTCCGGGATCTTCTCGACGGCACCCGTGTCGAACAGGCTGGGCGCGATGGCCAGCACCCGGATGCCGAGCGAACCGAGGTCCCGCGCCATGGTGAGGCTCATCGCGGCGATGGCGGCCTTGGCGGCGCCGTAGGCGACCTGGCCGATCTGCCCCTCGAAGGCGGCGATCGACGAGGTGTTGATGATGACACCGCGTTCGCCGTCGGGCTCCTCGGGCTCGTTGCGGCTCATGTGCGCGGCAACGAGCCGGCTGATGTTGAAGGTCGCGACGGCGTTGAGGTCGAGGACGCGGCGGAAGGTGTCGAGGTCGTGCGGCCCGCCCCGGCCGAGCGTCCGTTTCGCCGTACCGCCACCGGCAGTCGTGATCGAGACATGCAGCCCGCCGAGCGACTCGACGGCCGCCGCCAGCGCACTCTCCGTCGCCTCGAAGTCCGTGACGTCCACCGGCTCGAACCGCCCGCCCAGCGCCGCGGCGACCTCCGCACCGGCCGACGCGGGACGGTCGAGTACGACGACGTCGGCACCGCGCGCCGCGAGCAACTCGGCGCTGGCCCGGCCCATTCCGGAGGCGCCGCCGAACACCACGGCCTTCCTGCCCTTGATCTCCATCGGTCGATTCCCTTTCGCTCAGGCGGACTTGATCGACCGCTGAAGGAGGGTGCAGAGCCGGTCCCGGTGGACGGCCGTGTCCCCGTACAGCACCCGGTCGGCCCTGGCCCGGCGCAGGTGGAGGTGCAGGTCGTGCTCCCAGGTGAAGCCGATGCCACCGTGCAACTGCAGTGCGCGCGCGCCGACTTCACCGGTGCCGGCCGTGGCGTAGGAGGCGGCGGCACAGGCGGCCCGGGCGGTGTCGTCGACGCCCGCGTCGGCGGCCATCGCCGCGTAGTACGTCGCGGCGCGGGTGCCGTGCACGATCAGCGCCATGTCCGCGCAGGCGTGCTTGACGGCCTGGAAACCGCCGATCGGCCGCCCGAACTGCACCCGGCTCTTGGTGTGTTCGACGGTCAGCTCCAGCATCCGCTCCATCACACCGAGCGCGTCGGCGCACCGCAGGACGGACGCCTCGTCGAGCAGGGCCTGGATGTCGGCCGGCCCACCGTCGAGCCGCGCGTCGAGCGGGACGCGTACGGCGGCCAGGCGGACCTCGTGGAAGGCGCGGGTCGGATCCAGGACGCGCTGCCGCCGGACGGTGACTCCGGGCGCCGCGCGGTCGACGAGGAAGAACGCCGGTACGCCGTCGTGGAGCGCGGTGACCAGCAGCCGGCTGGCGCCCCCCGCATCCTGCACCACGGTCTTGACCCCGTCCAGGACGACCTCGTCCCCGTCGGTGCGCGCGGAGGCGTGGATTCCGTCCAGCGTCCAAGGGGAGTGCGGTTCGGCGAACGCCCAGGTCGCCCAGCCGTCTCCGGCGGCGAGCGCGGGCAGCACCTCGGAGCGCAGCCGCTCGGAACCGCCGTAGGCGATCGCACGGCCGACGAGTGCTGTCGGCAGGAAGGGGCCCCGGCCGAGTGCGCGCCCGATCTCCTCGGCTACCAGGGCTAGTTCGACCAGTCCCTGGCCGGATCCGCCGTACTCCTCGGGCAGAGCCAGGCCGGGCCAGCCGAGGTCGGACGTCAGCCGCCACAGCTCGGGGTCGACGTCCTCGGAGCGGTCCATCGACGCCCGTACGAGGGCGATCGGGGCCCGGTCGGACAGCAGGGCGCGCGAGGCCTCGCGCAGCATGGCCTGCTCCTCGCTGAGCTCGAAGTTCACCAGCCACCACCCGGTCCAGAGCAGATCGATACGGTGAAGAAGGTATCCTCTTTTCGGGTGCTGGTCGAGATCCAGGGTCACTTCAAGGCGTTCTTCCGCCCTTATCGCAGAGTTGAGTATCATCAATTGCATGACTGATGCCGTTCTGCTCGCCGCCTGCCGCACCGCGATCGGTACCGCTCGCCGGGGCACGCTGCGGGACACCAGCGCCTTCGACCTCGCCACCGTCGTCGTACGCGAGGCGGTGCGGCGCTCCGGGCTGCCGCTCGACCTGATCGACGACGTCGTGCTCGGCGAGACCCTGGCCGGAGGCGGGGACATCGCCCGCTACGCCGCGATCGAAGCGGGGCTGACCCATGTGCCGGGACTCGCGCACAACCGGCACTGCGCCTCGGGGCTGGCCAGTGTGGCGACCGCCGCCGCTGGCGTGCTCGCCGGCATGGACCGCGCGGTCGTCGCCGGCGGGACGCAGTCCACGTCGACCGCTCCAGTGGAACGGCGCCGGATTCCGGGCACCGACGACTGGCAGGACGGCTGGCGGTCGCCCTCGCACGTCCCGACCCGCGAGGCACCCAACGACGACATGGCGACCCTCGTCGGCTGGAACACGGCCCGGCTGACCGGCATCTCCCGTGCGGAGATGGACAGTTGGTCGCTGCGCTCGCACCGGCGGGCCGTGCGGGCGATCGACGAGGGACGGTTCGCCGACGAGATCGTCCCGGTGGAGGTCGTCGACCGCGACGGGGTCAAGCTCGTGTTCGACACCGACGAACACCCGCGCCGCGACACCAGCATCGAGAAGCTCGCGGCACTGAAGGTGCTGCGCCCCGACATCGAGGGCTACTCCATCACCGCGGGCAACTCCAGTGGGGTGAACGACGGTTCGGCCGCGGTCGTGGTCGCCTCCTCCGAGATCGCCGCCCGGCACGGGCTCACCCCGCTCGCCACCGTACGGTCCTGGGCGAGCGTCGGCGTCGATCCCGTCGAGACCGGACTGGCCCCGATCGCCGCCATCCGCAAGGCACTTGACCGGGCCGGACTGCGGATCGAGGACGTCGACCTGTTCGAGGTCAACGAGGCCTTCGCCGCGGTCGCCGTCGCCACCACCCGTGAACTGGGCCTCGACCCCGAGCGGGTCAACCCCTTCGGCAGCGGGTGCAGCCTCGGGCACCCGATCGCGGCCACCGGCGCGCGCATGGTCGTCACCCTCGCGCACGAGCTGCGCCGCCGTGGCGGGGGCACGGCGGTCGCGGCCATGTGCGCGGGCGGCGGCATGGGATCGGCGATGGTGCTCACCGTGTGACGCGGCGACGGTGCGCACCGTCTGACGCGCGGCCCACCGGTCAGCGGGCCGCCCAGCTCACCGTCTTCGTCTGCAGATACTCGTCGAGCCCGAACTCGCCCCACTCCCGGCCGAGTCCGCTCTGCTTGTAGCCGCCGAACGCGGACCGCGGGCTCACCCCGGCACTGCCACCGTTGATCGTGACACCACCGGTCCGCAGCCGGGTCGCCATCTCGTACGCGGCCACCGTGTCCGCGCTCCAGACCGCGCCGCCGAGACCGTACTGGCTGTCGTTGGCGATGTGTACCGCCTCCTCGTCGCTGCGGAACGGGATGACGACACCGACCGGCCCGAAGAACTCCGTCCGGGCGACGGTCATCGCGTTGTCCACGGCGGCGAAGAGCGTCGGCTCCAGGAAGTAGCCCTTGTCGAGACCGGCCGGGCGCTTGCCGCCGCAGACGATGCGCGCGCCCTCCTCCTCGCCGACCCGGATCAGCTTCTCGACCTTCGCCCGCTGCGCCTCGCTGATGAGTGGCCCCATTGTGGTGGCCGCGTCGGCGGGATCGCCCACCCGGACCCCGGCGAGAGCCGCGCTCAGCCGGTCGACGAACTCGTCGTGGACGGACTCGTGCACGAGCGTACGGGTCAGCAGTGAACAGCCCTGTCCCGCATGGGTGGTCATCCCCGACAGCGCGGAACGCACGGCGCCGACGAGATCGCCGTCGGCCCGCACGATGTTGGCCGACTTGCCGCCCAGCTCCAGGACGACCTTCTTCATGGAGGCCGCTGCCTGGGCGTACACCATGCGGCCCACCGTGTCCGACCCGGTGAAGCTGACGAGGTCCACCATCGGGTGCGTGGTCAGCTCCCGGCCGGCCTCGACGTCGCCGGTCACGATGTTCAGCACCCCCGGCGGCAGCCCGGCCGCGTCCGCGAAGTCACCCAGCAGCAGCGAGTCGAGGGGGGTCTGGGGCGCCGGTTTGAGTACGACGGTGCAACCCGCGGCGAGCGCCGGGATCACCTTCATCATGCTGAGGAAGAAGGGGAAGTTGTACGCCGAGATCAGCGCGCACACCCCGAACGCCTCGCGGCGCAGCACCCCTTGGAAGATGCCGACGCCCGGCGCGACCGTCGGATCCAGCGGACGCTCCCACGCGAAGCCGGGAATCACCCGCTCCGCCATGTCCCGCAGATGGGCCACCGGCACCCGGGTCTGCAGGCTCTCCGCCAGCGCGCGCACCGAACCCGCCTCGGCCATGTTCACGGCGACCAGCTCAGGCAGCCGCCGCTCCAGCTCCTCCGCCAGGTGCAGCAGGACCGCGCCCCGCTCGGCGGGCCGCATCCGCGGCCACGGCCCCTCGTCGAAGGCCCGCCGCGCCGCCTCGACCGCCCGCCGTACATCCGCGAGCGAGGAGTCCGGTACCTCCGCGATGGTCTGTTCCGTCGCCGGATTGCGTACGACGATCCGCGCGTCCGACGTGCCGTCGGTGTGCCGTCCGTCGATGTAGAGCCGAGAAGAGAACGAGTACGTCGTCGTCATGAGCCGTCTCCTCATCAAGTGTGTCCCGGGATGAGTGTACTGAATTACAAGGGACGGGTCAGGAGTGTGCGACTTTTATTGACTCGACCGGTCGGTACAGCTAACTTCGCAGATATCTGGGGGTCGGCCTTCTGGCTACGAACGACGGAGTTCGAAGAGAGGTACCGCCTGTGTTCAAGGAATTTGTCGTGTCCGGCGATTCGCACATCATCGAGCCGGTCGATCTGTTCAAGACCCGCCTGCCCAAGGAGCTCCGCGAACGCGCCCTCTGGGAAGAAGAGTTCACCCTGGACGAGCCGATCGTTCCGGGTGGTCACACGGAGTTCAAGAAGCTCCACACCATCGGCTTCGACGGTTGGACCATCTCCAAGTACCGCCAGACCGGCGGGGAGACTCCGGACGGCGATCCCGAGCACATCATCCGGGACATGAACTTCGACGGCGTCGACGCCTCGGTCATGTTCCCCAACCTCTCGCTGTTCGTCCTGTTCACGGACGACCACGAGCTGTCGATGGCCCACGCGCGCGTGTGGAACGACTACCTCGTCGAGAGGTACCTCCCCTACAAGGACCGGCTGCGCCCCACGGCCGCGATCCCGATCACGGACGTCCCCGCTGCCGTGGCCGAGATCGAGCGGATCGCGGGCCTCGGCCTCGGCGCGATCCTGCTCCCCGAGATCCCGCCGCTGCCGTACTACGCCCGCGAGTACGACCCGATCTGGGCCGCCGCCCAGGCGCACGGCCTGCCGGTCTTCATCCACGTGGCCACCGGCGGTGTGAAGGTCAAGGAGCAGGTCTCCGGGACGGCGCAGACCGTCCGGGGTCTGATGACGTCCATGAACATGGGCAAGGGCAACCTGACCGACGACATGGTGGCGGGCCGGACCATGGGTTTCGCGGCCGGCGCCGGTGTGGCCGGCCCGCAGGGCATCATCGCCAGCCTCGTCGGCGGCGGGGTGTGCGAGCGCTTCCCCGACCTGCACTTCAACCTGATCGAGTACACCGCCGGCTGGCTGGTGTCCTTCATGGGCTACATGGACAAGGCCTGGAAGACGGGCACCGGGCAGGACCCCGACTGGTGGCTCGGCTTCTGGGACGACAACCGTCCGGCGACCGAACAGCCCTCCATGGGGCGGCTGTTCGCGATCAACGACAAGTGGCCCTACCCGCTCAAGCCCACCGAGTACGTCCGGCGCCAGATCCATGTGCAGTTCGCGGACGACCCCACGGCGGTCAAGGCACGCCACATCACCGGTCTTTCGACGGTCATGTGGGGCAACGACTACCCGCACGCGGAGGGCACCTTCCGCAGCAGCGCCGAGTGCATCGCCGAGAACTTCGAGGGCGTGAACGACGAGGACCGCGCGGCCATCCTGGGCGGCACCCTGGCCGACGTCGTGCACTTCGACAAGAGCAGGAAACTCGCCCCGGTCACCGAGAGCGCCTGACCATCAAAACGGCGTTTCAGGGCACTGGAACGCGACGACAGCGGCGGGCGGTCCGAGGGTGCCGCCCGCCGCTTCTCCTCTCACGGCGTGGGCAGTTCGCCGATCAGGGCGAGCGCGGCCCGGGCGTACGCGGCCCGGCGCCGATGGCTCACCAGGAAGCTCGGCGGTGCGAAATAGCCGACGTCACGAGGCAGCGAACCGGCGCGACGGGCGAGCATGCCCTTCGCGTCGGCCGTCGTCCCGCACACGGCGATCTCGGTCAGCATCTCGTCGGTGACGGCGGCGGCCATCGCGTCGGTGTCCCCGGTGCGGAACGCCTTGCGGAGCTCTGCCACCGGGCCCTCCCAGCCGTGGTGGGCGACGAACGGGTCGTACGTCTTCACCGTCAGATAGAAGGCGATCATGCGCCGGGCGTCGGCCACGGCACGTTCGGGAGCGGAGTCGTCCACCGCCGTGATGACCCAGCCGTGCTCCAGGGGCGGCTCGGTGCGGCCCGCCGCGACCGTGCCGCGCTCCACCGACGGGCGTACGACGTCGGTCCACCAGGAGCGGGTGAACAGCCCGTGCCCGATGACGCCGTCGGCGACCCGGCCCGCCGTCGCGGCCATCCGCGTGTTGAACGCGGCGAGCAGGACGGGGATGTCGAGCCGGCCGAGCACGGGCGCGCGGACGTCGGCGTCGATCGAGTGGAACTCGCCGGAGTAGTGGACCTTCTCGCCGTTCTCCGCGTGCAGCCAGGCGCGGACGGCGCCGACGGTGTCCGCGATCCGGTCCACCGGGCGGTCGGCGGGTACGTCGAGCCAGTCGCGGTTGATACGGAACGCGGCGCTGCCCAGACCCAGGAAGAGCCGTCCCGGTGCCTGGGCATGGAGTTGGCGCAGCGCGGTGGCGTGCGCGTACGGGGTGCGGGCGAAGGCGTAGGCGATGGCGGGCCCAGCCAGGGCGCGCTCGGAGTTCGCGACGATCTCGGCGAGGGTGAGGTAGGCGTCATGGTCGACGAACTCGCCGGCGCAGAAGGCACCCGCACCGGCCTCCTCGGCCTCGTGCGCCACCTCACGGCCCGGCCAGGGCATGCCGAACTGCATCAGAGCCAGCCCTCCGTAGAAGCTCGTAAAAAAGGATACTGTTTTAGGGAGGGTAGGGGAGTGTCAACGCAGTGTCCACCGTCCTCGGGGTACCGCCGAGCGGTCCACCTCCGCTTTTCCGATCGGGTTGCCGATCTGGGTGTACGACAGTCCGGTACGCAGGGCCTGGGTGCGGGTCGCGTCCAGGGACTCCCAGATCGCGCGGACCGTGCCCTGGATCGCGGCCGGCGGTTTGGCGGCGATGATGCGCGCGATCTCGTCCGCCCGGTCCCAGAGTCGGTCACCCGGCAACACCTCGCTGACCAGGCCGATTTGAAGAGCGCGCGCCGCCGAAAGGCGCTCGTCCAGGCCGAGCAGGGCGATCCGCAGGGTCTCGCCGAGCGGGATGCGGCGGGCCAGCCCGATCGGTTCGAGCGCCGCGGTGAGTCCGTAGCTGACGTGCGGGTCGAAGAAGGTCGCGTCGTCCGAACAGATCAGGATGTCGGCCTCGTTGAGCCAGTAGAACGCGCCACCGGCGGCCATCCCGTGCACCGCGCAGACCAGGGGTTTCCACACCTGGTTCAGCTTCGGCGACAGGAACTCCCCGGGATCGGTCTGCGACCAGACATTGGGCTGCCGGTCGATGCCCTCCTTGACGTCCATGCCGGTGCTGAAGGCGCGCTCGCCCGAGCCGCGCAACACCATGACGTGCACGTCGTCGTCGGTCTTGACCCGGTCCCAGATCGCGGAGAAGTCGTCCAGCATCTGTTGGTTGAAGCTGTTCATGGCCTGCGGCCGGTTCAGCGTGATCGTGGCGACATGGTCGGTCACCTCGAACAGGACGGTCTTGAGTTCCATCCGTCGACTCCGTTCCTCATCTCGACGTGATCGAGGTAAGTAGTATACTTTTTTCTGGTCTTTGAGCGCCCGGAACGGGAACAAGATCCGCGGAGGAACCTGCGATGAGGCCACGAGTGGGACAGATGTTCGCCAGCACGGTGGACACCACGGCGGTGATCGTCGTCCGCAGCCCCGACAGCGAGGTGGACATCACCTGCGGCGGCGCCGCCATGATCGAGGGCACCGCACCGGGTGCCGTCACCGGCACCCCCGACCCGGACCGGATGGGCGGTTCACTGCTCGGCAAGCGCTACGCCGACGAGGACCTCGGCCTCGAACTCCTCTGCACGAAACAGGGACAGGGCACCCTCGCCGTGAACGGCGTGCCCCTGCCGGTGAAGAGCGCCAAGCCGCTACCGGCCTCGGACTGAGAAGGCGGGTGGTGCGCCGATGAACGTGTCGATGATCCTGGACATGGCGGCCGAGGGCTTCGGCGACCGGGTCGTGATCGGCCGCGCACAGGACGGGCTCACCCCCGTACGACTGCGCGAACTCGCCGCCGGTGGAGCTGAGTTGATCTCCAAGGCCGGCGCCGACGCGATCGTGTACCTGGCCACGAACGGACCCGCCTTCGCCGTCGCCCAGTTCGCCGCGGCCCACGCCGGGGTGCCGCTGGTTCCGGTCAACTACCGCCTGGGCGAAGAGCAGTTGGCCGCCCTCCTCGCGAACCACCCGCACGCCCTGGCCATCGCCGCCCCCGGCCAGGACGAGGCACCGCGCCGGGCCGGGCTCCAGGTCCGCAGCCCGGCCGAGTGGCTCACGGAGGCGACCGCGAACACCGGCGCCGCCACCGAACCGGCACCGGCGCCCGACACCCCCGCCGTCCTGATCTACACCAGCGGAACCACCTCGGCCCCCAAGGGCGTGCTCCTGCGCCACCACAACCTGGTGTCGTATGTGCTCGGCACAGTGGAGTTCGCCGCGGCGGACCCCACCGAAGCCGCGCTGATGAGTGTGCCGCCCTACCACATAGCCGCCGTCTCCAATGTGCTGACGAACCTCTATGCCGGGCGACGCACCCTCACCCTCGACCAGTTCACCCCGGAGAGCTGGCTCGGCCTCGTCCGGGAGCAGCGGATCACGCACGCGATGGTCGTGCCGACGATGCTCGCCCGGATCATGGACACGGCAGGGCTGGACCGTTCCGTGCCCTCCATGCGGTCGCTCGCCTACGGGGGCGCCAGGATGCCGGTGCGGGTGATCGAGACGGCACTGCGCGCCTGGCCGGAGGTGGACTTCGTCAACGCCTATGGCCTGACCGAGACTTCGTCCACCGTCTCGGTGCTGGGCCCGGCCGAACACCGGGCGGCGATCGCGAGCGAGGACCCGGCGACAAGGGCCCGGCTCGGCTCGGCCGGACTGCCGGTGCCGGGCATCCAGATAGAGGTCCGGGACGTCACCGGGGAACCTCTCGGCGCGGGGGAGACCGGGCAGATCTGGGTGCGCGGCGAGCAGGTCTCGGGGGAGTACGCCGGACAGGGCTCCGCCGTCGATGAGGAGGGCTTCTTCCACACCCGCGACCGGGGCCGCCTCGACGCCGACGGCTATCTCCACATCGAGGGCAGGGCCGACGACACGATCATCCGCGGCGCGGAGAACATCGCCCCCGCCGAGATAGAGGATGTTCTGCTGCGGCACCCGGACGTGCTCGACGCCGTCGTCGTCGGCGTCCCCGACGAGGAGTGGGGCCAGCGCATCGAGGCCGTCGTCGTACCCCGCGACGGCGCGGAGGTCGACGCCGGGGCACTGCGCGCGGCCGTACGCGGCACCCTGCGGGGCTCGAAGACCCCGGACCGCATCACGTACTGGACCGAACTCCCGCGCACGGTGACCGGCAAACTGGTGCGCCGCGACATCGTGGCGGCACTGACCGCACCCGAGAACGGGACGAAGGGGCAGCCATGAGCGTCGCCACCAACAGCCCGGCGCTGCTACGGGAGTTGACCGACCGCACGGCAGCCGTCGTCGGCGACTGGACACCCGGCGTCACCGTCGACGGCGTCGAACCCCTCACCGGCGGCACGTCGAGCCTGACGTACGTCGCCGCTCTGTCGGGTGTCCCCGCCGGGTACGAACGTGTCGTCCTCAAGGTGGCACCGCCCGGCCTGCCCCCGGTCCGCAACCGGGACGTGCTGCGCCAGGCACGGCTCATGGCCGCCCTGGCCGGACAGCCCGGCGTACGCGTACCGAAGGTGCTGTTCTCCGACGCGGGCGCGCCTCCGGCCGTCCAGCCTTTCGTGGCCATGGAGTTGGTGCCGGGGGAGTGTGTCGAACCGGTGCTGCTGCCGCGCGGCACACTCGCCGCGGGGGAGGTGCGGAGTCGTGCCCTGGACGCGGCCCGCATGCTGGCCGCCCTGCACCGGGTGACGCCGGCGCGTACGGCGCTCGCGGCCGAGCCCGTGGTGACGCTCACCGGGGAGATCGACCGGTGGACCCGGGCGTTCGGCACCGTCTCCGACGACCTGCGCACCGGCTACGAGGTGGTCGCCGAGCGGCTGCACGCGACCGTACCGGCCGCGATGACACCGGTGTTCACCCACGGCGACTACCGGCTCGGCAACACGCTGTGCGCGGACGGCGCGGTCACGGCCATCATCGACTGGGAGATCTGGTCGCTCGGCGATCCCCGCGTCGACATGACCTGGCTGACCTTCTTCACCGACGAGGCCCGCCATCCGGCCTCCGTGTCGGACGAGCCCACCGGCATGCCCGCCAAGGCCGAACTGGTCGACGCCTACGAGGAGTTGCGCGGCGAACCGCTGCGGGACCTGCCGTGGTTCGAGGCGCTCACCAAGTACAAGGAGTCCGCCGCGACCGCGCTGTTGATCAAACGGGGCCGTAAATCAGGGCAGTTGAACGCCATGCATCAGCGGATGCTGCCCGCGCTGCCGGTGTTGCTGGACGAGGCGATGGAGCTGCTGGGCGCGGCGTGATGCTCCGGGCCGGTCAGCGGGTCGGTACAGACGCGGTCGGCGCCTGGAGTTGACGGATCCCCAGATCGAGGGCCGCTTCGAGGTGGGCGACCGAGCCGGTGGACATCATGATCAGGACGCCACCCTGGATACCGGCCAGCAGGGCGGCCGCGGTGCGGTCGGCGTCGAGGTCGGCGGGAATCTCGTGCTGGTCCTGCATGGCCCGGATGCCGACGGCGATCTTGTCCTGCCACGCGGCGACGAGCTGCCGGGTGACGGCCTGCGCGCCGGGTGTGGCCGGGGTCAGCTGGGACATGAGCGCGTTGAGCGGGCACTGCTGCCCCTGCCGGCGATAGCGGTCGACGACCGCGTCCCGCCAGTCGTGCCAGGCCCGCCACGAGGTGAGCGCGCCGAGGTGGGGCTGCTGGTCGGACAGGACGCGGTCCGCCTCGTGCTGGGCCACGGCGAGCAGCAGCTCCTCCTTGCCGCCCGGGAAGTAGTGGAAGAGCTGGCTCTTGCTGCTGGCCGTACGGGCGCGGATGTCGTCCAGGGTCGTCTCCGTCACGCCGCGTGCGCGGAGCTCCGCCGCGGCTCCTTCGACGATGCGTTGCCGGGTGGCGGCGCCCTTCGGTGTCAGTCGTGGTGCCATGCCCTCACTGTGCCACTTTCTGGACTTGCGGGTCCATTTTCTGAGTGGCAGCTTTGCCGTTCCCAGCCGGTGGGATCAGCTTCCGGCGGGTCGGATTCGGAAGGCACAGCTCATGACCAAGCGTCTTGCCGGGCGGAAAGCCCTGGTCACCGGTTCCACCAACGGGATCGGCGTCGCCATCGCGGTGGCCCTTGCCGCCGAGGGAGCCCTCGTCGTCGTCAGCGGACGCGACGAGCGGCGTGGCGCCGAGGTGGTGGCCCGTATCGAGAAGGACGGCGGTGCGGCGACTTTCGTCACGGCGGATCTGTCCGCGGGTGCCGAGGTGATCGACCGCTTCGCCACCGAGGCGATCACCGCGGCCGGCGGCCGCATCGACGTGCTCGTCAACAACGCGGCACTCCTGCTCTCGCCCACCCCCACCGCCGAGGTCACGCAGGAGACCATCGACGAGGCGCTGGCCGTGAGCGTGCGGTCGGTGTTCCTGCTCACCGGCCTGCTGGTGCCGCCCATGGTCGAGCGCGGCCAGGGCGCCGTGGTCAACCTCGGATCCATCAACGGCATGCGGGGCATGGGACATTCGGCGCTCTACAGCATGACCAAAGCCGCCGTGCACTCGCTCACCGCGTCATGGGCCGCGGAGTACGGACCGCACGGCGTCCGGGTCAACACGGTTGCTCCCGGCCCCACTTCGACCGAGAAGGTGGCGTCGAAGGAGGAGCGGCTGGTCCCGATCATCGCGCGCATGCCCTCGGGCCGCGCCGGCACTCCGGCCGAGGTGGCCTCCGCCGTCGTGTTCCTCGCGAGCGACGAGGCGTCCCAGATCCACGGCGCCACCCTCACCGTCGACGGCGGATTCACAGCGGTGTAGGTGGTCAGTACAGCCCGCCGTCCACCCTGATGAGTGCCCCCGTCGTATAGCTCGACGCGTCGCTCGCCAGATACAACGCGGTACTGACGATCTCCTCGGGCTGCCCCGGACGCCCGATCGCGCTGCGCGTCGTCTCGCGCTTCTCCTCGGCCCACGACTTGGAGATGTCGGTGAGGAACGGCCCGGCCGAGATCGTGTTGACGCGCACCTTCGGGCCGTACTCCAAGGCGAAGACCGTAGTGAGTGCGTTGAGTGCGGCCTTGGCACCGGCGTACGGGCCGAAGCGGGGCTGGGGCATGAGAGCACCGGAGGACGAGACGTTGATGATCGAGCCCCCGGTGCCCGAGTCGGCCATCCGCTGCCCGATCAACGAGGCGAGCCGGAACGGGCCTTTGAAGTTGACGCCGATCACCTTGTCGAACAACTCCTCGCTCGTCTCGGCGGAGGAGGGGGCCAACGGGGACATGCCGGCGTTGTTGACGAGGACGTCGACCTTCCCGAACTCCTCGTAGGCCGCGTCGGCGAGCCGGGCCAGGTCGTCCCAGTGCCCGACGTGCGCGGCGACCGGCAGGGCCCGGCGACCCAGGTCACGAACCTCGTCCGCCACGGCCTGACACGCGGCGAGTTTGCGGCTGGCGATGACGATGTCGGCGCCCGCTGTCGCGAAGGCGCGCACCATCGCGAGGCCCAGGCCGCGGCTGCCGCCGGTGACGAGCGCGACCTTGCCGGAGAGGTCGAACAGGTCGGCCGGAGCAAGGGACTTGGTGTCGCGCTCGGCGCTCATGCGTCGACCCGGCCGGTGAGGCTGTCGTCCTCGATGACGTGGGCGTACCGCTTGCGGGCGGCCTCCAGCTTCGGCGGGATGTGCTCGCTGGGGAACAGGCCCTCCGCCGGGCGGCGGTTCTTCAGGAGCTGCTTGGCGATCGTGGTGCGGTGCACCTCGGTGGGGCCGTCGGCGAGCGCGAGGTTCGGTGCCGCCATCCACCATTTGGCGAGCGGGAGTTCATTGGTGGTGCCGAGCGAGCCGTGGACGTGCAGGGCTCGCTGGATGACGTCGTGCAGCACCTTCGAGGTCTGCACCTTGCACATCGCGATCTGGGTCCGGGCCGCGCCGTGCGGCTGGGTGTCGATGATCCAGGCGGTGTGCAGCACCAGCAACCGGAACTGCTGGAGCTCCACCCAGGAGTCCGCGATGAACTGCTGCACGGCCTGCTTCTCGGCGAGAAGAGTGCCCTGAGTACGCCGGGACACCGCACGCTCGCACATCATGTCGAAGGCCCGCGTGCACTTGCCGACGGTACGCATCGCGTGATGCACCCGGCCCCCGCCGAGCCGGGCCTGGGCGACCTTGAAGCCCTCACCGGGGCCGCCGAGCATGGCGTCGAGCGGGACCCGCACCTGGTCGTAGCGGATATAGGCGTGGATGCCCTCGTCGAGGGAGTCGCGCTCGTCCATCGTGCCGACGTTGCGCTTGATCTCGATGCCGGGGGTCTCGGCCGGGACGATGAACATCGACATACGGGCGTGCGGCGCGGCCTCGGGATCGGTGACGGCCATGACGATGAGGAAGGCCGCGTACCGGGCGTTGGAGGAGAACCACTTCTCGCCGTCGATCACCCACTCGTCCCCGTCGCGCCGGGCCCGGCACACGAACTCCTTGGGATCGGCTCCGGCCTGCGGTTCCGTCATCGAGAAGGTGGAGACGATGTCGCCGTCGAGGAGGGGCTGAAGGTAGCGCGCCTTCTGCTCCTCGGTGCCGAACATGGCCAGGATCTCGGCGTTTCCGGTGTCCGGGGCAGCGGTGCCGAAGACCGTCGGGGCCCAGTAGGAGCGGCCGAGGATCTCGTTGAGATAGGCGAGCTTCACCTGGCCGTAGCCCGCTCCGCCGAGTTCGGCGCCGAGATGGCAGGCCCACAGACCCTGGGCGCGGACCTGGTCCTGGAGCGGCTTGAGGATCGCGCGCGCCTTCTCGTTGCGCGTGTCGTACGGGTCGCCGCCGTGCGGGAACAGGAGGTCGAGCGGTTCGACCTCCTCCCGTACGAAGGCCGCCGCCCAGTCCAGTTTGGCCTGGAATTCGGGTTCGACAGAGAAGTCCAGCATCGGCCCTCCGGAAGGTGCGGGTCGGTCGGTGACAGCAAAACAGTATACTTTTTAGCGAGGTTCGGTCCATACTCGGAGTGCGTGACGGCAGATTGAGTATGAGGAGTTGGTCGATGCGCAGGCCGATGGAGGGCGTACGCGTTCTCGAAGTAGCCCAGTTCACCTTCGTCCCGGCGGCGGGTGCCGTGCTCGCCGACTGGGGCGCCGATGTGATCAAGATCGAGCACGCCGAACGCGGCGACGGACAGAGGGGGTTGGTCCGGGTCCTCGGTTACGACGCCACCAGCGAGGGGTCGTCGTTCTTCCCGATCGTGGAGGGACCCAACCGGGGCAAACGCAGCGTCGGCCTCGCCCTGGAGAAGCCGTCGGCCCGCAAGGCGTTCGAGGAGCTGGTCCGCGGCAGCGACGTGTTTCTCACGAACTTCCTGCCCGGGGCGCGCGCCAAACTGCGCATCGACGTCGAGGACATCCGGGCGATCAACCCGGACATCATCTACGTACGGGGCAGCGGCTTCGGCCCGCGCGGCGACGAGGCCACGAAGGGCGGCTACGACAGCACGGCCTTCTGGGCGCGCGGCGGCAGCGCCGCCGGTGTCACACCGCCGGGCGCGGACCGGATGATCCGGATGCCCGCCGGTGCCTACGGCGACTCGATGGGCGGCATGACGATCGCCGGCGGTATCGCCGCCGCCCTCTACTCCCGTGCGACGACCGGCGAACCGTCCGTGGTGGACGTGTCGTTGATCGGCGTGGGCGCGTGGGCGACCCAGTTCACGGTCAACATGGCGCTGATGAACGGCGGCCCGCTGCCGGTGAACGTCCAGCCCCGGCACGGCTCGCGCACCAACCCGCTGATCGGGGCGTATCTGACCTCGGACGGACGGTGGATCGAACTGTCGATGCTCCAACCCGGCCGGTACTGGGCCGAGTTCTGCAAGCACGCCGGCCGCGGCGAACTCGCCACCGACGAACGCTTCGACAGCACCGAGAAGCTGATGGCCAACGCGGCACCGGCGGCCGACATCGTCGCCGAACTCATCGCGTCCCGCCCCTTCGAGGAGTGGGTCGAGATCCTCTCCCGAGGAGAGGGCCAGTGGTCGGCGGTGCAGAACGCCTGGGAGGTCGGCCAGGACCCCTCACTGCGTGCCAACGGCATGATCGCCCAGGTCGTGGACGCCGACGGCGTGAACCGTGAACTCGTCGCCAACCCCGTCCAGTTCGACGAGACCCCGGCCGACATCACTCGGGCACCGCTGTTCGCGGAACACACCGACGAGGTACTGCGCTCACTCGGCCTCTCCGACGAGGAGCTGATCGCGCTGAAGATCGACGGCGCGGCGACATGAGCGCCGTACCCGACGCGCAGGCCGTACGAAAGGAGCCGTGATGAGCGCGACACTCGAACCCGACGGGACCCACCAGGGCGTCCCCGCCTACCACTTCGACAACCGGCTCGGCGGACCGGTCCTCAGCCACCAGGAACGCTGGGACGAGATCGCCCGCACCCACTCCGGATTCAGGAGCACCATCGCACGCGGGTACTGGGTCGTCACCCAGGGCGCGGCCGTGCAGGAGGCGTTGCAGGACTGGCGGACCTTCTCCAACCAGTCCGTGACGGCGCTGGATCCGGACCCCAGGTTCCTGTGGATCCCGGAGATGCTCGACCCGCCCCAACACACCGCGTGGCGACGCCTGTTGGGCAGCGCCTTCTCGCCCAAGACCGTCGCCGCCCGTGAACCGGAGATCCGCGAGGTCGCGTCCGGACTGATCGACGGGCTGAAGGACAGCGGCTCCGCCGACGTCCTCGACACGTTCGCCCGCCGCTTCCCGACCCTGATCTTCATGCGTCTGATGGGACTGCCCGAGGAGGATCTCCCGCAGTTCCTCGACTGGATCCACGACCTGCTGCACCTGTCCCACGGCGAAGACCCGCACGGCGAACGGCAGTTGAGCGCGATGAACGCCGTGTCGGACTACTTCGAGCAGCAGATCGCGCTGCGCCGCGAGGCACCCCGCGACGACCTGCTGTCCCGCGCCATGACCTGGACGATCGACGACGAGCCGATCAACGACCGGGACATGCACGCGTTCTGCATCCTGCTGTTCCAGGCCGGCTTCGACACGGTCCCGATCTCCATCGGCTGGGCCCTCTACCACTTCGCCACGCATCCGGAACAGCGCAGGGCCGTCGTCGACGACCCCTCGCTGATCCCGACTGCGGTCGAGGAGATCCTCCGCGTCTACTCGTTCGTCGTGCCCGCCCGCAAGGCGACCCGGGACGTCGAGATCGGCGGCTGCCCGGTCAGTGCGGGGGAGATGGTGATGCTCCCGCTCGCGGTCAGCAACCGCGACCCCGAGCGCTTCGACCGGCCCCTCGAAGTGGACCTGCGGCGCAAGGCGACGAACCACATCGCGTTCGGATCGGGCCCGCACCGCTGCCTGGGCTCCCACCTCGCCCGCCTCGAACTCAACGTGGCCGTCGAGGAATGGCACCGGCGCATTCCCGACTACGGGATCACGCCCGGCCAGGACCTCGAACAGCACGGCAACATGTACGGCATCAAGCAGCTCCGGCTGGAGTGGTGAGCGACTCCATGACCTCACCTCTCCACCCAACAGACCTGTACCACACGGGAATTGTGGTCCCGGACGTCGAGGCGGGAAAGGCCTGGTTGACCCGGATCGCGGGTCACCGCTGGACCGAGACCCAGGCCTACGACCTCACCGTGCGCCTGGCCGACGGCGAGCGCGTCCTTCCGCTGCGCTTCGCCTACTCGCTGGACGCCCCGCACCTCGAACTCGTGCAGGAGATCCCGGGAACGCCATGGACCCCGTCCGGGAGCCTGGCCACCCATCACCTCGGCTACTTCTGCGACGACTTGCCCACGACCTCCAAACGGCTGGAGGAGGCGGGCTTCCCGCTGGAGGCCTGCGCGATCGTCGACGGCTCCCCGTCGATCTTCGCCTACCACTTCGACCCGCACGGCATACGCATCGAGATCGTCGACCGCACCCGCATGCCGGACTTCGGTGACTACCTCCGCTCCAAGGCACCGACGTGGCACTGACGTTCACCGAGGAGCAGGAGGAACTCCGTACGACGCTACGGCGGTTCCTCACCGACAAGGCGCCGAGCGCCGCCGTACGTCGTGCGATGGACTCCGACGAAGGCCACGATCCCCGGCTGTGGCGGCAGATGGCCGACCAACTCGGCCTGCACGGGCTCGCGTTGCCGGAGGCGTACGGCGGGTCCGGCGGCGGGCCCGTCGAGTTGGGGATCGTACTGGAGGAGATGGGACGGGCACTGCTGCCGTCGCCGTACTTCGCGACCGTCGCCCTCGCCGGCCAGGCCCTCGCGGCCTCCGGCGACGAGACGGCGAAGGCGCGTTGGCTGCCCGCGATCGCCGACGGCTCGCTGACGGCCACGCTGGCGCTCGCCGAGGCAGGCGGTTCATGGGAGTTGGCGGACATCGAGGCGTCGGCCACGAACGACGGAACGGTGTCCGGCACCAAGATGTTCGTCGTCGACGGCCACACCGCCGACCTGATCCTCGTAACGGCCTGTACCGGCACGGGACTTGGGCTCTTCGCCGTCGACGGTGACGCCCCCGGAGTGACCCGGACCCGGCTGGAGACACTCGACCCGACCCGGCGGCTGGCCCGCGTCGACCTCGACGGCGCGCCCGCGCGACGGGTGGGCCCGGACGGGGACGCGTCGCCGTATCTGCGCACCGTGCTCGACCTCGTGGCGGTGGCACTCGCCGCCGAGCAGGTCGGCGGGGCGCAGGCCTGTCTCGACGCGGCCGTGGCGTACGCCAAGGTACGCGTGCAATTCGGGCGCCCCATCGGCTCGTTCCAGGCGGTCAAGCACAAGTGCGCCGACCTCCTGGTGCAGATCGAGGGCGCCCGGTCGGCGGCCTACCACGCGACAGCCGTGGCCGCCGACGCCTCGCGCGAAGAGCCGCCGTCCGCCGAACTGCCGGTGTCCGCCGCGCTGGCCGCGGCCTGCTGCGCGGACGCCTTCACGCACGCGGCCAAGGAGAACATCCAGATCCACGGTGGCATCGGCTACACGTGGGAGCACGACGCGCATCTGTATCTGAAGCGCGCGAAGTCGTCGGAGCAGTTGTTCGGGGGCCCGGCGACGCACCGGACCCGGTTGGCCGACCTGGTCGGAATCTGAGACCGACGTCCTGTCGAAAGGCTGATCACGTGGGAATTCGCGACCGCCTGTCCCGTCTGCTGGCCGAAGCGCCGACGGCTGCCGAGGCGATCGAGTACGACCGGAACTGGTGGACCTGGGGGCAGGTCCAGCGGACCGCGCGGGGACTGGGCGAGGCACTCGACGCGCTGGGCCTGCCCGTCGGCGCCCGCGTCGGGGTCGTCCTGGAGAACCGCCCCGAACACGTCGCCGTCGTCGCCGCCGTGATCGCCTCCGGGCGCTGTCTGGTCATGCTCAGCCCGCTCCAGCCCGCCGCCCGGCTCGCCGCCGACATCGCCCGCTGCGCACCGCCCGTCGTCGTGTCCGGAGCCGAAGTCCTTGCCCGTGACGGCGTGTTGGACGCGGTGACCGCACACGGCGCGGCCCTTGAGCTGGACACCGACGGGTCGCTACGACCCGCGGGCGGCACGGCACCCGCCGACGCACCGACCCGCCCGGGCATCGCCGTGGAGATGCTCACCTCCGGCACCACCGGCCCCCCGAAACGCGTCCACCTGCGCATCGGCCAACTCGACCAGGCCCTCGTCTCCGGCGGCCAGACCCGGAAGGACGACCGGCTCCTGTCGGAATCGGCGTCCCTCGTGGCCACCCCGCTCGTCCATATCGGCGGCCTGTGGCGGGCGTTGGCCTGCCTCGCCACCGGCCGCCGCATGCTCCTCATGCCGAGATTCGCCGTCGGCCCCTGGGTGAGCGCGGTCGAACGCCACCGGCTCCGCGCGGCGAGCCTCGTCCCGGCCGCGATCCGCGCCGTACTCGACGCGAGCGTCCCGAAGGAACGCCTCGCCACCCTCCAGGTGGTCACCTCCGGCACGGCCCCCTGCCCGCCTGAACTCGCCGACGCCTTCTTCCGCACATACGGCATCCCCGTCCTCATGACCTACGGCGCAACCGAGTTCGCCGGAGCCGTCGCCGGCTGGACCCTCGCACTGCACGACCACTGGTGGCAGCGGAAGGCGGGCAGCGCCGGACGGGCCTTCGCGGGCGTCGAGTTGAGGGTGACCGGCGAGGACGGCGGCGAACTGCCGGTCGGCCGGACCGGTCGGCTCGAAGTCCGCACCGAGCAGAGCACGCACGGCGGCCGGACCTGGGTGAAGACGAGTGATCTCGCGCGGATCGACGCCGACCGGTTCGTGTGGATCGAGGGCCGCGCCGACGACGCCATCATCCGGGGCGGTTTCAAGGTGCAGCCGGAGACCGTCAAACGCGTCCTGGAGACCCACCCGGCGGTACGCGAGGCCGCCGTCGCCGGACTGTCGGACCCGCGGCTCGGTGAAGTGCCGGTCGCGGCGGTCGAGTTGGAGCCGGGGCAGCCCGCGCCGGACGCGTCCGAACTCATCGCCCTGTGCCGTACCCACCTCACCCCGTACGAGGTGCCGGCCCACATCGTCGTCCTCGACGAACTGCCCCGCACCCCGTCGAGCAAGGTGAGCCGCGTCGAACTGCTCGACCTCGTCCGGGCCCGGCTCGCCGAGCACACCAAAGCGTAAGCACCCGAAGGAGTAACTGCGGTGTCCAGCAAGGAGGTTGACCGGTGAGCGATACCGAGGAGAAGGCGGCCGAGCGGTTCGGCGTGCTGACGGACGAGGCGGTCGAACGCTCCCGGCGCCGCCTGGGCGTCCCCCAGCCGCAGCGCAACCCCCCGCACAACTACGAGGTCACGTGGGACGGTTCACGCCACTTCGCCTACGGCTACGGCGACGCCAACCCGCTCTACTGCGACCCCGAGTACGCGGCGAAGACCCGCTGGGGCTCGCTCGTCGCACCGCCCACCTTCCTCTACACGATGGGGGAGGACGCGGCCCCGACACCGGACCCGGAGACCAGGGCCCTGCTCAAGGGGGACCCCTTCGCGGGGCTCGGTTCCTACCAGGCGGTGATGGAGTTCGAGTGGTGGCGTCCCCTTCAACTGGCCGACCGCTGCCGGGTGTTGCAGACCCAGGTCGGCGTCCAGCTCAAGCAGAGCAGCTTCGGCGGACGTACCGCGCACGTCGTCCGCGACTACCTCTACGCCAACGGGCGCGGCGAGATGCACGCCCTGCGACGCGGCACCTGGATCAACGCCGAGCGGCACACGTCGAAGAAGCGGGCCAAGGAGGCACTCGAACAACAGCCGTACCCGCCCGAGCAGTTGGCGGAGATCGACGCCGCGTACGCCGCCGAGACCAGGCGCGGCGCCGAACCCCGCCACTGGGAGGACGTCGAGATCGGCGAGGAACTGCAACCCCGGGTGAAAGGTCCGCTGACCACCACGGACGTGGTCGTCTGGCACCTCGGCTGGGGCATGCAGCTCACCCCGCCCGGCGCCTTCGGGATCGCGGCGGCCGTACGCCGCAAGGCTCCCGGCCTCTACCCGCCCAACCGCCTGGGCGTCCCCGACACCGTGCAACGCCTGCACTGGGAGCCCGAACGGGCCCGGGAACTGGGCCTGCCCAACTCCTACGACTACGGCGGTATGCGCGAGACCTGGCTCTGCCACCTCCTCACCGACTGGATCGGCGACGACGGCTGGCTGTGGAAACTCCGCTGCGAACACCGCAAGTTCAACTACCTCGGCGACACCACCTGGGTGCGCGGCACGGTCGTCGACAAGCAACAGGTCGACGGCCGGAACGAGGTGCACATCGAGGTGCGCTGCGAGAACCAGCGCGGTGAAGTCACCACCCCAGGCAGGGCAGTTGTGCTCCTGCCGACCAGGGAGCGGGCCGTCGGACTTCCCTCGCCGCCCGCACCGGACCTGGACGGCATGGTCGCCCACGGACTGGAGCGGTTCGCGGTCAAGTGATCGGCAATCGAGAACGAGCATCAGGAGGCAGGATGTCGGACGAGGTGCTGGTGGAGCGCCGGGGCGCGGTCCAGGTCATCACGATCAACCGTCCCGCGAAGAAGAACGCGCTCGACGCAGGCGTGGCCGCCGGAGTCGCCGCCGCCGTAGACGAGTTGGACGAGTCGGACGAGCTGCGGGTCGGTGTACTCACCGGCGCGGGGGACACGTTCTCGGCGGGGATGGACCTCAAGGCCTGGCTGCGCGGCGAGAGTCCCGCGATCGAGGGCCGGGGTCTGTGCGGGATCACCATCACCCCGCCGCGCAAACCGCTGATCGCCGCGGTCGAGGGCTGGGCGCTGGCCGGCGGCTTCGAGCTGCTGCTCGCCTGCGATCTTGTCGTGGCGTCCCGCACGGCACGGGTCGGGGTACCGGAGGTGACGCGCTCCCTGGTCGCCCGGGCGGGTGCGGCACTGCGCCTGCCGCAGCGGATCCCGTACGCCATCGCGTTGGAGCTGCTGCTGACCGGCGAGCCCATCACCGCCGTACGCGCGGCCGAGGTCGGACTGGTCAACCGGCTCACGGACGAGGGCGGCGCGCTCGCCGGCGCGCTGGAACTCGCCACGACCATCGCGGCGAACGGCCCCCTCGCCGTCGCCGCGACCAAGCAGATCGCGCAGTCCGCCGCCGAGTGGACGCTGGAGGAGGGCTGGACCCGACAGGCCGAGATCGCGTCGCCGGTGTTCTCGTCCGAGGACGCGCGGGAAGGCGCCGCCGCCTTCGCCGAGAAGCGGCCACCGGTCTGGAAGGGACGCTGACCGCGTCGTAGGCCCGTCAGGATCCTCAACTCAGGCTGCCAGGGAGGGTGTTGTGACTGTTACGACCACAGGACCGCTGTCCGGCTGCCGAGTGGTAGAGCTCGGTGGCATCGGACCGGGCCCGTTCGCCGGCATGCTGCTCGCCGATCTCGGCGCGGAGGTGGTGCGGGTGGACCGGCCCGAGCGGGCGGACGAGCCCGACGCGGGCGGCGCCGGGGACGTGCTCAACAGAGGGAAGCGCTCGGTCGTACTCGACCTGAAACACCCGGCCGGACCCGCCGCCCTCCTCCAACTCGCCGCGCGCGCGGACGTGTTGATCGAGGGCTTCCGCCCGGGCGTCACCGAACGCCTGGGCATCGGACCGCACGAGTGCCTCGCCCGCAACCCACGGCTCGTCTACGGCCGGATGACCGGCTGGGGCCAGACCGGCCCCCTCGCCGCAGCCGCCGGACACGACCTCACCTACATCGCCCTCACCGGCGCGCTCGGCGCGATCGGAGACGCGGCGGGCCCCCCGCAGATACCGCTGAACCTGGTCGGTGACTTCGGGGGCGGCGGCTGCTACCTCGTGATCGGCGTGCTGGCCGCCCTGCATGCCGTCGGGCGCACGGGAGTTGGCCAGGTCGTCGACGCGGCCATCGTCGACGGGACGGCCCATCTCCTCGCCAGCACCTTCGGCAAACTCGGGCGCGGGGTGTGGACCGACGAGCGCGGCACCAACCAACTCGACGGCGGCTGGCCCTTCTACGCCGTCTACGAGACCAAGGACCGTCGGCATGTGGCGGTCGGCGCACTGGAGGCCAAGTTCTACCGGCGCCTGATCGAGCTGCTCAAGCTCGACATCGACCCGGAGCTACAGCACGACCGCTCGACCTGGCCGGAGTTGCGCCGCCGCCTGACCGAACGCTTCGCGGAACACACCCGCGACGAATGGGCGGCCCTGTTCGAGGGCACCGACGCCTGCGTCGCACCCGTCCTCGGCCTCACCGAGGCGGCGGCACACCCTCAACTGGCGGCGCGCGGGAGCCTGTTCACGCGTGATGGTGTCGTCCAACCCGCCGCGGCACCCCGATTCTCGGCAACACCGTCGAGCCCGGGACCGGCCGCGCCACCCGTAGGCGCGGACACCCGCGCCGTGCTCCGGGACTGGGAGATCGCCGACGCCGACGCACTCGTCGACAGCGGCGCCGCCGTCCAGTTCCCCCACTGATTCCCGCTGATCCCCACCGATGCCCTCTGATTCCCTCAGCGACCGAGAGGACCCTGCCATGCCCGAGGCCGTCATCGTCGACGCCGTCCGCACGCCCATCGGCAAGCGCAACGGCTCCCTGGCCGCCGTACACGCGGCCGATCTGTCGGCACATGTGCTCACCGCGCTGGTGGAACGCACCGGCGTGGACCCCGGCACCATCGACGACGTGATGTGGGGCTGCGTGACCCAGGTCGGCGACCAGTCCAGCAACATCGCCCGGTTCGCCGCCCTCGCCGCGGGCTGGCCCGAACATGTGCCCGGCGTGACCATCAACCGGGCCTGCGGCTCCAGCCAACAGGCAGTCGACTCCGCCGCGCACGCCGTCATGGCGGGCCAGTACGACCTGGTCGTGGCCGGCGGCGTGGAGACCATGACCAGGGTCCCGCTCGGCTCGCACCGGACCACCGGCCAGCCGTACGGACCCGCCGTCCTGGCCCGCTACGACGGCTTCCAGTTCAGCCAGGGCGTCGGCGCCGAGCTGATCTCCGAGCGGTGGGGCCTCAGCCGCACCCGGCTCGACGAGTTCGCCTCCGAGTCGCACGCCAAGGCCGCCGCCGCGATCGACTCGGGGATCTTCGACGACCACATCGTGCCCATCGAGGTCGACGGCACCAAGTTCACCGTCGACGAGGGCCTGCGGCGCGGCACTTCGGTCGACACCCTCGCCGGACTCAAGCCGTCGTTCAAGGAGGACGGCGTGATCCACGCCGGAAACGCCTCCCAGATCTCCGACGGCGCCGCCGCGCTTCTCATCACCACTCCCGAACGGGCGAGGGAGTTGGGCCTCAAGCCGATCGCCCGCTACCACTCGGGCGCGGTCAGCGGCGCGGACCCGATCATGATGCTGACGGGTCCGATCCCGGCGACGGAGAAGGTGCTGCGCAGGTCCGGCCTGTCCATCGAGGACATCGGCGCCTTCGAGGTCAACGAGGCCTTCGCACCAGTGCCGTTGGCTTGGCTGGCCGAGACCGGCGCCGACCCCGAGCGGCTCAACCCGCTCGGCGGAGCGATCGCGGTCGGCCATCCGCTCGGCGGCTCCGGCGCCATCCTGATGACCCGGCTGCTCGCCCGGATGCGCCAACGCAACCTGCGCTACGGCCTCCAGACGATGTGCGAAGGGGGCGGCACGGCCAACGCCACGATCATCGAACTGCTCCCGTGACCTGCCGGACGCCCCCTGCACTCCTACGAGGGATTCACCAGGCGACCGGCAACTCGTAGATGCCGTACGCCTGGGAGTCCTCCTTGAACTTCAACTCCGAGACGTCGACGGCGAGTCGGAGCGTCGGGATCCGGCGGAACAACGTACTGAAGACGACGTGGAGTTCGATGCGCGCGAGCTGCTGGCCCACGCACTGGTGCGGGCCCCAGCCGAACGCGTGATGGTGGGCCGCGCTGCGCGTGAGGTCGAGCTTCTCGGGGTCGGGGAACGCCTGCGGGTCCCAGTTGGCGGCCGGCAGCGACGCGATGACGCCCTCGCCCGCACGGATGATCTCGCCGTCGATCTCGATGTCGTCGAGGACGGCCCTGCGTGCCAGCAGATGCGGGATGGTGAGGTAGCGCAGCAGCTCCTCGGTCGTGCTCGCCACGTACTTCGGATCGTCGGAGTGCTCGCGCAGGTCCGCCAGTTGGTCCGGGTGCTGGAGCAGCAGTGCGGTGCCCAGCGTGATCATGTTGGCGCTGGTGTCGTGGCCGGCGACGAGCAGGATGTGCCCCAGGGGGGCGGCTTCCTTCAGGGAGAGGTCGCCCGCCTTGACGCGCGTGGCGAGGTCGGAGAGGACGTCCTCCCCGGGGTCGTCCATCTTGCCCTCGATGAGCTCGGAGATGTAGGCGACCAGGGTCGCCGTGCTCTCCGCCGCCCGCTCCGGGGTCTTGAACCGCGCGTTGGTGACTCCCGCGTGCTCCTGGAAGAACTCGTGGTCGTCGTACGGCACCCCGAGGAGCGCGCAGATCATCAGTGACGGCAGGGGCAGTGACAGAACCTGGTTGAGGTCGACCGGCTGGGGACCGGCCAGCATCCTGTCGATCAGGTCGTCGGTGATCCGCTGGATCTCCGGGCGGATCTTCTCCATCCGGTGCCGGGTGAAGGAACTCGTCAGCATCCGGCGCCACCGGGCGTGTTCGGCCCCGTCGGTATTGTTGATCGACAGCCGTACATCTGCCGCGTGCGCCTTCATCGCCTCGGTCGTGTGCGGATATCCGGGCGCGCCGATATTCGCGCTGAGCCGGGGATCGGTCAGCAACTGCCGCTGGGCCGCGTGGGTCGTGACGACCCACGGGGTCGTACCGTCCCAGGTCTTCGCCCGCACGAGGGCCTTGTCCGAGTCGTGCAGCTTCAGCAGACCCGGCGGCGGCGCGAACGGGCACTGGCCCGATCGGGGCGACGGGTACTCCGGCAGTTCCTCGGAGACGTCGGTTCCGGCCACGCTCTCGGTCATGGTTCTGTCGTCCTCTCGTCGGCCCCACACCTGACGGAACCATACGTCGACCGATCGGTACAATCAATCTCCCGGAAACCTTTAAGGGGCCGGTGGCGAAATGTGTGTGGCATATATTGACCGAGTGGTCCATTTGCCCGTCCGGGCGGATCAGCGAGGCTCCCGCGGCATCCCGAGCCCCCGCTCGGCCACCTGCGTCCGCAGCACCTCGTTCGCCCCGCCCGCGATCGTGTACGCCCGCGAGTACAGATGCGCGTCCTGCCACCAGCCATCCGCCACGGCGTCCTCGTCGCCCTCGACCAGCAGCCCGTCCGTGCCCTGGAGGCCCACGCCGAAGTCGACCAGGTCGTGATTCAGCTCGCTGAAGAAGATCTTGCCGAGCAGGGCGTCGGTGGGCCCTTCCGTGTCGTGCAGCATGCGTGACTGCGCGAGACCGATCAGTGCGGCGTTCACCTGCACCCGGGTGGCCAACTCGCCGATCGCCTGCCGGGTCGCGGAGTCGTCGAGCGCGGGCCCGCCGGCCACCGTCGTACGGGCGGCGAGACGCAGCAAGTCGTCGAGTACGGCGACCAGTTCGACCCCGCGCGCTGCCACACCGGAACGTTCGTGGCCGAGGCTGCTCATCGCCACCCGCCAACCGTCGTTCACCCGGCCGATCACGTTCGCGGCCGGGATGCGGACGCCGTCCAGGAACACCTCGTTGAAGTCGGTGGTCCCGGTGATCTCCCGCAGCGGGCGGATGTCGACGCCCGGGCTGCGCAGATCGAGGGCGAACGCCGTGATGCCCTTGTGCTTCGGGGCCTCGCGGTCGGTACGCGCGAGCAGGTAACCCATGTCGGCGTGCTGGCCGTTGGTCGTCCACACCTTCTGACCGTCCACGACGAACACCGCGTCGTCGCCCTCGCCCTCGCGGACCGCCCGTGTCCGCAGGGCCGCCAGGTCGCTGCCCGCCTCGGGCTCGCTGAAGAGCTGGCACCACACGTCCTCGCAGGAGCGGATGCGGGGCAGAAAACGCGCCCGCTGCTCGTCGGTGCCGAACTCCAGCAGCGCGGCCGAGGCCAGCGAGGCGGCGCCGATCGGCTGCCAGGTCCGGGCGCGGGCGATCTCCTCGGCCACGACGGACGGCTCCAGCGGATGCGCGTCGGGACGGCCGCCGTACTCGGCCGGCCAGTCGATCCCGAGGAAGCCCGCCTCGTACAGCTTGGCGGTCCACTCCCGGATCGCCGGCATCAACTCCGGCTCCGGTGCGCGTACTCCCGCATGGGTCTTGATGCCCGGGGCGTGCTCCGCGACGAAGGCGCGCACCTTCCTCCGGAACGCTTCGAGCTCGGGCATGGACTCCAGTCGCATCGCTGTCGGCTCCCTGTTCTCGTGCCGCGGCCCAGAAATGAGGTTACTCTAACCGGGCAGATCACCCGGTTGCCAGAGTCCGAGACCCTAAAAAGTGGCCTCAACTTGGTTCCAGGTGCCCGAACGGCACGCCTCCGGCCCAGGTGACGAATAGACTGGGGATCCGCAATATCCGCCCCAGAGGAGTTGGCCATGGCGACTGCCGTCGACCGCGAGCCCGCCGACGGCGAGACCGGTGTCCCGGTCGGCAAGCTGGCCGCGCAGACCGCCCGCCGTATCGAGGCGACCGTGATCCGCCAAGGCTGGCCGGTGGGCGAGTCGTTGGGCTCCGAGGTGGACCTGCGGGAGCGGCTCGGCGTGAGCCGTGCGGTGCTCCGTGAGGCGGTGCGGCTCGTCGAGCACCACCAGGTGGCCAGGATGCGGCGCGGCCCGAACGGTGGCCTGATCGTCTGCGCGCCCGACGCCGGACCGGCCACCCGCGCCATGGTGATCTACCTCGAATACGTCGGCACGAGCGTCACCGACCTGCTCCAGGCCCGCCTCCTGCTGGAGCCGATCGCCGCCGGGCTGGCCGCCGACCGCATCACCGAGGAGGGCATCGACACCCTCCGGACCACGCTCGACGCCGAACTCGACCACTGGGACGAACCCGGCGTCCACTCGCAGGACCCCCTCCACCCCGTGCTCGGCCGGTTGTCCGGCAACCCGGTACTGCACCTGTTCGTCGATGTGCTCACCCGGCTCACCGCCCGTTACGCGCACACCTCCCGCCGTATCTCCAAGGCCGAGATGCACGCGGCCAAGGACATCTCGCACCGTGCGCACAAAGCCGTCATCGATGCCGTCATCGCCGACGACGGAGCCCGCGCCCAGACGGAGTTGACCGCGCATCTGGAGTCGGTGGCCGGCTGGATCGAGAAGCACCGGGTGCGGCGCGGGCAGCGGATCGCGGGCAATGTCGTCGAGCCCGAACTGGTTGAGGGCCCGCGGGCCAAGCTCGCCGAGGTGGTCGCGGCCCGCATCCACGACGACATCGCCGCGCGCGGCTGGCAGACCGGCTTGGTGCTCGGCTCGGAGGCCGACCTGCTCGCCCGCTACTCGATCAGTCGGGCCGTACTGCGGGAAGCCGTACGGCTGTTGGAGTACCACTCGGTCGCCCGGATGCGCCGCGGCCCCGGCGGTGGACTGATCGTCACCGAGCCCGAGCCGCAGGCCAGCATCGACACCATGGCGCTGTTCCTGGAGTACCAGGGCGTCACCGCCGACGACCTGCGGATCGTCCGCAACGCCATCGAACTCGGCATCGTCGCCCGGGTCACCGCCCGAGTCGCGGAAGGCGACAAAGAGGTGACCGAACGGCTCGGCAAGGCTGTCCGCTGGAGCACGGAGGGCCCCGCCGACGACCCGCGCAAGGCCGACCTCTTCCACACCGAACTGGCCGCGCTCTCCGACAACCCGGTGCTGTCGCTGTTCCTGTCGATCATCACCGAGCTGTTCCGCCGCCACGCCTCGGGCCATGACCGCCCGCTGCCCGGCGACACGGCGGCGGACGAGGTCCAGCACGTCCACCAGCGGATTCTCGACGCCATCGTCGAGGGCGACGCCGGGGTGGCCCGGCACCGGATGCGCCGCCACCTGGACGCGCTGATCCCCTGGTGGCACTGATTCCCTGACAGCCAACCGGCAACGCCCCTGTGCGGCCTTCGGGCTCATGGGGGCGTTCTGCTGAACCGGGCTGTGTCGGGCGAGGCTAATTAGGTATACTGAATAGGTCGAGCCGAAGGAGATCCGATGCGCCGGACCCTGTTCGAAGAGACCCATGAGGACTTCCGTCTGCTGGTCCGTGACTTCATCGCCCGCGAGGTGGTCCCGTCGTACGAGGACTGGCGGCGCGCCGGACTCGTCCCCCGCGACCTGTTCACCGCGCTGGGCAAGCTCGGCATCATCGGCACGGCGATCCCGGAGGAGTACGGCGGGGGCGGCCAGGACGACTACCGCTACAACGCCGTGATCCAGGAGGAGTGCGCGCGGGCCTGCGTCACACTCGGCGGCCTGCGCACCCATCTGGACATCGTCGTCCCGTACTTCACGGGCCTGGCCGATGCCGAGCAACGGGCGCGCTGGCTACCGGGGTTGGCCTCCGGCGAGCTGTACACCGCGATCGCGATGAGCGAGCCCGCGACCGGCTCCGACCTCGCCGGCATCACGACCAGGGCGGTCCGCGCCGGCGACCACTTCGTCCTCAACGGTGCCAAGACCTTCATCACCGGCGGCCACCACGCCGACCTGGTGATCGTCGTCGCCCGCACCACCGTGGACCCCGGCAACCGGCGCGCCGGTCTCTCCCTCCTGGTGGTGGAGAAGGACATGCCCGGCTTCACCGTCGGGCGCAAGCTGGAGAAGATCGGCCTGGCCGTCCAGGACACCGTGGAACTCGCCTTCGACGACGTCCGCGTGCCCGCCGCCAACCTCCTCGGCGAGGAAGGCGCGGCGTTCACCCTCCTCGGCCGCAACCTCGCCCAGGAACGCCTGGCCATCGCGGTCGGCGCGGTCGCCCAGGCCCGTACGGCGATCGACCTGACCGTCTCCTACGTCCGCGACCGGAACGTGTTCGGAAAACCGCTGGCCCAGTTCCAGAACACGAAGTTCGAACTCGCCGCCCTGGACGCCGAGTTGACGGCCGCGCAGGCCTTGCTGGACGCGGCGATCGCCGCGCTCGTCGCGGGCGGACTGGACCCTGTGGACGCGGCACGCACCAAGCTGTTCTGCACCGAGACGCAGGGGCGCGTGGTCGACCGCTGTCTCCAACTGCACGGCGGCTACGGCTACATCCTCGAATCCCCGATCGCCCGCCTGTACGCGGACGCCCGTGTGACCCGTATCTACGGCGGCACCAGCGAGGTCATGAAGCTCATCATCAGCAAGTCCCTGGGCCTTTAGAACCCTGAAGTACTCGCCTTCAAAACCGTGCATTCCATGAGGAGTTGGGTGTGAACATCGACGGTTCAGCGGCACTCGTCACCGGCGGCGCCTCCGGGCTCGGCCTCGCCACCGCGCGGCGCGTCATCGAACGCGGGGGACGTGTCGTCCTCGCCGACATCTCCGAGGAACAGGGCGTCAAGGCGGTCGCCGACCTCGGCGAGGCCGCACGCTTCGTCCGCACCGACGTCACCGACCCGACCGAGGTCACCGCCGCCCTCGACGCGGCGGAGCAACTCGGCACCCTGCGCGCCGTGGTGCACTGCGCCGGACGCGGCGGCGACCGTACCCGGATCATCGACCGCGACCGCAAGCCCGGCGAACTCGACACCTTCGCCGAGGTCATACGCGTCAACTTGATCGGCACCTACAACGTGCTGCGCCTCTCCGCCGCCCGCCTCGCCGGCAACGAGATCGTCGACGGCGACCGCGGGGCCGTGGTGCTCACCGCGTCGGTCGCCGCGTTCGACGGCCAGATCGGGCAGACCTCCTACACCGCGGCCAAGGCCGGAGTCCACGGCATCACCCTCGTCGCCGCCCGCGACCTGGCCAGTTGGCAGATCCGGGTGAACACCATCGCCCCCGGCATCATGGACACCCCGATGCTCGGCCGCCTGCGTGCCGACATCCGCGACGGCCTCGCCGCCTCCGTCCCGCACCCCAAGCGCCTCGGCGACCCGGACGACTTCGCCCGCCTCGCCGTGGAGATGCTGGAGAACCCGTACCTCAACGGCCAGACCGTCCGGCTCGACGGTGGCATCCGCATGGCCCCGCGATGACGGCGGGCGAGACCGGCGACATCGACCAGACCGACGAGACCGAGGAGACCGACGAGCAGTTCCGTGCACGCCTGCGGGCCTTCCTGACGGAGCAGCACCCTGGGCGCCGCCCCAAAGACTCCGCCGAGCGCGTCAGTTGGCAGAAGAAATGGCTGGCCACGCTCTTCGACGCCGGCTACGCAGGCCCGAGTTGGCCGCGCGAGTACGGCGGCATGGACCTGTCCTTCGCACGCCAGGTCAGCTACCAGGAGGAGTACGCGCGCGCCCGCGTCCCCGGACCCCTCGGCACCGGACTGGGCATCGCCGCCCCCACCCTCATCAAGTACGGCACGCCCGAGCAGAAGGAGCGCCATCTGCGCCCCATGCTGCGCGGCGACATGGTGTGGGCCCAGGGCTACTCCGAGCCGGAGGCGGGCTCGGACCTCCCCGCGCTGCGCACGACGGCACGGCGCGAGGGCGCGGAGTACGTCGTCAACGGGCAGAAGGTGTGGAACAGTTCGGCCGACATCGCCGACATCGTCTTCACCCTCGTCCGCACCGGACCGCCCGACTCCCGCCAGGACGGCATCAGTTACCTCCTGATCGACGCGCATGCCCCCGGAGTCACCGTTCGGCCACTGCGCGACCTGACCGGTGACGCACACTTCTGCGAGATCTTCTTCGACGACGTTCGCGTACCGGTCGCCGACCGCATCGGCGAGGAGAACGGCGGCTGGCCGCTGGTGCGGACGAGCCTCGGGCACGAGCGGGCGGCCGGGGCGATGAACCAAGCCGCCCTGTACCGCCGGGTGTTGGACGAGTTGATCGAGCTTGCCCGCGAGCGCGGGGCCACGGCCGACCCGATCGTCCGCGACCGGCTCGCCGACTTCGAGATCCGGGTCCGCGTCATGCGGCTCACCGGCATGCGCACCATCGCCGACATCATGGCCAAGGGCGAGCCCGGGCCCGCTTCTTCGACGGCACGGCTGTCCATCGTGACCTTCGAGCAGGAGCTGCACGAGTTCGCGCTCGACCTGCTCGGACCCTACGGCATCCTCGACCGACGCGACCCGCACGCCGTCCAACGGGGGCGCTGGGTATGGGGGTTCCTGCGCACGCGTGCCTCGTCGATCGGCGCGGGCACGGCCGAGATCCAGCGCAACACCATCGCCGAGCAGGTACTGGGGCTGCCCCGTGACCCGGCGATGCCGACCGTGGAGAGGACCCGATGAAGGCCGCACACTGCACGGAGTACGGGCCGCCCGGTGGCCTCTCGGTCGTCGAACTCGACGACCTACGGCCAGGACCGGGCGAGGTACTGGTCCGCGTGCACGCGGCGGCGGTGAACTTCCCGGACGTGCTGATCGTGGCGAACCGCTACCAGGTGCCCGCGCCACTGCCGTTCACGCCGGGCAGTGAATTCGCGGGTGTCGTGGCCGAGTTGGGGCCTGGCGTGTCCGGCCCGCCCGTCGGCTCACCCGTCGCCGGGGCGGTGCTCACCGGCGCGTTCGCCGAACAGGTCGTGGTGCCCGTCGCGAGCCTGCGGCAGGTGCCCGAGGGACTCGACATGGTGCACGCCGCCGCGTTCCACGTCACGTACGCCACCGCCTACCACTCCCTCGTCACCGTCGGACAGGGCATCGCGGGGGAGTGGGTGGTGGTCCTCGGCGCCGCCGGCGGGGTCGGCTCGGCGGCGGTCGACATCGCGGCCCGGCTCGGTCTGCGGGTGGTCGCCGCCGCGTCCAGCCAGGAGCGGCTGACGGTTGCCCGCAAGCTCGGCGCCGAGGCCGGTGTCGACTACGTCCACGAGGATCTCAAGCTCCGCACAAGGGAGTTGACCGGCGGCGAGGGCGCCCACCTGGTGATCGACCCGGTGGGCGGCGACCACGCGGAGGTCGCCCTGCGGGCGCTGCGGCGGGGCGGCCGGTTCGTCACGGTCGGGTACGCCGACGGCAAGATCCCGCGCATCCCGCTGAACCTGGTACTGCTCAAGGACCTGGTCGTCCGGGGCTTCGAGATCCGCACGGTGCGGCAGTACTCCCCGGACGCCGTGGCCGCCGCCGACCGCGCCCTCGCCGGGATGGTCCGGGACGGGATGCGCCCGCTGGTCTCCCGCGTCCATGCCCTCGGCGAGGTCGCGAGCGCCCTGACCGATGTCGCCGAGCGCAGGACCACCGGCAAGGTGGTCCTGGACCTGACCTCGTAGCAACAACTGCTAGAACGTGGGGAGTTGGGGGCGCTTGCGGACATAGCCGCCGGCGTCCACCCGCATCTGCATGCCGGTGACGTAGCGGGACTCGTCGGAGACCAGGAAGAGCACCATGTCGGCGACGTCCTCCGGCTCGACATAGGGAATGTCCATACCGGTCGTCGCCGGGAACGAGACCAGCGCGTCCTCACGGGTCGGGTTCTCGAGGTCGGGCCTAAACGAGCGGTACATGATGTCGCTGTTGAGCATGTCCGTGTTGACGTTGGTGGGGTGCAGGCCGTTGATGCGGATCCGCCGCGACAGCAGCACCGTCGCCAAGTCGTGCACGAACGCGGCCACTTGGCGCTTCGCGAAGGAGTAGCCGAGGCCGCCGGGGCCGTTGGACGGGCTGTCGACGGTCGCCGGGGTCAGGGCCGCGATGGAGCCGGTCGCCACGATCGAGGCGCCGTCGGGCAGATGCGGCAGGGCTGCCTCGACCGCGTGCACGACACCGTTGAAGTCGACGGTGACCGCGTCGATGAAGGCCTGGACGCCCTGCTTGGGGCCGAGCGGGGCGATACCGGCCTGCGCCACCACGGCGTCGAGTCGTCCCAACTCGGCCACCCCATCGGCCACGGCCGCCTTCAGCGCCGCCGGATCGCGCACGTCCGCCTTGCGTGCCACGATGCGCCGACCGAGCTTCTCCACCTGGCGCACGGTCTCGTCCAGGTCGTCCTGGGTGGCCAGCGCATACGCGTTGGTGGCGATGTCCTCGCACAGGTCGACCGCGATGATGTCGGCGCCCTCCGCGGCCAGCCGGAGCGCGTGGGCGCGGCCCTGTCCGCGTGCGGCCCCGGTGATGAAGACGACCTTGTCCTGTACTCGGCCCATCGTGGGGCTCCTTCCGCCGGAGATAAAAGAGTAGCCTGAATACTGTCCGATGGGGCTGTTCGTGATCCATGATCGGTGTCAAGTCCCCTGACTGCTCACCGGTTTCCGTTCAGTGGGACCCGAACAGTGCACACAATTCGGCCGGTGCTAGAGAGTCCATGAGATTCGAGGGAGCACATCGATGCCATTGCAGCCGTGGATGAAGTTGCTGTCGACCGACGACCACCTGATCGAGCCGCCGCGCCTGTGGACGGACCGCCTGCCGGCGAAGTACCGCGACGTCGGGCCGCGGATCGTGGAACAGGCACGCGGAGAGGGCCAGGCCCCGGCCGAGGTCTGGAACTACGAGGGCCGCATCTACCCCTACATCGGCCTGAACGCCGTAGCGGGCAAGTCGCCCGAGGAGTTCGGCCTCGAACCCACCCGCTACGACGAGATGATCCCGGGCTGTTACGACCCGAAGGCCCGGCTGCGCGACATGGACCTGGACGGCGTGTGGGGCGCGCTGTGCTTCCCGTCGTTCCCGCGCTTCGCGGGCACGATCTTCCTGGACGGCCAGGACCGCCGACTCGCCCTCCTCTGCGTCCAGGCGTGGAACGACTTCGTGATCGACGAGTGGTGCGCCACCGCGCCCGGCCGCCTCATCCCGCTGGTCATCCTGCCGCTGTGGGACGTGGACGCCTGCGCGGCCGAGATCCGGCGTACGGCGGCCAAGGGCGCCAAGGCGATCTCGTTCCCGGAGAACCCGGTGCCGCTGGGCCTGCCGTCGTTCCACACCGACCACTGGGACCCGGTGTTCACGGCGGCCGTGGAGACCGACATGCCGCTGTGCCTGCACTTCGGCACCTCGGGCGCGGCCCCCAAGACCGCCCCGGAGGCACCCTTCGCGGTGACGATCACCCTGTTCGCCACGAACTCGATGTACGCGGCCGCCGACCTGCTGTTCTCCCCGGTGCTCCACAACCACCCGCGGCTGAAGATCGGCCTGTCCGAGGGCGGGATCGGCTGGATCCCGTATCTGCTGGAGCGCGCCGACGGCACCTGGGAGCGGCACCGCTTCTACCAGAACGTCAACCAGACCGTGCGGCCCTCGGAGCTGTTCCACAAGCACTTCCACGGCTGCTTCATCGACGACCGGTTCGGTGTGGAGGTACGCCACCACGTCGGCGTCGACAAGATCACCTGGGAGTGCGACTACCCGCACTCGGACTCCTATTGGCCCAAGAGCCGTGCCTACGCGGCCGAGATGCTCGCCGACGTACCGGACGACGAGGTGCACAAGATCGTGGAGCTGAACGCCCGCCGCCTCTACAACATCCCCGCATGAGCAGGCGCCCGGAGTCCGAGCGCTCCGACTGGACCGACCTCGACCTGCTGACCCGCGACGAGGCGTACGGCCGTCTCCAGGAGGAGATCGGCCTCACCGCCCGCCGGCTCGCCGAACTCGGTGCGGGCGACGAGGCCGAGCGCGAACTCCTCGACACCCGGCTGCGTGCCCTGCGCGAGGCCGCCGAGGATCTGAATGTCCGCTGAACGAAAGGGAGTCGGCGTGGGGCGTGTGGAGGGCAAGGTCGCGCTCGTGACGGGCGCGGCCCGTGGTCAAGGGCGTTCGCACGCCGTGCGGTTGGCGGAGGAAGGAGCCGATGTCGTCGTCACCGACGTGTGCCACGACATCAGCGACGAGCTGCCCTATCCGCTGGCGTCGAAGGAACAGCTCGAAGAGACCGTGGAGTTGGTGCGGGCGACCGGCCGCCGGTGTGTCGCCGTCCAGGCCGATGTGCGCTCGGTCGCCGAGATGCGGGTCGCGGTCGACGCGGCGCGCGAGGAGTTCGGGCGGCTCGACACGCTTGTGGCGAACGCGGGTGTGATGAGCATCGGCGCCGCCTGGGAACTGTCCGAGGAGGCCTGGGACGTCGTCATGGACGTCAACCTCAAGGGCCCCTGGAACGCGGTGCGGGCCGCGATCCCCTGGATGATCGAGGCCGGACAGGGCGGCTCCGTCATCATCACCAGTTCGGCCGCCGGCATCCGCGGCCATGTGCCGTACGCCCACTACACGGCCAGCAAGCACGGTGTGGTCGGCCTGATGAAGGCGCTGTCCAACGAACTCGCCCAGCACCGTATCCGGGTGAACACCGTGCACCCCACCGGCGTCAGTGACACCGGGATCACCGTCGGCGTCCCGATCGAGGAACTCGCCGCGCGGGAACCGCTGTTCGCGCTCGCCGCGATGAACCCCCTCGCCCCGTACGTCGAGCCGCGCGATGTGTCGAACGCCGTCCTGTTCCTCGCGTCGGACGAGTCGCGCTACGTCACCGGTCTCCAGTTCACCGTGGACGCCGGCTCGACGAACAAGCCGTAGAACGGAGTTGTGCATGAAGATCACGATCGACTCCTCGCTGTGCTCCGGGCACGCGAGGTGTGCGGCGGCGGCGCCGGAGGTGTTCCGGCTCGACGACGACGGCTATGCGCTGCCCTACGACGGCGAGGTGCCGCCGGAACACGAACAGGCCGCCAGGGACGGGGAGTTGGCCTGCCCGGAGCGGGCCATCACCGTCGAGCGCTGACACGGAGGAGCCCCACGGCCGTGGACCGTGGGGCTCCTGTCGTGCCGCTCGGGTCAGCCGGCGGGCTGCGGCGGCGGGGTGAAGTGGTGCCCCCAGAAGGCGCCGTCGGTGATCTCGTAGACGGGGACCGGCTCCGGCACCTTGAGGCCGTCCCAGCCGAACTCGACGGCGTAGTTCTCCGGCGACCACACATAGAACGACACCATGCGGTCGTTGGTGTGCTTGCCCAGCGAGTGCATCATCGGGACGTTCAGCTTCGCGGCCCGGTCGAGGGCACGCCCCACGTCGTCCAGCGTCTTGCCCTCGACCATGAAGTGCAGTAGCCGCCCGGGACCCGGCGCCGGAGTGACGCCCAGGGTGTGGTGGCGGGGGTTGCAGCCCATGAACCAGGTCGTACCGCCCGGCGAGCGCATCGTGTTGCGCTCGATGAAGCCGAGGACGTTCACGTAGAAGTCGAAGGTCCCGCGCGCGTCCTCGGCGGAGAGGATGGCGTGCCCGAAGCCCATGTCACCGGTCAGGAACCCCGAGACCAGGGGAGTCTGCACCGGAACGTGGTCGAGGATCGCGCCGTAGAACAGCTCGACCGGGTTGCCGCCCGGGTCGTTGAACTTGACGAAGCCGGTGACCCGGCGTTCCGCGGCCTCGTCCTCGGTGCCGGCGGTCACCTTGATGCCGGTCTTCTCGACGTCGGCGACCAGGCGGGCCAGCTCCCGCTCGTCGATGACCTCGAAGCCCAGGGCGGTCATCCCGCTCTGCGAACCGGGGGAGACGACGATACGGGCCGGATAGTCGTCCATCCGGTAGTAGAGGGATTCCGGGTCGCCGCCCTCAACTGGCATCAGGCCGAGGAAATCCGCCCCGAACACCTTCCATTTCTCGATGTCACTGGATTCCAGCCGGACATACCCGAGTGAGCGCACACCCATCAGGGTTCTCCCATCACCGTCGTCAAGTCCTTGCGGTCCGACGCTAATCAGGCGGCCGGACCAGGAGCCGTACACGTCCCACTGATCGGGAGGAGCGCGACACCCGGTCGGGACGCGGTGACACGGTGACTGTCGCCTGTCACCCCGCGACCGGAGGCCACGCACCGCCATGACACTCACCGCTGAGGACACCCTGCGCGAACTGCACACCGATGAGGGCACGTTGCGCTACCACGAGGTGGGCGACGGGCCGCCCCTGCTCCTGTTGCACGGTTCCGGTCCCGGCGTGACCGGCTGGCGCAACTACCGGGGAAATCTCCCGGTGTTCGCGAAGCACTTCCGCTGTCTCGCCCTGGAATTCCCCGGGTTCGGGGTCAGTGACCCCACCGACGAGAACCCGATGATGGCGGCCCCGAAGGCTGTGCTGCGTTTCCTCGACGGCCTCGGCCTGGAGCGCGTCGACGTCATCGGGAACTCCATGGGCGGCTTCGTGGCCGCCGGACTCGCCGTAGCCCACAAGGACTTGTTCCGCCGGGTCGTCACCATTGGCGGCGTGGGCCGCAACATCCTCTCGCCGGGCCCCAGCGAAGGCCTCAACCTGCTGGTCGAGTTCGCCGAGAACCCGACCCGCGAGAACCTCGTCCAGTGGCTCCGGTCGATGGTCCACGACCCGGCCCTCCTCACCGAGCAACTCATCGAGGAGCGGTGGGTGACCGCCACCGAGCCCGCGACCCTGGAGGCCTCCCGGCGGATCTACGGCCGGCAGGCCATGGCCGCCATGCAGGCCGCGCAGGCCCACTCCGACCAGCCCATCTGGGCCGCCCTCCACAAGATCACCGCGCCCACGCTGCTGACCTGGGGCCGCGACGACCGGGTCACACCGTTGGAGAGCGCGCTGATCCCGATGCGTACGATTCCCAAAGCGGAACTGCATGTGCTGCCCGACTGCGGCCACTGGGCCATGATCGAGCAGAAGGAGGCCTGGGAGAGCACGGTCCTGGCCTTCCTGACCCGCCCCGAGGCGTCCTGAGCGTCGGCGGGAGCACCGGACGACGTGGGGGGCGACGTGGCGAGACCCGCTGAGGGACGGCAACCGGCGGCCCCGATGTCGAGCGGCCAGGCCGCCCGCCGGGTCCGCATACTCCGCGCCGCCTCCGAACTCGGCGCCCGCGAGGGGCTGGCCAGCGTGCAGATGCACGACGTGGCCAAGGAGGCCGGCGTCGCCATCGCCACCCTGTACCGCTACTTCCCCTCCAAGCCGTACCTGTTCATGGCGGTCCTGGAGTGGCACATCGAGCAGTTCGTCGGCGGTCACGAGGACGGTCGCGAGCGCGTAGCCGACGGGGGCACGGACGCCGCCGCCGAGATCGCGGAGCTGCTCATCACGCTCAGCGTGAAGCTGCTGGACAGCCCCCTGCTCGCCTCGGCGGTGGCACTGTCGTCGTTCACCGAGTACACGAGTGTCGTCCCGGCCCGCACGGACCTCGTCGACAGCGCCCTGGGACAGGCCATCCTGCGGCTCCTCTGCGGCGGCGTCCGCGAGGCCTCGGCGACCGACCGCAGCAGGGCGCGCCTGCTCATCTACGGCTGGTGGGGGCTGTTCGTGGCCCTGCTCACCGAGGAGCTCTCCACGGCGGAGGCGGAGACCAACATGCGCCTGGCCGCACGGCTGCTCCTCACGCCGTAGTCGCAGCTCGCCGGGGTCGTCGTGGGCGCCGCGTAAATGTGAAGCAATTCTTACGTCCCCCGGGCCACGGCGTCATTTCCCGTATTCCGTGGGTAGCTTGGTTCCCGTCGGCGGCAGCCCGTTCCTCTTGCCGCCGATTCCCAGCGGAATCAAGAACAGGATGTTCGGCATGCGGAAAATCGGGTTCGTCGGCGTGGCTCTCGTTGCCCTTTCCTTCACGCTCACGGCGTGTGGTGGGTCCGACAACAGCGACTCCAGCGCGAAAGCGGCACCCTCCATGTCGGCCTCGAAGGCGGCGATGAAGTCGGCCGACAGGACGGGAATGTTCGCGGGGCTCAACGGCAAGAAGGTGACCGGCTCCGCGCAGGTGAGCGGTTCGGACGTCACGCTCTCCGGATTCACGTCCGACGAGGGTCCGGACCTGCATGTCTACCTCACGAACGGCACGGACGAAGCCGCAGTGTCGGCGGGCAAGCAGCTCGGTGCCGTCAAGTTCGACAAGGCGTCCCAGATGTTCGCGCTCAGTGGAGTCGACGCGGCCGGGTACACCACCGTGGTCATCCACTGCGACAAGGCGAAGGCGGTATTCGGCGCCGCGAAACTGTCATGAAGTCGTCTCGTTCGCGGCCGACTCCGATCGCGGCGGTCCTCGCCGGCGCGGTCAGAGTCACCCTCGGTGTTCTGTGGCTCCATGAAGGAACGCTCAAATACCGGGCGCATTTCGGGGCCGCGGACATCCTGCTGGTGGCGAACAGTGCCAAGTCGAACAGCAGGGTTCCGGGTTACTTCAAGAGTTTCGCGGATTTCGCGCTCGCGGGCCGGCCGCATTTCTTCGGATTCGCGATGCCCCTTCTGGAGACAGCACTGGGAGTCGCCCTTGTGCTGGGGGTGTTCTCGCTTCCCGCGTCTTTCATGTCGGCTTTCACCCTGCTGACGTACTGGAGCGCGGACCAGCTCATCACCGAGTATCCGATCATGGTCGCCCTCTCGGCGGTGGTCATCGCCTGGCCTGTGGCCGCATCGCACTTCTCCGCGACGGCTCTCGCGGAGAAGGCGGTGGGGCGAAGGCGTCCGGACGTGGTGGTGTTCCGGGAGCCGTTCCGGCGCTGGCTCTGACCGGTCAGTCCGTGCCGCTCTCGATGTCGAGCACGGCGAGGTACGAGAACGCGACACTCGAACCGATGGGAGCCCCCGCGCCCGGGTACACGCGTCCCGTCATCGCGCCGGCCGTGTTCCCGGACGCGTACAGCCCCTCGATGGGCTGTCCGTCCGGGCGCAGCACCCGGGCGTGCTCGTCGATCTTGAGGCCGCCCTTGGTGCCGATGTCGGCGGGGAGGATGGTCGCGACGTAGTACGGCGGGGTGTCCAGCGGGGGCAGCAGCGGATTGGGCCACTCGTTCGTGGCGGGCGGTGCCGGGTAGTTCAGTTCGGGCAGGGCGGGGAAGCCCAGGACGTACTGAGCCATCTGGTCCCAGGGCGTCTCGCCACGATGGAACTTCTCGTCGACCCCGGTCCGCGCGTAGCCGTTGAACTCCTCGACGGTCGCGCGCAGGGCATCGAGGGGTACGTCGATCAGCTTCGCCAACTCCTCAAGGGAATCAGCCTTCTTGAGTGCTCCGGACTCGAACCACTCGGGCCGGACCGGCTGGTCGTGGGGGCCGCCGAAGCTGTCCCGGTCGAGCTGGCGCTGGTCGATGATCCAGTGGGCGGGGATGTGCGAGACGCCGGTGGTGGCATGCAGGTGGACTATCTCGCGGCCCGCCTGGTCGTAGGGGCGGGTCTCGTTGACGAAGCGTTCGCCGGCCGCGTTGACCCAGATTCCGCCCCGGGTGCCCGTGTGGAAGAGCGGCAGGCCGTCCGGCCACACGAGTCCTGGCGTGAACCAGGCCGCGTCGAGCAGGTCGGTGGCGGCACCGATCGCGATGCCGGCCTGGAGCGCGTCGCCCGTGTTGCCCGGGGCGCCGTGCGTCCACTCGCTGCCGTGCTCCGGAACCGGCTGGTACTTCGCGCGCAGGTCGCGGTTGCGCTCGAAGCCGCCGGCCGCGAGGATCACGCCACCCGTGGCGCGGAACGTGACCTGTTCGCCGTCGCTCACGGCCTCCACGCCGACGACCCTGCCGTCCTCGACAACGAGGCCCTCCAACGCGGTGTTGAGGCGGAGCGAGCCGTGGCCCGTCTCCAGGAACGCCGCCAGCGTCCTGCCGATCAACGCGCGGCCACCGCTGAGGACCGGCCCCTCGTCGTGGCCCCACCGCTGGGTGGGCAGGCAGGCGCGGACCAGTTCGGCGTGTGCTCCGAGTTCGGCGACGGTGACCTGCGGCGGGAACACGGTGTGCCCGGTGGGGGACGAGCCGGTGACCGACGGATAGTAGTCCGGCACCGGGAGATGCACGAACGACTGGAACCACGGGTTCTGCTCCAACTCGTCGATCAGCTGCACGCCGGCCCGCAGATAGGCCTCCTGGAGCGGCTCGCGCGACTCGTCGTCGACGGACTCGCGCAGATAGGTCCGCGCGTCCTCGACACTCTCGTCAAGACCGGCCCGCCGCATGGGCGCGGAACCGGGGTACCACAGACCGGAACCGGAGTAGGCGGTCGTACCGCCGACCCGGTCGGTCTTCTCGATGACGAGCGTCCGCAGGCCGCGTGCCGCTGCCAGATAGGCACCGACCAGTCCTCCGCCCGACCCGACCACGATCACGTCGTAGACGTCCTCGTTGCTGGTCATCCTGACCTCCTCAGGTGTGCTGACGCTTCTCGACGGCCGAGCGCGGCTCAACGCCACAACCTCTCGCAATGTGCGGGCGACGGTATCGAGCCAACTGCGCGGCTCCGCCCCGGTATCTCGCTGAGCGAGACGGTTCGTCCAGGCCCGATTCCGCCCCGGATCGAGTCCCGGTGAGCGGAACGCGCGTGACCGTGATCGGGCACCGATGCCCAGGCTGGAGACCATCACGAGTTGAGGATGCGAATGACAGACGTTTGGGAACCGAGGGCGGCGGCGGACCGTGCGGCGGGGGTGGCCGAGGCGGTCGTACGACTGACACGCGCGGCCCGTGACCGTCAACCGTGCGCCCCCGTACGGGACTTGCTCGGCGCCACCGACATCAGCCTCGCCTACGCCGTCCAACAACGCATTGTGGCCGACCGGATCGCCGCCGGCGCACGGGTCGTCGGCCGCAAGATCGGGCTGACCTCCGAGTCGGTGCAGCGCCAAGTCGGCGTCGACCGGCCCGACTTCGGGGTGCTCCTCGCCGACATGGACGTCAGCGCACTGCCGGCCGTACCGAGCGAACGGCTGCTGCAACCGAGGGTCGAGGCGGAGATCGCGTTCGTCCTCGCCGCCGACCTCGACGACGGCGAACTGGACATCGAGCGGGTGCGGTCCGCCGTGGCGTACGCCGTCGCCGCGCTGGAGATCGTGGACAGCCGGGTCGCCGACTGGGACATCGCGATCACCGACACCGTCGCCGACAACGCGTCCAGCGGGTTGTTCGTACTCGGCGCCGAGCGGGTCGAGTTGAAGGCGTTCGAACCCCGGGACGTGACCATGCGGCTCTACGCCGACGGGAAGCTCGCCTCGGAGGGGGACGGCACGGCCTGCCTCGGCGACCCCCTCGCCGCGCTGCTGTGGCTGGCGCGCACCGCCCGGGAGTTCGGCGACCCGCTGCGGGCCGGTCAGGTCGTGCTCTCCGGAGCGCTGGGTCCGCTCGTCCCCACCCCGCCGGGAGTCACCGTACGGGCCGAGATGTCGGGCCTCGGCACGGTGACCGCGACGTTCTCGGCCAACGAACCGGACTCATCGGACTCTTCGAAGGAACAGGGATGACGAAGACCAAGGTGGCCATCATCGGTTCCGGCAACATCGGGACCGACCTGATGATCAAGGTGCTGCGGCTGTCCGAGACCCTGGAGATGGCCGCGATGGTGGGCATCGACCCGGACTCGGACGGCCTCGCCCGCGCCGCGCGCCTGAAGGTGCCGACCACGCACGAGGGCGTGGACGGGCTGATCCGGATGGACGGCTTCGACGACATCGGGATCGTCTTCGACGCCACTTCCGCGAAGGCGCACGTCGAGAACGCCAAGCGCCTCGCCCCGTACGGCAAACGGCTCGTCGACCTCACCCCGGCCGCCATCGGACCGTACGTCGTGCCGCCGGTGAACCTTGACGAGCACCTCGCGGGCGATGCCGACAACCTCAACATGGTCACCTGCGGCGGCCAGGCCACCATCCCGATCGTGCACGCGGTCAGCCGGATCACACCGGTGCCGTACGCCGAGATCGTCGCGTCGATCGCCTCGAAGTCGGCCGGACCCGGAACCCGGGCCAACATCGACGAGTTCACCGAGACCACCTCCGCCGCGATCGAGAAGGTGGGCGGCGCTCAGCGGGGCAAGGCGATCATCGTGCTGAATCCTGCCGAGCCGCCGCTGATCATGCGGGACACCGTGTACTGCCTGATCGGCGACGCGGACCAGGAGCAGGTGCGGGCCTCCGTGGAGGGCATGGTCGACGCGGTCGCCGAGTACGTGCCCGGCTACCGGCTCAAGCAGCAGGTGCAGTTCACGCCGATCCCGGCCGGCGATCCGGTGCACACGCTCTTCACCGGCGACGCCTCCGAGGTCACCACCAAGGTGTCCGTGTTCCTCGAAGTCGAGGGTGCCGCCCACTACTTGCCCGCCTACGCGGGCAACCTCGACATCATGACCTCGGCCGCCCTGCGGGTCGCCGAGCGCATCGCCCAGCGCTTCTCCAGCGAGGTGACCCGGTGACCCCCAGGCTCTATGTGCAGGACGTCACCCTCCGGGACGGTATGCACGCCATCCGACACCGGATCACGCCCGCGAAGGTGGCCGCGATCAGCGCGGCCCTGGACCAGGCGGGCGTGGACGCCATCGAGGTCGCCCACGGCGACGGCATCTCCGGCGGCAGTCTCAACTACGGCCCCGGCAGCAACACCGACTGGGAATGGATCGAGGCCGCGGCCGGCGCCATCCACCGGGCGACGCTGACGTCCCTGCTGCTGCCCGGCATCGGCACCATCGCCGAACTCAAGCAGGCGTACTCCCTCGGGGTCCGCTCGGTGCGGATCGCCACCCACTGCACCGAGGCCGACGTGGCCGCGCAGCACATCGCCACCGCGCGCGAACTCGGCATGGACGTCTCCGGGTTCCTGATGATGGCCCACATGACCGACCCCGCCGAACTCGCCCGCCAGGCACGGCTGATGGAGTCCTACGGCGCGCACTGCGTGTACGTCACGGACTCCGGCGGCCGGCTGACCATGGACGGCGTGCGCGACCGTATCCGCGCCTACCGGGACGTGCTCGATCCGGAGACCCAGATCGGCATCCACGCGCACGAGAACCTCTCCCTGTCGGTCGCCAACTCCGTGACGGCGGTGGAGGAGGGTGTGACCCGGGTCGACGCGTCCCTCGCCGGACAGGGCGCGGGTGCGGGCAACTGCCCGATCGAACCGTTCGTCGCCGTCGCCAACCTCCTCGGCTGGAAGCACGGTTGCGATCTGTTCGCGCTCCAGGACGCCGCCGACGACCTGGTACGACCGCTCCAGGACCGGCCGGTGCGCGTCGACCGGGAGACCCTCACCCTCGGCTACGCGGGCGCCTACTCCAGCTTCCTGCGGCACGCCGAGACGGCGGCCGCGCAGTACGGCCTGGACGCGCGCACCATCCTCCAGGAGGTGGGCAGGCGCGGGCTGGTCGGCGGTCAGGAGGACATGATCGTGGACATCGCGCTCGACCTGACGCGCGGCTGCTGACCGCGCCTCTCCGCAGAGCCGCTCCCCGGACCACGCACCGGGGAGCGGCTCTTGACGCGTTGATTAGACCGGGCGTACCAATAAACTCGTGCACGCCTCTTGGCCCGCGTCCGACGCCGTTGATACGTTGACGAACGGCGCCGAACTAGAATTGATTTCAGTTTGAGCAGAGAGGCATTGACGATGACGTCTGCCCTTCGCCTGGAACCGCGATACGAGGCCGACCGGCATGCGCTGCCACCGTCGATGATGGAGCGCGTCACGCTGATCATGGACCTCTTCGAGCGGCCCCAGACACATCTCACCCTGGAAGTGGTGTCCCGCCGGACCCACCTCCCGCGTTCCACCACCCATCGGATCCTCGATCAACTGGTGCGCCTGGACTGGTTGCACCACACGGTCGCCGGGTACGCGCTGGGACCGCGTGCGCTCGGTCTCGGCGGGCGGGAGATCGGGCACAGCACCCTGCGCGCGGCGGCCGCGCCCCAACTCCTGGACCTGGCCGTCCGGACGAAGATGGTCGTCCATCTCGCCGTGCTCGACGGCCCGGAGATCTACTACCTCGACAAGGTCGGCGGCCGGGCCGCGGTCGACATCCCGTCGCGGGTCGGCGGGCGTGCGGTCGCCCACTGCACCGGGCTGGGGAAGGCGATGCTCGCCTGGCTGAGCCCGGAGGAGATCGACGCCCGGTACCAGCAGTCGATGGAGTGCCGCACCTCGCACAGCATCGGCCGACTCGACCTCCTGCACCGGGAGTTGAGCACGGTGCGCCGGCGCAACGGGCTGGCGATCGACCGGGGCGAGTGTTTCCCCGACCTCGGCTGCGTCGGCCTCGCGCTGCGCGGACCGGACGGCCCGATCGGCGCGATCTCGGTCGTCGGCGACGGGCGCGCCCCGCTGGAGTTGGTCGCGCCGCTGGTCGTCAACGCCGTACGGGCCGTGTCCGAGGAGCTGTTCGGGGGCGGGGAGTCGTACCGGCGGGAAGTGGCGGACGCGGTGGGGTAGTTGGGGCGGGTGGGCCGTCACGGGGAAGAGGGGATCCAGTCGTCGTTGTGCCGGTGGCGGTCCAGGCCCACGGCGGTGAACTCGTCCTGGCCCGGACCGCTGGTGGCGCCCAGTCGGCGCAGGGCCTGCGAGATCGGGCTGATCCCCATCGCCCGCTGGTCCGACGGCCCCCACGCGAGTGCCCCGTCGGCCCAGACGACGACCCGTTGCTCGCCGGCCCCACCGAAGTACTCGGCCTCCACATAGGCGACCGGTCCCGCGGTGGACCACTCGGCGAGCCTGCGCTCGAAGCCGGCCGGCAGCCGCCAGAACCCCAGGGACCGAGCGGTGTCGCCGGCCGAGACGGCGTCGAGCACCTCGCTCGTCATCGGCAGCAGCGACAGGCCCTGGCCGAGAGAGGCCACTCGGGCGCCCGGCACCTTCTGTGCGGCGGAACGGAGCAGGTCGTCTCCGGCGATCACTGCCTGCAGAACGTAGGTCATCTCTGGATTCTTCTCCCCGTCACGCCAACCCGCCGTTGGCGAACAGTACTTGACCGTTGATCCAGCGGGCCGGGCCGGCCAGGAAGGCGACCGACTCGGCGATGTCGTCCGGGGTGCCCAGGCGTTCCAAGGGGGAGGCCTTGGCGAGGTTCTCGATCGTCGTGCCGTCCTTGCCGTTCAGGAACAGGGGAGTCGCGGTGGGGCCGGGGGCGACGGCGTTGACGGTGATGTCCTTGCCGCGGAGTTCGCGGGCCAGGACGAGGGTCATCGCCTCGACCGCGGCCTTGCTCGCCACGTAGCCGCCGTACGTCGGGAACTTGGTGCGGGTGACGGTGGTGGAGAAGTTGATGATCGCGCCGCCGCCGCGCACCCGGCGGGCCGCCTGCTGGGAGACGACGAACGTGCCGCGGATGTTGGTGCGGTGCATACGGTCGAGGTCGTCGAGGTCCAGGGTGGCGATGGGGGACAGGGCCATGATCCCGGCGGTGTTCACGACCACGTCGATGCCGCCGAACTCCGCCTCGACCGCGTCGAACGCGGCGGACATCGCCTCCTCGTCGGCGACGTCACCGCCGACCGGGATCGCCCTGCCGCCGGCCGCGACGATCGCGGCGACCGTCTCGTCGGCCCTGGCCTTGTTGCCCGCGTAGTGCACGCCGACCGCGATGCCGTCCTGGGCCAGCCGCTCGGCGACAGCGCGACCGATGCCGCCGGAACCGCCGGTGATCAGGGCGACGCGGGTGGGGGTGTCGGTGTCAGTCATGGTGAGAGTCCTTCTGTGTGGTGGGGATCTGCGTGAGCCACTGGCCGAGCAGGGCCGACTCCGCGGGGGTGAACGGTTCGGGGGTGAGGTCGTCGAGGGACGAGAGCAGCGTGGTGGCCGCCGCCGCGCGGGCGTCGTGGACGGTCGTGTCCGCCGCCGGGTCGAGCAGGATCGCCTGGACCATCGCGTCCCGGACCAGCGTCGACAGCACGGCGTCCGGGTACAGCTCGGGGCGGGTGATCAGCGCCAGCGCCACACCGGTGGTGGCCGTCATGACCATCTGTGCCGCGATCCCCGGTGCGATCCGCATCCGGCCCTGCGCGGCGAGCCGCTCCAGGACCGCGCGGAGGATGCGCAGCGCCTCCCGCGCCGCTTCCGGCGTGGAGCGCAGCGCCGGGGCGAACATCAACTTGTAGGCGTTGGGATGCGCCAGCGCGAACGCCACATGGCTGTCCCACCCGGCGAGCAGGTCCTGCAGCGGGTCCGCCGACTTCTCGGCGGCGCGCTTCGTCTCCAGGTACTGGTCCCAGACGTGGTCGACCGTCGCGGCCAGCAGCCCGTCCTTGTCGCCGAACAGCCGGTACAGCACAGGCTGTTGGACACCCGCCGCGTCGCACACGGCCCGTGTCGAGACGTCGCCGCTGGGCGACTGGGCGATCAGCTCCGCCGCCGCCTCGATTATCAGCGATCTCGTGTTCATGTAATCGACGATAACAGTGGTTGGGTATCGCTGACAACAGTCATCCGTTAGTGATGAAAACGCGGGGCGGAACAAGGGCGCCTCCCACCGCGTCCGTGCGGTGGGAGGCGCCCTTGTTCCGCCGTGCGGTGGCTCAGGACTGCACGGTGAGTTGGAAGGACTGCGCGGCGGAGCCGTCACAGGTCCGTTGGGTGAGCTGGACACTGTTGGTCGCCGCCGCGGCGGCGGTCAGGCACTTGCCGCTGTGCCGGGCGGCGAAGTGGTAGCGCCCGCTGGTCTCACGCACGGGCTGCCACTGCTGGTTCGTGCCGCCGGAGTAGGCCCACAGCTGCAACGGCGCGTTGTCCGCCGTCGAGCGGTCGGTCACGTCGATGACCTGCGCCGGGTTGCCGCGCGCGGTGATCTCCATGTACCCGCTGTCGGTGGAGCGGAACTGGTACTGCTGCGCCGTCGTGCCGTTGCAGGCGTACTGCTGGATCGCCGTCCCGTTGGTGGTGGCCGCCGAACGGGCGTCCACACACGTGCCGTTGCCGCCGTTCTGCACGGAGTACCAGGAGGTCTCGGAGATCGGGGTGTCCGTCGGCGGCGTCGAAGTGTCGCCCCCGCCGAGCCACTTGAGTCCGTTCAGCAGGAACTGGTTCTGGGTGGCGCTCGCGAACGTCGACGACAGCCGCGTGTTGGTCGTGTAGTTCATCGCGTTGTGGCCGAAGTTCGCGTACAGCATCTTGTACTTCGTGTTGGTCCACAGGATCGGGTAGTACCCGCTGTACCAGGACTGGTTGGGATCCGTGCCGACCGGGAAGCTGCTCGGTTCGATCGACGCCAGGATCTTGATGTCCGGGTTCTGCCGCAGATCGTTGGACCAGCTGTACCACTCGCTGACCGACGAGGTGAACGTGGCCGGCAGGGCCGCTGTGGGCGGGATCGAGTGGTCCTCCACCTTCAGGGTCACCGCGGTCGGACCCCAGGTGTTGGACACGAAGTTCCCCGAGCCGAGGAACGTGTTGTGGTACCAGGACCAGCTCGCCGCGTCGGTCGTGAAGGCCGAGACGTGGAAGCCCATGAAGCCGCCGCCGCCCCTCATGTACGCCTCGAAACCGGTGCGTTGGGCGGAGGTCTGCGGCAGGTCGTCGAGGAACAGGACGACTTGGTACGCGTTGACCCCGCCGTTGGCGAGCAGGTCCCAGTTGGTGCTGGCCGTGTAGGTGTAGCCGTTGGCCGCCGCCTGCTGCGGGAACCAGACGTTCGCCTCCTTGTCGAAGTCGATGTGCGCCGCGTCGTAGGTCCCGCTGTAGAGCGCGAGGATCTTGAACGGCGTCGCCGCCGTGCTCGCCTGGGCGGCGGGCGGTACGGCCGCGACGCCGAGCAGCGTCGCCAGCAGGAGGAGGACCCGCAGGAGCGCGCGGGTGGAACCGGATCTGATGGAGTTCATGGAGTGATCGATCCTTTCCGTGCGGTCTCGGTCTACGGGTAGTTGGTCAAGTAGGCGACGTTGCTACTGGAGTTGGACGGTCCGCCGGTGCTGTTGATGATGTGGCTGATCGTGCCGACCCCGCCCAGTGAGACGGTCACCATGTCGTGGAACTTGACCCCGGACACGCTCGGCACCTCGAAGGCGCGATCGGCGACCACGCTCGAATTGCTGCTGAAGTAGCAGTAGCTGCCAAGTCCCCACGCCTCATGGGTGGTTACCGAGGCGGCGACCTTGTAGGCGGGATAGCCCTTGCCGGTGCCGTTCATCCACGAGGCCTGGTTCGGCGGGTCGTAGGGCATCTCGTTCTGGAAGAAGTACGTTCTGCCGCCGTTGCCGTTCCAGACGACCTGGGTCTTCTGGAAGTGCTCGACGAACAGGCCGTACGCCGTCACGTTGGCGGCGTTGACGATCAGTCCGGTGTCCGCCGTGTTGGTGGTCCAGCCGACCGTGCCGGAGTTGCCGTGGTCGGCCCGCCAGATCCAGGTGTGGTCGATGATCGTGTTGGCGCTGTTGATCACCACGGAGTTGGTGGCCTTGCCGACGGTGGCGCCGCCGATGCGGACGAAGACATCGGACAACTGCGTCGGGTCGGAGGCGTGCGAGGCGGTCGAACCGGACGGGCCGATCTGCACCAGCGTCGCGGAGTTGGTGGTGCCCGCGTCGACCAGCAGACCCGCCAGCTCGATGCCGTCCACGTCGGCCGTGGAGATCGCGGTGATCCCGCCGTCCGGCACGAAGGTGGCCAGGCCCATGCCCAGCACGACCGTGTCGGGGCGGGTGATGTTGATCGTCTGGTTGAGGTGGTACACGCCCGGGGTGACCAGCAGGTTCTTGCCGGCCGCGAGCGCGGTGTTCATGTCGGCCGCGGTGGCGCCGGGCTTGACGATGTAGAACTGGTCGATCGGCAGGGACTTGCCCGCCGGGGTCTTCCCGCTCCACGTCGTACCGACGGCGTTGGACTGAAGTCCGGGCACGAACACCTGGTAGGCGCCCGCGCTGTCGACGTAGAGGAAGGGCTTCTCGCGGATCGTCGGGGAGCTGGCGACGTTGGTGTACGTCGGGAAGGACTGGGCGGGTGCGCCCTGGTCGCCGACGAAGACCATGTTCCAGTTGGAGCCGGACCAACTGCCCATCGTGGAGTTCCTGGTGAGGAACTGCTGCTGGGTCCCGGACTGGATCTGGCCGTCGACCTTGGTGTCGGAGATGAAGCCGCCGCTGGACCAACCGCCGTCGTCCAACGCCAGGTTGCCGCGCACATGCATGCGCCGGTACGGCGCGGCCTGCGAGACGGCCCAACGGTCGGTGCCACCCGTGGGGTTGACCGACAGGTTCTCGGCGTCGCGCCAGAAGTTCTGCGTCGCGTTGCCCTGGAACCAGTCGGCCTCCGCGTGCACGGAACCGTTGATCGTCACGTCGTCCGGCGAGAAGCCGAGACCCGCGACCTGTGTGTAGAAGCCGACGTTGGCGTTCGCGCTGTACGTGCCCGGCTTGAACAGCAGGGCCTGGCGGGCCGAACCGAACTGGTTGGTCTGCTGCTGGGAGAAGACCGAGTCCAGCTTGGACTGGATGCCGGCCGCCGACATCGACGGGTCGAACACCGTCACGTTGGGACCGAAGTCCGGGGTGCCGGGCGGGTTCGTCGTGGCACCGCCCAGGGTGAAGGACTGCGCGGCCGTGCCGTTGCAGGTGTACTGCGCCAACTGCACGCTGTCGGCGGTCGACGCGCTCGGCACGTCGAGGCACTTGCCGCTGTTGCGGTTGACGAAGTGGTAGGCGCCGTCGGACTCGACGACCGGCAGCCACTGCTGGTTGTTGCCGCCGGAGTACGTCCACAGCTGGATGAGCGCGGAGTCGGCGGTCGAGACGCCGGTGACGTCCCAGGCCGAGGCGGCGTTCAGGTTGCTGTTCACGCGGAAGTAGCCGCCGTCGGTGGCGACCAACTGCCAGTTCTGCGCGGTGCTTCCGTTGCACGTGTACTGCTGGACGGCGGTGCCGTCGGCACTCGCGGCGGAGCGGGCGTCGACACACTTGCCGCTGCCCTTGTTGACCACGGTGGTGTAGCCGGTCGGTATCGCGGCGGCTGCCGTGCCCGCCGCGCTCGCCGAGCCCTGCGTGGCGAACTCGATGCCGGTCACGGTGGTCGCCACGAGCGCGACGGCCGTGAGCGCTCTCGGTATGACGTGGCGGCCGGACAGTCTTTTCCGTCTGAGCACGGATTCTCCTGTGGTGATGGGGGGTTGGGGAGGAAGGTCGCGGGGGGCGTACGTCAGCCGGTGTACTGGGCGAAGATGCTGGTGAACTGCCAGTTGCTCTGGCTCACGCCCGAGCAGGTGTCGTCGTTCGGGTAGGCGCCGGGGCAGGGCCGGTCACGGTTGGCCGACCAGAACGTCAGCCGCGCGAGGTGGTGCGCCTGCGCGTAGCTCAGGATGGTCTGGAAGTCGGCTGTGGTGACGGTCTCGCTGTTGTCGGTGATGCCGTTCATCGACGAGATGCCCATGTCCCGGTAGGCCGCGTCGTCGCTGTAGCCGTACGCGTTCTTCAGCGCGGTCTTCAGGCCCTCGGCCGCCCGCTGGGTGAGCGTGCCCATGTTCTGGCCCGCGCCGCCGAAGTCGAACGGCATGATCGTCCAGGCGTCCACGGTCAGTCCGGACGAGGCGGCCCGGTTGATGAGACTCGTGTCGGGACCGCTCTGGCCGGTGCCGATGGTGACGTACACCTTGATGCCCGGGTTGTTGGCCTTGACGGTCTTCAGCGCGTCCACGGTCCGCTGCTGCACGGTCCCGTTGCTGTACGCGTCGGCCTCGATGTCGATGTCGATGGCCTTCAGCGAGTAGGCGCTGATGACCTTCTGGTAGGCCGCCGCCAGTTCGCCCGCGCTGGAGCAGGAGCTCTCCAGCTTGTTGCCGCTGTAGCCGCCGAAGGACGGGACGACGTCGCCGCCGCCTGCGCGGACGGTGTTGATGGTCGACTGGTCGACTCCGCCGGTCAGCGCCCGGCCGCCGTCCCACTGCGGGTTGCAGTAGCCGTTGCTCAGGACGAACGCGAGCGTGAACCACTTCACGCCGGTTGCGTTCATGACAGTCGTGGGGCTGGGCGGGTTGCCCCAGCCGTTGTAGAGGTACGGCGCGACGGCCATCGGGGCGGTCGTGGGCGGGGTCGTGCCGCCGGCGGCGGGCGCGGTCCACTTCTGGTTGGTGGCGCCGGAGCAGGTCCAGATCTGGGTGCGGGTGCCGTTGGCCGAGGAACTCCCCGTGACGTCAAGGCACTTGTTCGCGGTCGGGTTGACGATGTCGCGCGCGGCGGTGACCGTCCACTTCTGGTTGGTGCCGCCACCGCAGGTCCACAGTTGGAGCTGGGCTCCGTTGGCCGTCGAATTGCCGGTGATGTCAAGGCACTTGCCGAGGGCACGGATGGTCCCGTCGGTGCCGACCGTCCACTGCTGGGCGGCGGTGCCGTTGCAGTCGTAGATCTGTACGGCCGTGCCGTCGGCGGAACCGGCGCCGGCGACGTCGAGACACTTGCCGCCGAGGCCGGTGATGGTGCCGGTCGCGGCCGAGGCGGAGGGGGCGCCGAGGGTGCCGACGGCGGTGAGGCCGAGGGAGAGCGCGAGGGCGCAGCGCAGGGCGAGGCGTTGCATGACGAGGGCCCTTTCGTCCTGGGGTGGGGGGTGGACGCCGCCGGCTGGAGGGCGGTGAGATGTGAACACGGGTGTTCACATATGTGAGCGGGGAATGCATTCATGGGAGGTCTGTTGGCTGGTGAACCTAAAGGTCTGCACCAAAGGCGTCAAGAGGTGCGACCAGAGAAGTCCCGCACGCCATGGCTGAGTTGAGAAGTTGTAGGCGAAGGAAAAGAAATCACCAGGACCATTGAGTGGTCGGTTCTCACAGGTCACACTGTGCAAGCTTTGTGATGATCGTCAGGGTGCGCATGTCGGAGGAGCCATGAACACAACGGGGACCACGGAGGTCGCGGTGCGGCACATCCTCAGTGACAAGGTCACGGGCGGATTCCTGACACCGAAGACGCGCACGATCACCTGGACCGACGCGCACTACGTGGTCAAGCGGCCCCCGTCGGGCAAGCACACGGTGGAGCTGACCTGCACCGAGTGCTCGGCGTCCCTGCTGGCCGAGGTTCGCGACCAGTCCACCACGCGCACGCTCGCGACCATCCTGCGCGTCGTCGGGGCGCTGTGTCTGATCGCCTTCGTCACCGCGTTCGCCTACGCCGTCCACGAGGGCGGCAAGACCCTCCCCGAGGGGCAGTCGCTGCCGCTCCTCTTCTCCGTCAGCGTCGTCGCCGTCTTCGTCACCTTCGTGGCCACGCCCGTGTTCTACATCCGCGGCCGCAACTACAACGGCGTCAGCATGCTCGACGCCCCCAAGCCGCGCCGCAGACACCAGATCAAGCCGGTGCGGGTGGCGAAACAGGTCCCGCGAACCGGCCGTTAGCCCGGGCGAGTTCGGCAGTCCGGTCCAGCGGGAGCTGCGGGTGGCCGTCGGTGGTCCGGCCCGCGACACCCGGACGGGATCTCCCGGCGGATGGCAGAATCGACGGCGTGGATCGGGGGATCCTGGAGCGCGAGCCCCAATTGGCGCTACTGGCAACGGCCGCACGTGAGGCGGCGGACGGGGCCGGATCCGTGGCGCTCGTCTTCGGCGAGGCCGGCATCGGCAAGTCGAGCCTGGTGAGGGCCATGCCGGACCGGCTGCCCCCTCGCTCACGCATCCTCCTCGGGCAGTGCGACGATCTCGCCACCCGCCGCCCCCTCGGCCCGTTCCGTGACCTCGTCGGCAGCGTCGGCGCCGAACTCGCCCACGCCGTCGTGGAGGGCGGCGACCGTCAGCGCGTCTACGAAGCACTGCGGGAGGAACTGGCCGGGATACCGCGTCCGACGGTACTCGTCGTGGAGGACGTCCACTGGGCCGACGAGGCCTCACTGGACGCCCTACGCTTCCTGGTGCGGCGGATGGCACAGCTCCCCGCCGTACTCGTCCTCACCTACCGGGACGACGAACTCAGCCGTGAGCATCCGCTGCGCCACCTGCTGGGCCAGGCGTCCCGCGCCGACCGCGTGCACCGGCTGCCGCTGGCCCGCCTCTCCAAGTCCGCGGTACGCACGCTCAGTTCGGCCAGCCGGCTCGACCCGGCACAGGTCTACGAGGTGACCTCGGGCAATCCCTTCTTCGTCACCGAGGTCCTGGCCGCCGGCGGCACCGGGGGCGTGCCGCCGACCGTCGTCGACGCGGTGCTCGCCCGGCTGCGCGGACTCGACGGCCGGAGCGTGGACGCGCTGGAGCAGCTCGCCGTCCTGCCCTCGGCCGTCGAACGGCCCCTGGTCGACGCGCTGTTGCCGGACGGCGTCGCCGGGCTGGCCGCGGCCGAACAGCGCGGACTGCTCGCCGTGAGCCCCGAACGGGTCGCGTTCCGGCACGAGTTGATCCGCCGAGCCATCGCCGACTTCCTGCCCGCGGCCCGCCGTATCGACCTCAACCGGGACGCCCTCACCGCGCTCGTGGCCCGGCCGGGCTCCGACCCGGCCCGTATCGTCCACCACGCCGCGCAGGCAGGCGACCACGACGCCATCGCCCGCTACGGCCACCGCGCGGCCCGGGACGCCACCGAGGCGGGCGCCCATCGCGAGGCCGCCGCCCATCTCCGGCTCGTGCTGCGGCAACGCCACCGCTACACCCCCGCCGAACTCGCCGACCTGCTCGAACGCTACGCCGTGGAGTGCTACACCATCGCCGACTCCGTCGAGGCCGTCGCCGCCCAACGGGACGCCGTGGCCCTGCGCCGCTCGCTGGGCGACACCCTCGCGCTCGGCGCCGACCTGCGCTGGCTGTCCCGCATCCACTGGTGGGCGGGCCACGCCGAGGAGGCCCAGGACGCGGCACGGGAAGCCATCGCCGTCCTCGAACACGCCGGTGACGACCGGCTGTTGGCGCTCGCGCTCAGCAACACCGCCCAACTGCGCATGCTGTCCGACCGGTACGCCGAGGCCGTCGCGCACGGCGAGCGCGCCATCGCCCTGGCCCGCCGCGCGGACGACGCCGCGATCCTCGCCCACGCCCTCAACAACGTGGGCGCCGCCCGCTGGCGCAGCGGAGACCCGGACGGGCGACGGCAGTTGGAGGAGAGCCTCGCCGTGGCGCTCGCCGCGGGCGAGGTCGAACACGCCTGCCGGTCCTACGCCAACATCATCTGGTCCCTCCTCGACAACCTCCGGTACGCCGAGGCCGACCGCTATCTGCCCCCGGCCATGGAACTCGCCGACCGCGCCGAGCACTTGGGGTTCCTCAACTACCTGCACGTCGAGCAGGCCATGCGCCGGCTCGCCGCCGCCGACTGGGACGGCGCCGAGCGGCACGCCGAGTACGGGATGCACGACTTCGTACCGGCACGCTGTCCCGCGCTGACCGTCCTGGCACGGGTACGGGTCCGGCGCGGCAGGCCGGGCGCCGACGAACTCCTCGTCCAGGCCTGGGAGATCGCCGTACGGGCCGGGGAGTTGCAGCGCACCGGACCGGTGGCGGCCGTACGGGCGGAGGCGGCCTGGCTGCGCGGCGACCACGCGGCGGCGGTCGCCGCGGCCGGGCCGGTGCACGCGCAGGCGGGGCGGCTGGACTACGGGCCGTACCGGGCCGAACTCGGCTACTGGCTCGGCAAGTCCGGGCACCCCGCGGCCGTCGACGACAGCGATCATCCGTACGCGCTCCAGGCCGCCGGCGACTGGAAGCGGGCCGCGGACCTGTGGGAGAGGGCGGGTTGCCCCTACGAACACGCCGCCGCGCTCGCGGAGAGCCCCGACCCGGCCGACAAACTCGCCGCGCTCGCCCGGCTCGACGCGCTCGGCGCCGACCCGCTCGCCCACCTGGTCCGCGCCGAGCTGCGCGACCTCGGCGTCCGCCGCGTCCCGCGCGGCCCGCACGCGGCGACCCGGCACAACCCGGCCGGTCTCACGGAACGCCAACTCCAGGTCGTAAGGCTGCTCGTGGACGGTCTGACCAACCCGGAGATCGCCGACCGGCTCGTGGTGTCCGTGCGGACCGTCGACAACCACGTACGGGCCGTACTGGAGAAGCTGGACGCACCCACCAGGCGGCAGGCCGCGGCCCGCGCCACGGAGCTCGGGCTGCTCCCGGACGGCGAAACGTAGGTACCCGACGGCCCCGAGCTGGGTGACCCGCACGGATGACCGTGCCGTTCCGGGCGAAATACAACAAGCAGGTCATCCAGCGCACCACGAAACGGGGACCGCATGTCCAGCACACCCGCACAGACCGCTCGCCGTGAACTGATCGGCTTCACCGGGGAGTTGATCGGCCCGGACGACACCGCCTACCCGGAGGCCCGCGCCGTCTACAACGCGATGATCGACAAACGGCCGGCGCTTATCGCGCGCTGCGCCGACGTGGACGCCGTGGCCCGCGTGATCGCCTTCGCCCGCGCCCACGACCTGCCCCTCGCGGTGCGCGGCGGGGGCCACCACGGGGCCGGACTCGGCACCGTCGACGGGGGAGTGGTCGCCGATCTCTCCCCGCTGAAGGACATCCAGGTGGACCCCGAGGCCCGTACGGTCCGGGTCGGCGGCGGCTGTGTCTGGGGCGAGGTGGACCGCGCCACCAACGCGCACGGCCTCGCCACCCCCAGCGGCATCATCTCCACCACCGGAGTCGGCGGCATCGCCACCGGCGGCGGGCTCGGCCACCTCACCCGCAAGTGCGGGCTGACCATCGACAACCTGCTGGAGGCGGACCTCGTCCTCGCCGACGGCAGCCGGGTGCGGGCGAGCGCCGACGAGAACAGCGACCTGTTCTGGGCGGTCCGGGGCGGCGGCGGCAACTTCGGAGTCGTCACCTCGTTCCTGTTTCGCCTGCACGAGATCAGCACGGTCGTCGCGGGACCCACCTTCTGGCCGGTCGAGATCAGCGCCGAAGTCCTGACCGCCTACCGGGAGTTCCTGCCGAACGCACCCCGCGAACTGAACGCCTTCTTCCTCCACGGCAGCGTCCCGCCCGCCCCGCCGTTCCCCGAGGAGATCCGGCTGCGCAAGACGGCCGGCGTGGTGTGGTGCTGGACCGGCGCCGACACCGAGGCCGCCGCACGCGAGATGGCGCCCCTGCTCGACGCGCTGCCCGCACCGCTGCTGCACGCGGCCGGACCGATGCAACACCCGGACATGCAGCGCATGTTCGACGGGCTCTACCCGCCCGGCGACCAGTGGTACTGGCGCGCCGACTTCGTCAACGACATCCCCGACGAGGCCGTGGAACTCCACGCCAAGTTCGGCGCCGAGGTCCCCACCCCGCAGTCCACGATGCACCTCTACCCGATCGACGGCGCCGCCCACGACGTCGGCGACGACGAGACCCCGTGGGCGTATCGCGACGCACGCTGGGCGTCCGTCTTCGCCGGCGTCGACGGGGACCCCGCCAACGCCGGACTCATCAAGAGGTGGGCCGTCGACTACCAGGAGGCCCTGCACCCGTACTCGGCGGGCGGCGCCTACGTGAACATGATGATGGACGAGGGACAGGAACGTGTCCGGGCCAGCTACCGGGGCAACTACGACCGGCTGGCCCGCATCAAGGCGGACCGTGACCCGGACAACGTTTTCCACCTCAACCAGAACATCCACCCGACCCCGAAACCGCGCTACGAGACCCGCCCGTGACGAAGGTTCAGAGGCCGGGCCGGCATCACGCGTTCGGGTCGAACGAGATGCCGGACGGCTCCGCGATGGACAGGGCGTAGTTGAAGTCGCTGTCCCGGATCTTCAGTGTCGCCGAGCCGAAGTCCGCGGCCAGGAGCTTGTCCTTGAGACCGGCCGGGTAGCCGTTCCAGCCCACCAGACGCGGGTAGAACCAGTTGCCGGTGGCGTTCTCGGCGGGCTCGTCGTTGGTGTTGGCGAAGCGGAAGTCGTGCGAGCCGATGCCGTCCTTGTGGTAGACGATCTTGGGGTGTGTGCCGTCGAAGCGCACCCCCGAGGCCGCCGACACCTGGTACGCGGAGTGCTGCGACACCGACACGTACTGGGCCGTGTTGTCCTTGACCCACACCACGACGTGCTCCCAGTCGTGGGTGTGACCGATCGCCGCCGGACCCAGCGTGACCTGGTCCTTCTCGAAGTAGCTGGCGTACATGATCGCGCACCAGTCGTTGTTGCACTTGGTGCGGGAGTACGTGTTGGCGTTGTTCAGCTGGGCCATGTCGTGGCAGTGCCCGTTGACGTCGCCGCCGAGCTTGAGCCCGGGGTTGATGGTGCCGTCCAGACCGATGGCGGCCGTGGCGTAGCAGCCGTCGCCGTCGTAGTCGTAGGCCGGGGAGAAGGTCTGGTCGAAACCGTCGGCGTTCTGCGGGAGCAGGGTGAGCACGTTGGCCTGGGCGGCCGTCGCCTGCCCGATCACGAGGCCGAGCGCGCCGAGGACGGTGACGACGGCCGAGCGGCGCAGGCGCCGGCGGCGGGACTTCGGGGCTCTCGCCGGGCTGTCGGTGGGGGGTGTCAGATCAGGCACGCTGGCTCCAGTTCCTGGCGGTGGGGGCGCTACTGGCTGCGCCAGGTCCAGACCTTTGCAGGCCGGTGTGTGCACGTCAACACCCTCGCGGTGTACGAACTTTGGCGCACCGCTGAACTCTCCTGTCTGTGCTTTTCCTGTGTTCCGGTACCTCTCGGCGCGACCATGGCCCTCGGCGAACAGGTGCGCTAATTTGAGGTCCACGGCACAGGTGAATGGGCACCCGTGGTGAGTGCGGGAGGTTCTGGTTGACCCCGGCACAGTTACGGGCCTTCGCCGCCACTGTCCGCCTCGGTTCCGTGAAGGCCGCCGCGGCCGATCTCGCGGTGACCGAGTCGGCCGTGTCGATCCACATCGCGCATCTGCGCAGGGAACTCGGCGACAAGCTGTTCGCCCGTACGGCCAACGGGCTCGCGTTCACGCCCGGCGGGCTGCGGCTGGCCAGCCGGGCCGCCGAGCTGCTGGGACTCCAGGACCGGACGATCCTCGAAGTCCGACAGGCCGGTTCCGGACGGAGGTTGCTGCGTGTCGCCGCGTCGAGTCTGTTCGCCGAGCATGCGGCGCCCGGGCTGATCGAACTGTTCGCGGGGCGCGCGGACGACCTCGACGTCGAACTGAGCGTGCACAGCCCGCAGAACTTCGCCTCCCTGCTGCTCAACCGCTCCGTCGACGTGGCGATCGGCCCGCGCCCCGCCACCCTCGACGACGCGATGACCTGCACGCACTTCCTCAACTACCAGGTCATCGCTGTCGTGGGGCCCGATCATCCGCTCGCGACCGGGGCCGGGGTGAGTGCGGGTGCGGCCGAACTGCGGGGGCAGACCTGGTTGTTGGGGCCTTCCGCGGTCGGGCGGACGGGGATGGTGCCGTCTGTGCTGCGGCGGCTGGGTATCCCGGAACACAACCAGCGGATCTTTCAGAGTCATGCCGCGTCTGTCGATGAGGCCAAGCGGGGCAAGGGAGTTGCTCTGGCGGTCGCCTTCGCCGTGACGAAAGACCTCGCCGAGGGTGACCTCCGTCAGCTTGCCGGTCCTCAGCTTCCTGCGCGTGGCTCCTGGAATCTGCTCACCCTTCCCGATCGTGAAGCGGCGGTTGCTGCGGCGGAGTTGCGGCGGTTTGTTACTACGCCTCGGGCTACGCAGGCGATGCTGCGTGGGGCGGGGGTTACTGCGGGGCGGTTTCGGCCTGCGATTCATGTGACGTTGTGGAGTTGAGGGCTCCGATGGGGCTGTAGTCGTTTTTGTGCGGGCCGGTGGGGGCTGGTCGCGCAGTTCCCCGCGCCCCTGGGAGGCGCGCTCCGCGCGGCCCCCCGAGTCTTGCCATCTCACCCGGCACCCGTAGCAGCGCGCCGAAGGTGTCCGCCGGTAGGAGCAGGTCGATGTACGGCAGGGCCGCCGCCATCGTCGTCGTGCGGGGTGCGAAACCGGGGGCTGCGGCGCGGGGGTTGAGCCAGATCACCGTGTGGGCGCGGCGGTGGAGTCTGGCCATGGCTGTGGACAGGTGATGGGGTGGGTCGCCGTCCCAGCCGTCCGAGGCGATCAGTACGAGCGCGCCGCGCAGGGTGCCGCCGTGGTGCGAGGCGAGGAGGGTGCCCAGGGAGTGGGCGATGCGGGTGCCGCCGAAGCGGTCGGTGACCCGGGCGGTCGCCTCGTCGAGAGCCTCCTGTGCCGAGTGGTGCGCGAGTATCGGTGTCAGCCGGGTCAGTGATGTTGCGAACGCGAAGACCTCGGCACGGGTCGTCAGTGCTAGCGCCCGCATCAGGTACAGATACGCCACCGCCTGTGCCTGCATCGAGCGGCTCACGTCGCACAGCACCACGACGCGGCGCGGCCGGTCCACCGGGCCCGCCCGGACCAGCCGTACGGGCTCCCAGCCGGTGCGCCGGGCCTGCGCCACCGTCTCCCGGATCGCCACCCGATGACCGCCCGTCCGCACGGTGAGGCGCCGGGTGCGGCGCACGGGCCATTCGCGCAGTCGCGTCTCCAACCAGCGGCCGAGCAACTCGGCCTGATCCGGGTCCAGTTCAGCGAACGGTGTGTCCACCGCTGCCGCCAGATCGCTCGGCAGGCGCTCGGGCACGGTGAGGGGGCGGTCCGCATGGTGGTCGGCGGTGGCCACGACGGGCGGGAGGGTCACCCATGGCACCCCAGAACCGCCGACGGGGTCACCGCCGTGAGCGTCGGTGCCCCCGGAGTCCTGGCCGTCGGCCCCCGCGCCGTGCCCGTTGCGGCGTGCGTTCGGGTCGAGGGCGAGGACGGACTGCCCGAACACCGCGTCGAAGACCTCGTCGAAGCGGGCCAGTTGGGGATGGTCGCGTACGAGAGTGACGCGGGCCGTCCAGTACAGCGACGTCCGTGTCCTGGGAGGGACCGCTGCCAGCGCGAGCACGAAGTCCCGGGCGGCGGTCGGGCCCACCGGCACGCCGTGTTCCCTGAGCCGGGTGGCCAGCGCGGTGGCGAAGGCGGACCGGTCGACTGCGGGCAGCAGCGGGCCAGTTGGTGTCATCGGAGCAGTAGGTAGACCACCACGGCGACGACGACGGCCCCGACGACGACGGGGATCAGCCGCTTGTACACCGAGGCGCCGGCCACCCGCATCAGGTCCAGCGGCTCGGCCGGCGCCGGCGGGGCCACGGAGGTCGGGACCGTCTCCGGTACCGGTTTCACCTCCGCTTCCGGTACCGCCTCGACCTCCGTTTCCGGTTCTTCCTCCGGTTGCTCCCGCGTCGCCAGCAACTGCGTCTCCACGTTCGCCACGAACTGCGCGAACAGCTTCTCCGAGATCTCCTTGATCATGCCGCTGCCGAACTGGGCCAGTCTGCCGCTGATGTTGAGGTCCGTGCTGACCGTCACGACCGTGCCCGTGCCCTCGCCGCGCAGCCGGGCGTCGACCGTCGCGGACGCGTTGCCGCCCCCGCGCATGTCCTTGCCGGCCGCGCTGATCACGGCGTGATGGGCGGCCTCGTCCCGTTCCACGAAGCGTGCCGTTCCCGCGAACTGGCTGACCATGGGCCCGACTTTGACCCTGACCTTGCCCCGGTGGATGTCACCGTCGACACCGGTGAGTTCGGCGCCGGGCATGCACGGGGCGAGGGCCTCCAGATCGGTGAGCGCCTGCCACGCCCGCTCGACCGGCACACCGACGCTGAACTCGTTGTCGATCTTCATGGTCTCCTCGCTTCTTCGGGATAGCCGAGCGCGTCGAGGGCCCCGACGACGGCGATGCGGTCGTCGGGGCTCTTGGCGACCGTGCTGAGCGTGCGGACGATGTCGTCCCGGGCCAGCCGCGCGACCCGCAGGGCCGCGAGGGCGGAGACCCAGTCGATGGCCTCCGCCATGCCGGGCGCCTTGTCGAGGTCCAACTCCCGCACCCGGCCGATGAATTCGGTCGTGGACGCGATCAGCGGCGCGTTCGCGGCCGGTACCGTACGGCGCAGGATCTCCGCCGTGCGTTCGGGCGTGGGGAAGTCGATCCAGTGGTAGAGACAGCGCCTGCGCAGCGCGTCGTGGAGTTCCCGGCTGCGGTTGGAGGTGAGCACCACGACGGGCGGCCGTACGGCGGTGAAGGTGCCCAACTCCGGGACCGTGATGGACCGTTCGCCCAGAAACTCGAAGAGCAGCGCCTCGAACTCGTCGTCGGCCCGGTCGATCTCGTCGATCAACAGCACGGGTGGCAGCGGGCCTTGATGGCGTACGGCCCGCAACAGGGGCCGGTCGAGCAGGAACTCCTCGCTGAACAGGTCGGCGTCGGACAACTCCCGCCCGTGCGCCTCGGTGAGCCGGACGGCGAGCAGTTGACGCTGGTAGTTCCACTCGTACAGCGCCTCGCCCGCCGTCAGCCCCTCGTAACACTGGAGCCGGATCAGCGGGGTGCCCAGGGCCTTCGCGAGGGCCTTCGCGGCACTGGTCTTGCCCACGCCCGGCTCGCCCTCCAGGAGGAGCGGCCGGTCGAGCAGGGTGGCGAGGAGAAGAGCGGTCGCCGTGCCGTCGTCGACGAGGTGGCCGACCTCGCCGAGCCGCCGCCGTACGTCGTCGGCGTCCGTGAAGAGTCCGCTCACCCGGTGGCTCGCCCGCTCGCGGACCAGCGGTCCCGGCAGCCTGTCCCACAGAACCAGAACTCGCCCTCCCCGGTGGCCAGATGGGGTGTTTCCGGGCGCACGGTGACGGTCATCCCGCACACCGGGTCGACGACCTGGGAAGGCCGCTCGGGCACGGGGGCCTTCGCCGCATGGACGACCCGCACCACGTCCGCGAGGATCGACAACGCGATCTCGGGTGGCGTACGGGCGCCGATGTCGAGCCCGGCCGGAGCCTGGACGCGGGCTCGTTCCGCCTCCGTCAGGCCGAGTTCGTCGAGCAGGGCGGCGGCACGGCGGTGGCTGGCGACCAGCGCGATGTGGCCGACCCCCGCGTCGAGAGCGGCCCGCAGGGACTCCGCGTCGCCCCGGCCCTGCCCGGCCACGATCACGGCGGTGGTGTGCTCGCTGGGCGGTCCTTCGGGCAGCGAGCGGGCCGTGGCGTACCCGAGCTGGGCGGCGAAGGCTACGCATGCCTCCGCCACGGGGGTGGTGCCGACGATCTCGATCAGCGGCGGCGGCAGCACCGGCTCCAGGAAGATCTCCAACGCGCCGCCGGACAGGCAGGGGTTGATGACCACCCGTGCCCCGGGTGTCTCGGGGAACTCGGCGTCCCCCTGCGGCAGTACGCGCAGCAGCAGGGGTCCGCCGTCGTGCAGGGCGCCGAGCGCGGCCGTACGGACCGAGCCCTCGGCGCACTGGCCGCCGACGAAACCGTCGATGGTGCCGTCGCCGTGGACGATGGCCTCGTCGCCCGGGTGCGCCGAGGCGGGCGCCTGGGCGCGGACCACGCGCGCGTGGACGAACGGCACGCGCCGCTCGGTGAGTTCGAGCGCGCGGGCACTCAACTTGCCGGTCATCACGACCACCTTCAGATCGGCGGAGTCGGTCGGCCCTGCATCGCCTCCCACACCCGGGAGGGTGTGAGCGGCATGTCCGCGTGCCGGATGCCGTACGGCTTCAGGGCGTCGACCACCGCGTTGACGATCGCGGGCGGCGAGCCGACCGTCGCGGACTCGCCGACCCCCTTGGCGCCGATGGGGTGGTGCGGGGAGGGCGTGACGGTGAACCCCGTTTCCCAGTCCGGGACTTCGAGCGAGGTGGGGATCAGGTAGTCCATCAGCGAGCCGCTGAGGCAGTTGCCGTCCTCGTCGAAGGAGATCATCTCCATGAGCGCCATACCGACGCCGTCGGTGAGCCCGCCGTGTACCTGCCCCTCGATGATCATCGGGTTGATGCGGGTGCCGCAGTCGTCGACCGCGACGAAGCGGCGGACGGTCACCTTCGCCGTGCCCGGGTCGATGTCGACGACGCAGATGTAGGCGCCGTGCGGGTAGGTGAGGTTCTCCGGGTTGTAGCAGATCTGCGCCTCCAACCCGCCCTCCACGCCCTCGGGGAGGTCGCCCGCGCCGTGCGCCCGCATCGCGATGGCCTGGATGGTGACCGAGGCCTCCGGGTCGCCCGCGACATGGAAGGAGCCCTTCTCCCACTCCAGGTCGGCGACCGACACCTCCAGCATCCCGGAGGCGATCAGCCGGGCCTTGTCCCGCACCTTGCGGGCGACCAGCGCGGCGGCGGCGCCCGAGACGGGAGTGGACCGGCTGCCGTAGGTGCCCAGGCCGAACGGGGTCTGGTCGGTGTCGCCGTGCACCACGTCGATGTCCTGTGGTGGGATGCCGAGTTCCTCGGCGACGATCTGCGCGAACGTCGTCTCGTGCCCCTGCCCCTGCGACTGCACCGAGAGCCGTACGACCGCCTTCCCGGTCGGATGCACCCGGAGTTCGCAGCCGTCGGCCATGCCGAGGCCGAGGATGTCCATGTCCTTGCGGGGGCCCGCGCCGACCGCCTCGGTGAAGAACGAGACGCCGATGCCCATGAGTTCACCGCGGGCCCGCTTCTCGGCCTGCTCGACGCGCAGCGCGTCGTAGCCGGCGAGTTCCATGGCCAGTTCCATGGTGGGCGCGTAGTTGCCGGAGTCGTAGACCCAGCCCGTCTTGGTGCGGAAGGGGAACTGTTCGGGGCGGATGAAGTTCTTCATCCTCAACTCGACCGGGTCCATGGCGAGTTCGTAGGCGAGACAGTCGACGATCCGCTCGATCAGGTAGACGGCCTCGGTGATGCGGAACGAGCAGGCGTACGCGACCCCGCCGGGGGCCTTGTTGGTGTAGACGGCGGTCATCTTGCAGTGGGCGGCCTCGATGTCGTAGCTGCCGGTGAAGACGCCGAAGAAGCCGGCCGGGTACTTCACGGGTGCGGCCGTGCCGTTGAACGCGCCGTGGTCGGCGAGGACTTGGGTGCGGACGGCGAGGATGCGGCCGTCGCGGGTGGCCGCGATCTCGCCGCGCATCACGTAGTCGCGGGCGAAGCCGGTGCTGATGAGGTTCTCGGCGCGGTCCTCCATCCACTTCACCGGCTTGCCGGTGAGGAGTGAACCGACGATCGCGCACACGTAACCCGGGTAGATCGGCACCTTGTTGCCGAAGCCGCCGCCGATGTCGGGGGAGATCACCCGGATCTTGTGCTCCGGCAGCCCGGCGACGATCGCGTAGAGGGTGCGGTGGGCGTGCGGGGCCTGGGTGGTGGACCAGAGGGTGAGGCGTCCGTCGACCTGGTCGAAGTCCGCGACCGCGCCGCACGTCTCCATCGGCGCCGGGTGCACACGCGGGTAGACGATGTCCTCGGTGACCACCACGTCCGCGCGGGCGAACACGGCCTCGGTCTCGGCCTCGTCGCCGGTCTCCCAGTCGAAGCAGTGGTTGTCGGCCTTGCCCTCCAGGTCGTCGCGGATGACGGGTGCGTCGGGGGAGAGGGCGGTGCGGACGTCGATCACCGGGTCCAGCGGCTCGTACTCGACGTCGATCAACTCCAGTGCGTCCCGCGCCGCGTAGCGGTCCTCCGCCACGACGAAGGCGACCTCCTGGCCCTGGAAGCGGACCTTGTCGGTGGCCAGGACCGCCTGCACGTCGTTCGAGAGGGTCGGCATCCACGCCAGGCCCTTCTCGGCGAGCATCGCCCCGGTCACGACCAGGCGGACCTTCGGGTGGGCCTCGGCGAGCGTGGTGTCGACGGAGAGGACGCGGGCGTGTGCGAACGGCGAGCGCAGGATGGCCAGATGGAGCATGCCGGGGAGGTCCAGGTCGTCGACGTAGCGGCCCTTGCCGCGGACGAAGCGCGGGTCCTCCTTGCGGAGCATCCGGCCGTGGCCGCAGGGCTTCTTGTCGTTGTCGACGAAGGCGGTGCGATGGCCGTTCTCGGAGACGGCGGTCATGACGCGCTCCCCGAAGCCGAAGCTGTAGTTGTAGTTGTAGCCGAAGTGGCCTGTGTTTCCAAGGAAGTTCGAGTGCCTGCCTCCTCGGCCGCCGCCCACCGGACCGAGCGGACGATGGTCGCGTAACCGGTGCAGCGGCAGATCTGCCCGGAGATCGCCTCCCGGATCTCCGTGTCGGAGGGGTCGGGGTTGCGGTCCAGGAGAGCACGTGCCGTCATCATCATGCCGGGGGTGCAGAAGCCGCACTGGAGGCCGTGGCATTCGACGAACCCGCGCTGTACCGGGTCGAGTTCACCGTTCTGTTCGAGCCCCTCCACGGTGCGCACCTCGTGTCCGCCCGCCATCGCGGCGAGCACGGTGCAGGACTTGACCGGTTCGCCGTCCAACCACACCACGCACGTACCGCAGTTGCTGGTGTCGCACCCCCAGTGGGTGCCGGTGAGCCGGAGGTGGTCGCGCAGGAAGTGGACCAGCAGCAGCCGCCCCTCTATCTCCCGGGTGACCTCTTCGCCGTTCACGGTCATGCTCACCTGCACGATCACACCTCCTGTCCGTCGATGCGGGCCACCGACCGGCGCAGCACGCGCACGGTCAACTCCCTTGCCAGATGGCGCTTGTACTCGGCGCTGCCGCGCCGGTCGGTCACGGGAGAGGAGGCCTCGGCGGCGATGTCCCCGGCCTGTCCGTACAGTTCCTCGGTCGGGCGCCGGCCGCGCAGGGCGTCGGCGATACCGGGGATGCCCGCCGTGTTCGGTCCCACGGCGGCGAGACCCACCCGGGCGTCGGCGATCAGTCCGTCGTCGTCCAGCCACACCGCGGCACCGGCGGAGACCACCGCCCAGTCACCGGCCCGCCGTTCGACCTTCTCGTACGCGCTGGACCCGTTCGGGCGGACCGGGAAGCGGACCTCGGTGAGGATCTCGGCGTCGCCGACGGCGGTCTCGTACGGTCCCCGGTGGAAGTCCTCCATGGAGACCACCCGTTGGCCGTCCACGCCCTGGATCACGCAACTGGCGTCGAGCGTGGTGCACACCGCGGAGAGGTCCTCGGACGGGTCGGCCTGGCACAGGGAGCCGCCGAGCGTGCCCCGGTTGCGAACCACGGGGTCGGCGATGACGCGCTCGGCGTCACGGAACACCGGGAAGGCGGCGGCCAGTTCGTCCGACTCCAGCAGTTCGCGGTGCCGGGTCATCGCGCCGATGCGGATCAGTCCGGGTTCGACACGGACGTAACCCAGCTCGTCGTGCAGGTCGTTGATGTCGATCAGGTACTCGAAGTTGGCCAACCGCAACTTCATCATCGGGATCAGACTGTGCCCGCCGGCCACCAGCCGTGCCGTGTCGCCAAGCCGGTCGAGCAGCGCGACCGCCTCGCCGACGCTGCCGACCCGCTGGTACTCGAACGGAGCGGGAACCTGCATACCGCAATCCCCCTGTCCTGCACGGCAGTTGGCCGGTCGGCCGAGCGCCGTGTCCGGGCCTCATTGGGCGCCCGGCGGACGGGGGTGTCAACGGCTGGTTAACCGTTCACTTAAGTTGCTCGTCCCGGGGAGCGGGGGCGGCGGGCAGGTCGTCGAGGAAGTCCGCCGAGGGGACGAAGAAGAGACTCCCGGTGACGGCCGTGGAGAAGTCCAGGATGCGGTCGTGGGACGCGGAGTCGGTGCCCAGGAACATGTTGCGCAGCATCTGCTCGGTGACCGAGGGCGTGCGGGCGTACCCGATGAAGTAGGTGCCGAACTCGCCCTGTGCCGCGCTGCCGAAGGGCATGTTGTCGCGCAGGATCTTCCGCTCGGTGCCGTCCGGGCCGGTGATGACGTTGAGGGCGATGTGCGAGTCGGCCGGTTTGACGTCGTCGTCCATCTCCATGTTGGTCAACTTCGAGCGTCCGACGGCCCGTTCCTGCTGCTCGACCGTCAGCGCGTTCCAGGCCGCCATGTCGTGGACGTACTTCTGCACGATCACATAGCTGCCGCCCGCGAACTCCGGGTCCTCGCCGCCGATCACCACCGCCTGGCGTGCCGTCTCCCCGACGGGGTTCTCGGTGCCGTCGACGAAGCCCAGCAGATCGCGTACGTCGAAGTACTGGAACCCGGACACCTCGTCGCGCACGGCGACCGCGCCGCCCAGCCGGCCCATGATCTCGGTGACCAGCTCGAAGCACAGGTCGGCCCGTACGGCCTTGATGTGGAACAGCAGGTCGCCGGGGGTGGAGACGGCGGTGTGCCGGGCGCCGGTGAGTTCGCGGAACGGGTGCAGCTCGGCGGGGCGCGGCCCGTCGAACAGCCGGTCCCACGCCTCCGATCCGACACCGGTCACGCAACTGAGGCGGCCGTCCGGCGCGCGGAACCCGATGGAACGGATCAACCCGCCCAGATCGCCGAGGAGTTGGCGCACCGCCTCCTCGCCGCCCGGCTCCACGGTGACGACGAGGAAGGTCGCGCTGGGAGTCAGGGTCTCCAGCACCGCCTGCGTGGTCGGGACGGTCCCCTCGCCGCCGACGGTGCCGTCCGTGCTCTCCACCGAGCCGTCAACTGTCATGTACTCCACGCCTCCGCTGCGTCCTCCGAGGCGCCCGGCGGCACCTCGGAACTCAGCCGAGTTTCCCAGTCCGCGCGTCCTGCCACAGGTCCACCCCGCCGTCGACGGCGTACGAGTCGATGTCGGCCAGCTCATCGGCGCTGAAGTCGAGGTTGTCCAGCGCGGCCACGTTCTGTTCGAGCTGCTCCGGGCGCGAGGCACCGATGACCAGCGAGGTGACCCGCTCGTCGCGCAGCGCCCAGGCGAGCGCCATCTGCGCCAGGGTCTGACCGCGCTTGGCCGCGATGTCGTTGAGCGCGCGCAGCCGGCGCACCATGTCCTCGGTCAGCCAGCCCGCGTCGAACGACGTGCCCTGCGCGGCCCGCGACCCCTCCGGGATGCCGTCCAGGTACCGGCCGGTCAGCAGCCCCTGCGCCAGCGCGGTGAACCCGATGACCCCGAAGCCCTCGTCCCGCGCGGCGTCGAGCAGTCCGTCGTGCTCTATCCACCGGTTGAGCATGCTGTACGACGGCTGGTGGATGAGCAGCGGTGTGCCCAGCTCGCGCAGGATCGCGGCGGCCTCACGGGAGCGCTCGGCGTCGTAGGAGGAGATGCCGACGTAGAGCGCCTTGCCCTGGCGGACGGCGGTGTCCAGCGCGCCCATGGTCTCTTCGAGCGGGGTGCCGGCGTCGAGGCGGTGGGAGTAGAAGATGTCCACGTAGTCGAGGCCGGTGCGCTTGAGGGACTGGTCGAGCGAGGCCAGGACGTACTTGCGGGAGCCGCCGCCCTGGCCGTAGGGGCCCGGCCACATGTCCCAGCCGGCCTTGGTGGAGACGACCAGCTCGTCCCGGTACGGCGCGAGGTCCTGCTTCAGCAGCCGGCCGAAGTTGGACTCGGCGGCGCCGTAGGGCGGGCCGTAGTTGTTCGCCAGGTCGTGGTGGGTGATGCCGAGGTCGAAGGCGCGCAACGCGATCTCACGCTGGGTCTCGAAGGCGCGGTCGTCACCGAAGTTGTGCCAGTAGCCCAGCGACAGGAGCGGCAGGTCGAGCCCCGAGCGGCCCGTGCGGCGGTAGCGCATCGTGCTGTCGTAGCGCCCCGGATCTGCGATGTGGTTCACCCGGCCCACTCTGCCCGCGCCCGCCGCACGCGTCCAACCGATCCTCGTCATCGGATTCAGCAGAGTCGGCACTGAATGGCGTCGGCACTGAATCCGGCAGCGGCTCGCTGAGCGGACCGCCGCTATTCGGCGGCCTCTCGCTCGTCCCTAGGGTCCTTTTCATGAACTGCGACATATCGGTGGGCGTCGATCCGGTGGGCGTCGACGAGGAACCGCTGCGGATCGGCGTGCGTGTCCCGCCCTGCGACCGGGCGGACCGGGTGGCCGGGACCGCGCGCCGGGCCGAGGATCTCGGCTTCGACCAAGTGTGGTTCCCGGACTCGCAGTTGCTGTGGCGGGACGTGTTCACCACCCTCACCGCCGCGGCCTTCGCCACCGAGCGGATCGGCCTCGGCACCGCCGTCACCAACCTGGCGACCCGGCATCCGTCCGTCGTCGCGTCGGCCGCCCGCAGTGTCGCCGAACTCGCGCCCGGCCGGTTCACCCTCGGCCTCGGCGTGGGCAACAGTTCCGTCGCCCCCGTCGGTCTGCCGCAGACCGGCTCGGCGGCGCTGCGCGAGGGGCTGAGCATGCTGCGGGCCCTGCTGGACGGGCGCGCGTGGGACTTCGAGGGCAAGGTCACCTCCCGGCTCCGCGATCCCCAGCCGTCCGTACCGCTGCACCTGGCGGCGAGCGGGCCGCGCAACCTGCGGCTCGCCGGTGAGATCGCCGACGGGGTCATCCTGCTCAGCGGAGTCTCACCCCGGACCCTGGCCGCCGCCACCGCCAAGGTGCGGGAAGGCGCCGAGGCGGCCGGCCGGAGCGCCGCGGCCCTCCCGGTGACCGTGTCCGCGTTCTGCGAGGTGACCGACGACATCGAGGCCGACGCCCGCCTGATCAAACCGATCTGCGCCTCGATCGCCCAGAACGGCGGCGCGTCCTTCCTCGCCCTCGCCGGCATCGACGTGGACGTCCCCCCGACGATCGAGGGCGTCCACCCGGACCTCGTGCACGCCGAGGACTGGGACGCGGCCGTGGAGATCTGCTCGGCCTGGATCAGCGACGAGGCGGCCGTCCGCTTCGCCGAGGAGTTCTGCCTCTTCGGCACGGCCACCCGGATCACGGACCGGCTGCGCAATCTGCGCGCCTCCGGCGTGACCGATGTCTTTCTCCAGCACGTCGGCTCCTACGACCTGCCCACCGACCTGATCGAGACCGTCGGCGCCTCGGGCCTGCCAGCCCTCCAACGGTGAGACGCTCAGCGGGCCCCGGCCGTCGGCAGCAGATCCTTGCGTACGACGCCGTCCTGGACGACACACACGATGTTGGCGGGGTCGCCGAGCACGCCGATGTCCTTGAGCGGGTCGCCGTCGCACAGGACGAGGTCGGCGGTCTTGCCCACGGTCAGGGTGCCCAACCGGTCGGCCAGGCCCAGGAGTTCGGCGGAGACGCGGGTCCCGGCGACGATCGCGTCCATGGGGTCCATGCCCAGGTCCACGAGGAAGCGGAGTTCCAGCAGGTTCTGGCCGTGCGGGCAGACCGCCGCGTCGGTGCCGAGCGCGATCCGGGCGTTCCGCTCGACGGCGCGGGCGATGTTCTCCTTGGTGATGCCCGACCAGCGGACCTTCTTCTGGAAGTGACGTCCTCGTGGAGAACTTCAGCTCCACGGTCATGCGCAAACTCGGCCTGGGCTACGAGGAGTTGCGCCGCATCAACCCGGACCTCGTGTACATCAGCATGTCGGGCATGGGGCACACCGGACCGCGCAACGGCTGGGTGTCGTACGCCGACACGGTCTCGGCGAGCGGGGGACTGACCGGGCTGACCGGCTGGGGGCCGGACGACGTGGTCGGGGTGATCTACGGCCACGGCGACATCGTCGCGGGCCTCCAGGCCGCCCTCGCCACGGTCGCCGCGCTGGAGCACCGCTCCGTCACCGGACGCGGGCAGCACGTCGCCCTGTCCCAACTGGAGGCGATAGCGGCCCACATGGGCACCAGCCTCCTCGGCGGCCCGAAGGTGACACCGGCCGGCAACACCCACCCGAGCTGGAGCCCGCAGGGCGTCCACCGCTGCCTCGGCGCCGACCGCTGGCTGGCTGTCAGCGTGCGCGACGACACCGAGTGGGCCGCGCTGTGCGAGGTCATCGGCCGTCCCGAACTCGCCACCGACGAACGGACGTTGACGGCAGAAGCGCGCAGACACGCCACGGACCTGGTCGACGCCGCGCTGGGGGAGTGGACCCGCACGCTCCCCGCCGACATCGCAGCCGAAGCGCTCCAGGCACGCGGCATCCCGGCCGGAGCCGTACAGGACGGCCGTGAACTCGTCGAACACGACCCGCAGTTGAGGGCCCGCGGCTTCTATGTGCGCAAGGAGCACCCGGTCGCGGGCGCCTTCCTCCACGAGGGCCTCCCGATCCGCCTGACCCGCACACCCGGCGCGATCCGCGAGGCCGCGCCCGTACTCGGCGCCGACACCGACGCCGTACTGAGGGAGGTCGCCGGGTTCTCGGCCGAACGCGTCCGGGAGCTTCGGGAGGCGGGAGTCCTGCGGTGATCGACACCATCCCCGGACTCGTCGAGGCGGCGGCAGCGGAGTTCGGCGAACGGCCCTTCGTGCGGTGCGGGAAGGTGACGCGCACGTACGAGCAGGCCTGTACGGTCGCGTCGACGACGGCGGGGGCGCTCGCGGAGCGCGGCTGCCGACCGGGGGACCGCGTCGCCGTCATGGCCCGCAACCGGATCGAGTTCGTCGATCTCGTCCTCGGCTGCGCCTGGCTGGGAGCGGTGCTGCTCCCGCTCAACACCGGTCTGCGGGGCAGCGGGCTCCGCCAGGTACTGCGTACGGCGGATCCGCAGTTCCTGTTGGCGGACGAGGAGTTGGCGGAGCGTGTCGTATCGGCGGGGTTTCAGGGGCAGTTGTGGGTCGTGGGCAGGGACGACGCACCGACGCCGGGCGTGAGCACCGCCGTGCCGCCGGCCCAAGTGCGCCCGTACGACACCGCTTTCGTACTGTTCACCTCGGGGACCACGGGAGCGGCGCGCGGTGTGCGCTGTCCGCACGCGCAGGCCGTCTGGTGGGGCCGGAACGTGTCGGACTCGCTCCGCCTCACCGCCGACGACGTGCTGTACACCTCCCTGCCGCTCTTCCACACCAACGCCCTGACCACCCTGACGCAGGCGATGGCCGTGGGCGCGAGTTGCGTGCTCGACGAACGGTTCTCCGCCACGCGGTACTGGGGGCGGGTGGCCGAGACCGGGGCGACCGTCGTCTATCTGCTGGGCGCGATGGCGCCGATGCTGCTGGCGCAGCCGCCGGGCCCCGCCGACCGCGCGCACCGGGCCTGGCGTGGGCTCTCCCCGGCCACTCCCGGGTCCGCGTGGGAGCCGTTCCGCGAGCGGTTCGGGGTCACGCTCGTCGACGGGTTCGGGTCGACGGAGACGAACCTCGTGATCGGGTCGACGCCCGAGGATCAGCGGCCCGGCTACGTCGGCACCGTGCGCGAGGGCTTCTCCGTGCGGGTGGTCGACGAACTGCTCGCCCCCGTCCCGGACGGCGTCCCCGGCGAGCTGCTGGTCCGCAGCGCACACCGATTCGCCTTCTGCACCGGCTACTTGGGGGAGCCGGAGCCCGGACCCACCGCGTGGCGGCGCACCGGGGACCGGGTGGTCCGCGAGGCCGACGGGTGGTTCCGGTTCGTCGACCGGATCAAGGACGTCATCCGGCGGCGCGGCGAGAACGTCTCCTCGCACGAGGTCGAGTCCGTCGTGCGCGCGCACCCGGCTGTCGCCGACGTGGCGGCCTTCCCGGTGCCCTCGGAGCTGGCCGAGGACGAGGTCATGGTCGCCGTCGTCCCCGCGCCCGGGCAGGTGCTGGACCTCCGGGACCTCGTACGGCACTGCGCGGACGAGCTGCCCCCCTTCGCGGTGCCCCGCTACCTCGACACCGTCCGTGAGCTCCCGCTCACCGAGACCGGCAAAGTTCGCAAGGCGGTACTGCGGGAACGTGGGGTCACCGCCACCACCTGGGACCGCTCCACACCACCCACCCCGGCACGACATCAAACTTGAACCATTTGTTTTCTTGAATCACTAGTGTTTATGGCTGTAGGTTGAGCGCCATGACCGTATCCCAGACACCGACCACCGCCGAGGAGCTGCGCGGTGCCGGCCTGCGGGTGACGGCAGCCCGCGTCGCGCTGCTCGAGACCGTCCGGCACGGCGACCACCTCGATGTCGAGGCGGTCGCGTCCGGGGTCCGTGACCGCGTAGGACACATATCGCTACAGGCCGTGTACGACGCCCTCCACGCGCTCACCTCGGCCGGACTCATACGCCGTATCGAACCGGCAGGCAGTCCCGCCCGCTTCGAAGGACGCGTCGGCGACAACCACCACCACCTCATGTGCAGGTCGTGCGGTGTCGTCGCCGACGTCGACTGCGCGGTCGGCGAGGCACCCTGCCTGACCGCCGCCGACGACCAAGGCTTCTCGATCGACGAGGCCGAGGTCATCTACTGGGGTCTGTGCCCCGCCTGTACCGCGGTCCCCAGTTCCTGAGCCACGTGTTCCACCCCGTTTTGGAAGGATTCCCATGTCTGAGAACCACGACGCAATCGTCACGGACGCGAAGTCGGAGGATGCCGGGGGCTGCCCCGTCGCGCACGGGCGCGCCGCGCACCCCACCCAGGGCGGCGGTAACCGTCAGTGGTGGCCGGAGCGCCTCAACCTGAAGATCCTCGCCAAGGACCCGGTGGTCGCGAACCCGCTCGGCGCGGGCTTCGACTACGCCGAGGCGTTCGGTGCCCTCGACCACGCGGCCGTCAAACAGGACATCGCCGAGGTACTGACCACCTCGCAGGACTGGTGGCCCGCGGACTTCGGCAACTACGGCCCGCTGATGGTCCGGATGGCCTGGCACAGCGCCGGCACCTATCGCATCAGCGACGGCCGCGGCGGTGGCGGCCGTGGTCAGCAGCGCTTCGCGCCGCTGAACAGCTGGCCGGACAACGGCAACCTCGACAAGGCCCGCCGACTGCTGTGGCCGGTCAAGAAGAAGTACGGCCAGTCCATCTCCTGGGCCGACCTGCTGATCCTCACCGGCAACGTGGCGCTGGAGACGATGGGCTTCGAGACCTTCGGCTTCGCCGGTGGCCGCGCCGACGTCTGGGAGGCCGACGAGGACGTGTACTGGGGTCCCGAGACCACCTGGCTCGACGACCAGCGCTACACCGGCGACCGCGAGCTGGAGAACCCGCTCGGCGCCGTCCAGATGGGCCTCATCTACGTCAACCCCGAGGGCCCCAACGGCAACCCGGACCCGCTGGCCTCGGCCCGCGACATCCGTGAGACCTTCCGCCGGATGGCGATGAACGACGAGGAGACCGTCGCCCTCATCGCCGGTGGCCACACCTTCGGCAAGACCCACGGCGCGGGCCCGGCCGAGTCGGTCGGCAACGACCCCGAGGCCGGCGACATCGAGCAGCAGGGCCTGGGCTGGAAGTCCACTTACGGCACCGGCAAGGGCGGCGACGCCATCACCTCCGGCCTCGAGGTGACCTGGACCACCAAGCCCACCCAGTGGAGCAACGACTTCTTCGACATCCTCTTCGGCTACGAGTGGGAGCTGACCCAGAGCCCCGCCGGCGCCAACCAGTGGGTGGCCAAGGACGCCGAGGCGATCATCCCGGACGCCCACAGCGACGCCAAGAAGCTCCCGACGATGCTCACCACCGACCTCGCGCTGCGCTTCGACCCGATCTACGGTGAGATCTCGAAGCGCTTCCACGAGAACCCGGCCGTGTTCGCGGACGCCTTCTCCCGCGCGTGGTTCAAGCTCACCCACCGCGACCTGGGCCCGAAGTCCCTGTACCTCGGCCCGGAGGTCCCGTCCGAGACCCTGCTGTGGCAGGACCCGCTGCCGCAGGCCGAGGGCGAGACCATCGACGCCGCCGACGTCACGACCCTCAAGGCGAAGATCCTCGCCTCGGACCTGACCGTCTCGCAGCTCGTCTCCGTCGCGTGGGCGTCCGCCTCCACCTTCCGCGGCAGCGACAAGCGCGGTGGCGCCAACGGCGCCCGTATCCGCCTGGAGCCGCAGCGCGGCTGGGAGGCCAACGACCCCGACCAGCTCGCCCAGGTGCTGCGGGTCCTCGAGGGAATCCAGCAGGAGTTCAACTCCGGCGCCAAGAAGGTCTCCCTGGCCGACCTGATCGTCCTCGGCGGTGCCGCCGCGGTCGAGAAGGCCGCCAAGGACGGCGGCGTCGACGTGGAGGTCGCCTTCACGCCGGGCCGGGTCGACGCGACCGAGGAGCACACGGACGTCGAGTCGTTCGCCGCGCTGGAGCCCACCGTCGACGGCTTCCGCAACTACCTCGGCAAGGGCAACCGCCTGCCCGCCGAGTACCTGCTGCTCGACCGGGCCAACCTGCTCACGCTGAGCGCCCCCGAGCTGACGGTCCTCGTCGGCGGCCTGCGCGTCCTGGGCGCCAACCAGGGCCAGTCCACGCACGGTGTCCTCACCGACAAGGTCGGCACGCTGACGAACGACTTCTTCGTCAACCTGCTCGACCTGGGCACCACCTGGTCCTCGACCTCCTCGGACCAGCAGACCTTCGAGGGCCGCGACGCCTCCGGCGCGGTCAAGTGGACCGGCACCCGTGCCGACCTGGTCTTCGGCTCGAACTCCGAACTCCGCGCGCTCGCCGAGGTGTACGCGAGCGACGACGCGAAGGCGAAGTTCGTGAACGACTTCGTCGCCGCCTGGGTCAAGGTCTCCGACCTGGACCGCTTCGACCTGGTCTGAGCAGTCCGCACCACCTGACGTCCGGGTCGGCCCTCGCGGGTCGGCCCGGACGTTTCTCAATCACCGAACACGCGGCACAGGAGTGCACGTTCGTCACATAAGCTCCTCCGCATGAACGAGGGGGAGACCGACAGACGGGTCGTCGACGGCCGTTTCGAGCTGGAGTCCCGGCTCGGCGGCGGTGGTATGGGCACGGTGTGGCGCGCCCGCGACCTGCTGCTGCACAGGTACGTCGCGGTCAAGGAGGTCCGGCCGCCGGACGTCGACCTCGCCGAGTACGACCCCGGCGCCGCCGAGATGCTGCGCCAGCGGGTCCTGCGCGAGGCACGGGCGCTGGCCCGGGTGGAGCACCCGAACGTGGTGACGATCCATCACATCGTCGACGGCGGCACGGGCACCTACCCCTGGCTCGTCATGGAACTCGTCCAAGGCGGCTCACTGGCCGACCGGTTGGAGCGCGGTCCGATGTCACCGGCGGAGGCCGCCCGGCTCGGTTCCGGCGTGCTCGACGCCCTGAACGCGGCACACGAGGCGGGCGTCCAGCACCGCGACGTGAAACCCGCCAACGTGCTGCTGCGCACCGACGGCCGCCCCGTCCTCACCGACTTCGGCATCGCCGCGATCCGCGACTCCACCGCCCTCACCGCCACCGGCTCGATCATCGGCACCCCCGACTACATGGCCCCCGAGCGGGTCTCCGGCCACAGCGGCGGTCCCGCGGCCGACTTGTGGTCGCTGGCGATGATGTTGTACGTCGCCGTCGAGGGCCACCATCCGCTCCGGCGCGGTACGACGCTGGCCACGCTGGCCGCCGTACTGCAAGAGGACGTTCCGCCGCCGGTGCGGGCCGGGTCGTTGATGCCGGTGCTGTCCTGTGTGTTGGTCCGTGATCCCGAGGCGCGGCCGGATGCGGGGACGGTGGGGCGGATGCTGACCGCTGCCGCGGCACAGCCCGAGGACAGTCGCCCGGAGACCACCTCGTACCGGCTCGCACCCCCGGCTCCTCCGTCGCTGCCGCCTACCAGTGGCATGCAGACGACGAGTCGGCGGCGGCCTCCGGAGAAGCGGTCGCGGGGGGTCGCCGTGGTTTCCAGCGTGGTGGGCGTGGTGCTGATCGGCACGCTGGCCTGGAAGGTGTTGCCGGACGGGAACAGCGACAACAACGGCTCGGCGGCGTCCCAGGGTGCATCCGGGCAGACCCAGAAGAGCACGCCCTCTGTTTCGGCGAGCGAGAGCAGCACCGCCGTGAAGACGCAGGACATGTTGACCCCGGCCGGCATTCGGACAGCGATCAAGGCGTTCAAGGATAAGACGGGGAGCGACAGGTTTGCCGACTTCTCCGTCTACCCGGGATACGTCATCGCGGATGTGATGGTGAAAGGCAGCCAGACCAGGTACACCAGCTACACCTATCGCTCCGGTACCGGTTTCGACGAGGCGTTCGACAACAAGGGCACGGTGACAGACGGAGACGAGCCGGTAAAGCTGGACGACTTCAACTGGGATGCCGTTCCAGCGTTGTTGAAGCGCGCGAACAAGGATCTGAAGGTCAAGGACCCGACGAGCCGTTACCTGTTGCTCCGGTCGCCGAGCACCAACGGCAGCGTCACCCCGGCGGGCATGGCGATCTACCTGAGCGACGACTACGGTTCCGGCGGTTTCCTGGAGGCCAACACCAAGGGCACCGTGACCAGGGTGGAACCGGCCGACGAGTAGATTCGGCGAGTGCCCACCCTGCTGATCGTCCATCACACCCCCTCGCCCAACTGCCAAGCGATGTTCGAGGCCGTCGTCTCCGGGGCGACAACCCCGGAGATCGAGGACGTACGCGTCGTACGCCGCGCCGCCCTGTCCGCGACCGTGTCGGACGTGCTTGCCGCCGACGGGTTTCTGTTGGGCACGCCCGCGAACCTCGGTTACATGTCGGGCGCCCTCAAGCACTTCTTCGACCAGGTCTACTACCCGTGCCTGGACGAGACGCGCGGCAGGCCCTTCGGCTACTACGTCCACGGCGGCAACGACGTGACGGGAGCCGTGCGCGGCATCGAGTCGATCACGACCGGGCTGGGCTGGCGGCGGGTCGCGGAGCCGGTGACGCTGACCGGCGAGCCGGACAAGAAGGGCGTCGAATCCTGCTGGGAACTCGGGGCCACGGTCGCCGCCGGACTGGCGGCCTGAGCGGGCGGCCACCACCCGTTCGGCCGCCGAAGAGTGTCGTGACCACCCGGAGCACCCTCAGCGTGGAGGGACATGCCCCTCCGAGTGACAGGAGTTCTTCATGAGGAAGCGTCTGACGGCCGCGGTGGGTCTGGCGGGTGCGGCGTTGCTGCTGTGCGCGGGTACGGCGAGCGCGGACCCCGACCCTGTCGGTACCGCCGTCGACAGCCCGGGCGTGCTCTCCGGAAACGTCGTCCAGATCCCGATCGACCTGGACCTCAACGTGTGCGGCAACACGATCAACGTGATCGGTCTGCTGAACCCGGCGCTGGGCAACCACTGCGAGAGCTGACGAGCCGTACCGTGAACGAGCCGTGGGCCACGCGCCCGCGGCTCGTTCCGTGTGTCAGGGGACGTGTCGGGAGACGTGTCAGGGGACCTCGGGCAGCCGGTGCAGGGGCGTGCCCTGGCCCCAGCGCCGCAGGCGTGAACCGTCGATGAGCTGGACGCCGCCCTGCCGGCGCGCCCACTGCACGTCCCGTCGGCTGAAGGTGCCCCGGTGGACGACCAGACGGAGGTGCGGTCCTGAGCCCGCCGACCGTGCGGAGCGCGTCGGTGTCTCCTCGTCGGGCAGCGGTTCGGCCACCGGCCGGAAGGCCACCTCCAGCCGTCGACCGAGCCGGTCGCGCGCCCGGACCCGCTGAAGGCCTTGTGCGTCGGGGCGGGCGAGCGCCCGCCAGCCGTCCCGGCGCAGGATCCGGGACACGGCCAGGGCGAGCCCCTCCACATCCAGGTCTGCGATCTCCTCGGGCGTGTAGTAGCCCAGCCGGCGACGGGTCAGCGGCCGGTTGTGCCGGACCACGGCCGCCGTGATCACGGCGAGCAGCGCCAGGCCGCCGATGAGCGCGCCGGTGCCGAGGGCGCGGTACGCCACGGCGAGGCCGGCCACGATCCCGCACACGACGAGGGCGACCACGACGAGCGCGGGCAGCACCTCGTGCAGTCCGGGGCCGTAGCGTCCCTGGGCGCGCAGGGCGCGGATCGCCTCCCGTCGTCGCGAGCGCCGTGCGTCGCGCATCTCGTGCCTCTGCCGCCACTGCGTCACCAGGGTCAACTCCCCCCACCCCCAAGCGCGTTGACGTCTGCGGTAGGGATACCCGCCGAAGGTGCCGCACGTGCGCGTGGACGGGAACCGGCCACCAAACCGGCCGAACTGTTTCGGCGGACACCGTGACCCTTCGGGCAGCGAACTCGTCCCTCCCGACCTCTGGCCCAAGGGACTTACCGACCGGTATACAAGGCCAGTTGAACGAGAGACGACCGCATCGGGGCCGCCCCGTCGCACCGTCTCGTACCTGGGGAGGAACCTCATGAAGCGTGAGACGCATCAGGTCACGACGGCGCACCATCGCGGCAGGGCCGTGGCGGTCGCCGCGGCGGTCAGCGGCTGCGCCCTCGTCGTCGCCTCCGCGGCACCGGCGGCCGCACACAACTCGGGTCAGGGGCACGGCCGTTCGACTCAGTACGTGGCGCTCGGCGACTCGTACACCTCGGGTCCGTACATACCGACCCAGGTGGACGCCAACTGTGCCCGCTCCGACCACAATTACCCCTCCGTGGTCACGGCGGACCAAAGAGGGACCGTCCTCAAGGACGTCAGTTGCAGCGGGGCGACGACCGCGGAGATGTGGCAGGCGCAGGGCACCAACGGGCCCCAACTCGACGCCGTACAGCGGAACACGGACCTGGTGACCGTCCAGATCGGCGGCAACGACATCGGGTTCAGCACCATCATCGGCACCTGTGCCAAGCTCAGCGCCACCGATCTGGCCGGCAACCCGTGCCAGCGCTACTACACCACCTCTTCCGGCGCTGACCAGTTGGCGCTCACCATCCTCAACACCGCGCCGAAGGTGGCCAAGGTGCTGCGCGCGGTCCACAAGAAGGCACCGCACGCGCGCGTGCTCGTCGTCGGCTACCCCGACCTGCTGCCCGACGACGGCAGCGGCTGCTACCCGTCGGTGCCGTTCGCCGCGAAGGACTTCCCCTACCTCCGTGACACCGGCAAGCGCCTCAACCTGATGCTCCGTCTGGTGGCCGCGTTCAACGGCGCGGAGTACGTCGACACCTACGGCCCGACCGTCGGCCACGACATGTGCAAGGCGCCCGCCGACCGCTGGATCGAGCCGCTCCAGCCCGCCTCCCCGGCGGCCCCGGCGCACCCCAACGCGAAGGGCGAGGCGGCCATGGCGGGCGCGGTCCTCAAGCAACTGGACAGGCACCACCGGTACTGAGTCACCGGTACCGAGCAGGTACTGGGTCACCGGCATCGGCGGACAGCGGCGGCCCGGGTTTTCCACAGGCGGAGGTGGTGTACTCGCGAAATCCGGCCCTGACGAGCAAAGATGGGGCCGTACGCGAAGTCGGTCGATGCGGAGGAGCGGGCACATGCCACACGAGCGAGCGGGCGAACAGGCCCGCGCCGAGGATCTCGTAGACGTGGCCCGGCTGGTCACCGCCTACTACGCGCTGCACCCGGACCCCGCCGAGCCGGGTCAGCGCGTGGCGTTCGGCACCTCCGGGCACCGCGGGTCGTCCCTGAACACGGCGTTCAACGAGGACCACATCGCCGCCACCAGCCAGGCCATCTGCGAGTACCGCGCGGGCCAGGGCACCGACGGGCCGCTCTTCCTCGGGGCGGACACCCACGCGCTGTCCGAGCCCGCGACGGTCACCGCGCTGGAGGTGTTCGCCGCCAACGAGGTGACGGTCCTCATCGACAGCGCGGACGGCTACACGCCCACCCCGGCGGTGTCCCTCGCCATCCTCACCCACAACCGCGGCCGGACCTCGGGCCTCGCGGACGGCGTCGTGGTCACCCCGTCCCACAACCCGCCCGCCGACGGCGGCTTCAAGTACAACCCGCCGAACGGCGGCCCGGCCGGCTCCGAGATCACCTCCTGGATCCAGGACCGCGCCAACGAGATCATCGCGGGCGGTCTCAAGGACGTACGCCGCATCCCCTACACGCGGGCGCTCGCCGCCCCCGGCACGGGCCGCTACGACTTCCTCGGCGCGTACGTCGCCGACCTGCCGAACGTCCTCGACCTGGACGCGATCCGTACGGCCGGGGTACGGATCGGCGCCGACCCGCTGGGCGGGGCGTCCGTCGCCTACTGGGGCCGGATCGCCGAGGAGCACCGGCTCGACCTGACCGTGGTCAATCCGCTCACGGACCCGACCTGGCGGTTCATGACGCTGGACTGGGACGGCAAGATCCGCATGGACTGCTCGTCGCCGTACGCGATGGCCTCGCTGATCGCCCAGCGCGACCGGTTCGACATCGCCACCGGCAACGACGCCGACTCCGACCGGCACGGCATCGTCACCCCGGACGCGGGTCTGATGAACCCCAACCACTATCTGGCCGTGGCCATTTCGTACCTCTACGCCCACCGAGGGCAGTGGCCCGCCGACGCGGGCGTCGGCAAGACGCTGGTGTCCTCCTCGATGATCGACCGGGTCGCCGCCGACCTCGGGCGCCGGCTCGTCGAGGTGCCCGTCGGCTTCAAGTGGTTCGTGGACGGACTGGTCGACGGCTCGCTCGGCTTCGGCGGCGAGGAGTCGGCCGGCGCGTCCTTCCTGCGCCGGGACGGCTCCGTGTGGACCACCGACAAGGACGGCATCATCCTCGCGCTGCTCGCCAGCGAGATCACGGCCGTCACCGGGAAGACGCCCTCGCAGCACTACGCGGCGCTCACGGACCGGTTCGGGGCGCCCGCCTACGCCCGGATCGACGCCCCGGCCTCACGCGAGGAGAAGGCGCTCCTCGCCAAGCTCTCGCCCGCCCAGGTCACCGCCGACACCCTCGCGGGTGAGCCCGTCACCGGCGTCCTCACCGAAGCACCCGGCAACGGCGCGGCCCTCGGCGGCATCAAGGTGACGACCGCCAGCGCCTGGTTCGCGGCGCGGCCCTCCGGCACCGAGGATGTCTACAAGATCTACGCCGAGTCCTTCCTCGGCCCGGACCACCTCGGCCAGGTGCAGGAGGAGGCGAAGGCCGTGGTCGGCGCGGCACTGGGCGGCTGACCTGGACTGTCTGCCGTGGTACGGGCTGCCGTAGGAATGAATGGTGCGGCGGCCGGTGTTGGGCGGACACATGAGCCATGACGCAAGGCGGAAGTGAACCCCGTATGTCCTTCGAAACGACCGACTACACGGGGCAGACCACGTGCGGCGACGAAGCCCGCACGCCGCTGCGTGACTTTCTGCGGACCGAGACCGGCAGTGCCGCCGTCCTGGTGGGGGCGGCGCTCGTCGCGCTCGTCTGGGCCAACGTCACACCGTCGGCGTACGAGACGTTCTGGCACACCCATCTCTCCGTACGGCTCGGTTCGCACGGGGTCTCGCTCGATCTGCGGGAGTGGGTCAACAGCGGGCTGATGACGCTGTTCTTCCTCGTCGTCGGCCTGGAGGCGCGCCGCGAGTTCGACATGGGGGAGCTGCGCGAACGCCGGCGGCTGGCCCTGCCGATGGTCGCGGGCGCCAGCGGCATGCTCGTGCCGATCGCCATCTACCTGGCGATCAACAGCGGGCACGGGACGGCGAACGGCTGGGGCGCGGTGATGTCCACGGACACGGCGTTCGCGCTGGGCATGCTCGCCGTCGTGGGCCGCCATATGCCGCCCGGGCTGCGCGTGTTCCTCCTCACGATCACCGTCGTCGACGACTTCCTGGCGCTCGTGGTGATCGCCGTCTTCTACAGCGACCACATCGCCGTACCGGCACTCCTGGTCGCGGTGGGCGCGTTCGCCGTCGTCGTCGTGCTGCGCCGGTTCCGGGTGCGCCGGGGTCCGCTGTACGCGCTGCTCGGGCTCATCGCCTGGGTCGCCCTGCTGAAGTCGGGGGTGGACCCGGTCGTCATCGGACTCGCCATGGGGCTGATCACGTACGCCTATCCGGCGGGGCGCGACGACCTGGAGCGCGCCACCGGCCTGTTCCGGCTCTTCCGCGAGCAGCCCACACCCGAGCTGGAACGCGACGTACGCGCCGGGATCGCCGCGTCGATTTCCCCGAACGACCGGCTCCAGCGCATCTACCACCCGTGGGCGAGCTACGTCGTGGTGCCGCTGTTCGCGCTGGCCAACGCGGGGCTCCAGATCAGCGGGGAGCAACTGGCCAGGGCCTTCACCTCGCCCGTCGGCCTGGGCATCCTCATCGGGTACGTCGTCGGCAAGCCGCTCGGCATCGTCTCCTCGACGGCGCTGACCAGCGTCCTGTCCCGGGGCCGGATCCGGCCGCCGGTCGGGTGGGGAGCGGTGACCGCGGGCGGCACCCTGGCGGGCGTCGGCTTCACGGTCTCCCTGCTGATCGCGACCCTCGCCTTCGACGGGACCACCCTGGAGGACGCGAAGACGGGCATCCTCACCGCCGTCATCTGCTCGTTCCTGGTCGGCCGGCTGGTCACCGGGGCGATCGGACTGCTGCCGCCGCAGGTGCGGCCGAGGGTGCTCTTCGGCAGGGCGGAGACCGTCGTGGACCTGTCGGTGCCGGTCGACCCCGACCGCGACCACCTGCGCGGACCACGGCACGCTCCGGTGACCGTCGTGGAGTACGGCGACTACGAGTGCCCCTTCTGCGGGCAGGCTGAGCCGGTCGTCCGCGAACTGCTCGGCTCCTTCGGCGACGAGGTGCGGTACGTGTGGCGGCACCTTCCGCTCAACGACGTCCACCCGCACGCGCAGCTCGCCGCCGAGGCCTCGGAGGCCGCCGCGCTCCAGGGCGGCTACTGGGAGATGCACGACCTGCTGCTCGGCCACCAAGGCGCCCTGCGCCTCAAGGACCTCCGGGGCTATGCCGAACAGATCGGCCTGGACACCGCCCGCTTCGAACGGGACATGCGGGCCCATGCCGGGGCGGGCCATGTCGCCGAGGACGTCGAGTCGGCCGACCTCAGCGGCGTAGCGGGTACCCCGACCTTCTTCGTGAACGGCCGTCGGCACCACGGCGCCTACGACATCGAGGGCCTCTCCCAGGCCGTACAGGCCGCCCGTCTGCGGGCCGCGGTGGCGGTCTAGCGGGCGGGAATGGACCGAGGGGTGCCGGTGTTGGAACGCATGTAGCTGACATGCTCGGGACAAGATCCCGGGATGTGGGCGGAAGGAGGTCCTCATGGCACGCACCACGAACCGTCCCGTCGTCACCCTGAAGTCGACGGCCGGTACCGGCGCCACCTACGTGACGCGCAAGAGCCGTCGCAACGACCCCGACCGGCTGGTCCTGCGCAAGTACGACCCGGTCGCCGGAGAGCACGTCGATTTCCGCGAAGAGCGTTGATCCGCACTCCGTGACCGAGCGTTGATCGGCGCTCCGTGAAGAGCGTTGATCCGCACTCCGTGAGGGGCGTCGAGAAACGTTCCGCGAGGAGCGTCGAGTAAGCGCGGCGGCAGTCCCGCGAACCAGGCAGAGCGGTCGTCCCTCCGTGGACGGCCTCAGGAAGGAAGCACCATGAGGTCTGGCATCCACCCCGTGTCCCGTCCGGTCGTCTTCCGCGACCGTGCGGCGGACACCGCGTTCCTGACCACCTCGACCGCGCTGTCGGCGCGCACGATCGAGTGGGTGGACGGGAACACCTACCCGCTGATCGAGGTCGAGATCTCGTCGGCCAGCCACCCGTTCTACACCGGCAACACGCGCGTCGTGGACACCGCGGGCCGTGTGGAGCGCTTTGAGCGCCGTTATGGGAGGCAGTCATGAAGGTCCGTAACTCGCTGCGCTCACTGAAGGCCAAGCCCGGCGCGCAGGTGGTCCGCCGTCGTGGCGTGACGTTCGTGATCAACAAGAAGGACCCGCGCTTCAAGGCTCGTCAGGGCTGACGCAGCGCGTACGACTGGTCGGCCCGGCCCCGCTACGGCGGTGGCCGGGCCTTCGTCGTGCCGCTCCCGTCCTCGTGCTCCGGAGGGAGAAAAATCCGTTCTTTATGCTTATAGCGGTACCAACCCCTTTGGAGTGGTCGATGTCGCGCAGGCTCCCCGTGGACGACGGTGACGAACTGCTGGCCAGACTGGGGACGCTGACCGCCCAGGCACGCGAGCGGGCGGAGCTCCAGCGTTCCCTGGTCGAGCTGGCCGTCGCCCTGCAGCGGGGCATGCTGCCCGGCGACATGCCCGTCACGCCCCGGTTCCACCTCGCGGTCCAGTACTCGCCCGCCAATCACGGGCTCAATGTGGGCGGCGACTGGTACGACGCCTTCACGATGCCCGACGGACGCATCGGCCTGTCCATCGGCGACGTCCAGGGCCACAACATCGAGGCGGCCGCGTTCATGGGCCAGGTCCGGGTCGGCCTGCGGGCGCTCGCGTCCGTCACCAGCGAGCCCGGCGAACTCCTCGCCCTGACGAACGACCTGCTCCTGTCCCTCGGCACCGAACTCTTCGCGACCTGCACCTTCGTGCGGCTCGACCCTGTCACCGGAGTGCTGGAGAGCGCGCGGGCCGGACACATACCCTCCGTCTGGGCCACGGCGGACGGCCGGTGCGGTATCGCCGACGACGAGGGCGGCCCGCCCCTCGGCATCGTCGCCGGGCAGCGGTACCCCGTGACCGAGCACCGGCTCACCACCGGCGGAGTCTTCGTCCTGGTCACCGACGGCGTGGTGGAGGGCCCCTCGATGAGCGTCGACGAAGGCCTCGACCAGGTGATGCGCCTCGCCGGAATCGCCGCCGTGGCGGGCATGGAGGCAAGCTCGCTGGCGGCCGCCGTGATCAAGGGAGCCGAGCGTGTGGGCCACGAGGACGACGCGGCGGTGCTTGTCGTGGGGCACGACGATCCCAGCACCGGGATACAGGGGGCGTCCGGCGGGGCGTGAAGCGGCAGAGGCAGCCGTGACCGGAGCCGGAGCTGTGGCTGCAGCCAGGGCCGGGACCTGAGCCGGGGATGGAGTTGGAGCTGTGACCAGAGCCAGAGCCAGAGCCAGAGCCAGAGCCAGAGCCGGGCTGGAGCTGGGCCGGGGTTGGGGGTTGGGGCTGGAGTTGCAGCCACTGCTGTGGCGGAGCCGGGGCCGGAGCCGGGCTGTGGCTGGAGCAGAGGCGCTGCTGTGGCTGGAGCCGCAGCGGGGGCCGGGGCCGCGGCCGGGGCCGAGGTTGCGGCTGGAGCCGCAGGCGGGTTCGGATCTGAGGCGCGTCCTCGCTCGTTCCCGTGGCCCGACCCGCACCCGGCTCTGCACTCGCTCCCGCTTCCGTGGCCCGACCTCTACCCGGCTCCGCGCCTGCACCCGGCTCCGCGCCTGCGCCCGATCTCCTTGCCCGACCCGCGCCCGCACCCGACCCGCACCCGCGCCCGGCCCGAACCCGACCCGCACCCACCGCCCGACCCGCACCCAACTCCGCAGATCCCGGCGTCTCCGCCCCCTGACAACCGCGCACACCGCACCCCGCGCGCGGGCACCGGCCAGGCGCCCACCCCGCAGCCCACCCCGCCGCGCGCGACCGCTCGCCTCGCCGACACGGCCCGGTCAGTGTCTGATGGCTGCTGTGGTGGGTTTCGAGGTTCTGCGGCGACCGGCCGGGTACGCCCTCCTGACGCTGGCCGTCGCCGGTGGCTACTTCGCGGCGGGACGGCTCGGGCTGCTGCGGCAGCTGGTGGTCGAGGGCGCGGTGTTCACCCCCATCTGGCCGCCCACCGGCGTCGCGGTGGCGTGCCTGCTGATCTTCGGGCTGCGGGTGCTGCCCGGTATCGCCCTCGGCGTGGTGCTCGTGATCATGTCCCTCACCTCGCTCCGGCCGACGGTGTTCGTGGTCCTGGCGGGCAACACCCTGGCCCCCGCCTGCGCCTGCCTCATGCTGCGCCGGGTGGGCTTCCGCACCGACCTCGGCAGACTGCGCGACGGCCTCGCGCTGGTGTTCCTGGGCGCCCTCTCCGCCATGCTGATCAGCGCGACCTGCGGCGCCGGACTGCTCGTCCTCACCGGCAAGCTGGCGGAACACTCCTTCTGGCCGGTCTGGCTGGGCTGGTGGGTCGGCGACGCGATGGGTGTACTGATCATCACCCCCCTCCTGCTCATGCTGTACACCGTGCGGCTGCCCCTGGACCTGCACCGCTGGAAGGAGGCCCTGCTGCTCGTGGTGACCATCGCGGTGATCGTCCCGCTGGTCACCCACAGCCACGTCAGCCTGCTGTTCCTGATCTATCCGCTGCTGATCTGGGCCGCGCTGCGGTTCCGGTTCGCCGGCAGCATGCTGTGCGCCCTGTTCGCCTCCGTCATGGCCACCATCGCGGCGACCCGGGAGACGGGCCCCTTCGCCGACCTCACCCATGTCGAGGTCATGATGAAGCTGCAGGCCTTCAACGGCACGATGGCCCTCACCGCCCTGCTGCTGTCCTCGGTCATCACCGAGCAGCGCAACACCAGACTCTCGGTGGAGAAGGCCTGCCAGGAACTGGCCGAGGTCCTCGAACACCTCACCGCCGGCGATCCCCGCCAGGGCGGCCGCCCCTGACCGGCCGGCAGAGACCAGCCCCGTCAGAGGAGCCCCGCGTCGCCCCTCCGGCGCAGCACCAGCAGCGCGGTGTCGTCCCGGGGCATGCCGGCCGTGTGGCGGCGCAGATCGCCGTAGACAGTGGCCGGTACGTCCTTCGGGAGGACCTCGCCCCAGCCCGCCGCGCGCTCCTCCAGGGGATAGAACGCGCCGGACGGATCGCGCGCCTCCGTGACCCCGTCCGTGCAGAGCAGGAGCGTGCCGTCCGAAGGGAAGGCGAACCATTCGACGGTACGAGGCTCAGGGGCCAGCGCGTCCAGGCCCAGCGGAACGCAGGGCTCCTGCCGGAGCACCGGCTCGGCCCGCTCCCCGCGCAGCAGCAGCGGTGCCACATGACCGCAGTTGATCGCCTGGACCTCCTCCTCACCGTCGATGCCCAGCACCAGCGCCGTCACGAACCGCTCCCGCTCACCGGTCTGCGCCGCGAAGGAGTTGTGCCGTAGAACCGCCTCCTCCAGGGCGTCGACCACGGCGGTGAGTGTGGGCTCGGCCACGGCCGCCTCGCGGAAGGCGCTGAGCACGGCGAACGCGGCGCTGATCGCCTGGAGGCCCTTGCCCTGCACGTCGGCGATGAAGACACGGCTGCCGTACGGCGAGGAGACGACCTCGTAGACGTCGCCGCCCACGCGACTGTCCTCCTCCACCGGTCGGTACAGGCCGTGGACCAGCAGTTGGTCGGTCATCAGGGGGAAGGGGCGCAGGATCTGCCGTTGCAGGGCCGCCGCCGCTGAGCGCAGCCGCGCGATCTCGCCCTCCCAGCGGATCCGCTGCGCCGCCCGCGCCACGCTGAGGCCGTTGAACACCAGGGTGAAGGCGATGACGGCCGCGTCGGCACCCGCCGTGCGCAGCGGGGTGTCGAAGAGGGAACCGGCTATGACGATTGTCACCCACACGGAGGCGACGGTGGTCTGCCGTACCGTCCCGCGCCCGGCGATCAGCGCCGGCAGCACCACCAGAAAGGGGGCCGGCCGGGTGTCCCGGCCCAGGGCGATACCGGTCAACGCCACCAGTGCCGTACCGCCGACGAGCCAGAACACCACCACGGCCCAGCGAAGCGGAGGCGTCGATCTGTGCCCGGCGTCGGCCACCGTCGAGCCGACCGGATCTCCGGAGCTGCGCACCGGCCCTCCCACTGTCTGCGGTCGTCGGACAACCGTCGGGAAAGCTTCCCACTCTTCAATATCAGCCCCACGCGTACCGTCCGCGAGCTGCGGCAACAGCTCGGGCCGACCCGGGACGCACAGGATGCGCACAGGGGACTAGATTCCGATCCGAATGTTGGGCCGATGGTGGGGGAGTTGGGGATCGTTGTTCATCTGGCGCACACTGCGGGGTGAATGGCAGGGCATTGTCGTCGATCCGGTACGGCAGTTGCTGCGGCGCGGACTGAAGGGGGTGTCCCTGGCGTTCGTCGCCGCTTTCGGCGTCATCTTCTTCCACTGGCTCGCCCAGCGTCCGGCCGGCGCCTCGGCCGTACGGCACCTCGGCGGCGTCCAGGGTGACCTGCCCCTGTGGCTCGCCCTGCTGCGGACCCCCATTTCGCTGTACGTCCCCGCCCTCGACCTGCCCGTATGGGCCGGCATCACCCAGCTGTTCCTCGCGTTCGCGCTGGCCGAGCTGGCCCTCGGCCGGGCCCGGACGCTGGTGGTCGCCTACGCGACCACGCTGGCCGGCACCCTCACAGTGCGGGTGATGCTGCTGATCGGGCCGGGCTGCGGCGGCATCGGGCTGCGGCCCGAGATCGGGCAGGTGCTCGACACCGGGCCGTCCGCCGCGGTCGTAGGACTGTTCACGTATCTCGCCGTGGTCCGGCGCGCACCCATCGTGTTCTTCCTCACCGGCGGATCGATGGTGTGGGAGTCGATCGTGAAACCCAACCTGGCCGGCCGCGAGCACCTGGTCGCGGTGGCCAGTGCCGTCGTCCTGGGCCTGGTCCACGAGCTGCGCCACAAGCGGCCGACCGTCACGGCGCTGCTGCCGCAGTTCAGCACGGACCAGCCGGTCAGGGACGGGACGCGCTGCCCATCTCCGCGGTGAACCCCGCCGGTTCGCTGTCGAACCCCCGCACCATGGCGTGGAACTCCCAGGCTCCGGAGGCGTCCTTGGTGAACTCCGCGACCGTCGCGGCGGTGGACCCGGCCACCTCCGTGAAGTCGTCCGACAGCAGCTCCTTGTAGCCCTCCACGACCAGCGCCCTGGCGTGCGACAGATCACCGAACGTCCTGGTCCCGCCGTTCTGATGGATGGCCACTCCGACGACCACCCGCGCGAAGGACGTGGCGAGCCGGTCCAGTTCGAGGACCATCACCTCCATGTAGCCGTACCCCTGGCCGCTCTGGCTGTGCCGGCTCATGTTGATCGTGCCGTCCGGCGAGCGGCTCTCGGAGTTGACGACGTACACCGGGCGTCCGTGCGGTGCGTCGGCCGAGTAGGTCGCCGCGACGATGTCCAGGTGGCGCGGCTGCTGCCCCCAGGGACTCGGATCCCAGCGGAGCCGTACTTCGACCTTCCCCACGACCTTGCTGACACTGCTCACTGATCGCCGCTCCCGTATCGGGCCATGTCGGGACGATCCCCCGCATGGTCAAGTATGGCTCTTCGACGGCCTGTTGATGCCCATCGGACGGACCTGTCATGCCCGGGGTCAAGCGCTCCGGATCGCGTTCACCAGCCCGGCGACGAGCCTCGCCCGCTCGGCCATCGACCCGACGAGCAGATACTCGTGGTCGGCGTGGGCTCCGCCGCCGACCGCTCCCAGACCGTCGAGCGTCGGCACCCCCAGCGCGGCCGTGAAGTTGCCGTCGCTCCCACCGCCGACCGCCCGGCCCTCGAGACCGGGCAGCAACCGCCGCGCCACCGCGAACAGTTCGGCCGCAGCGGACTCGGGCATCGGCGGCCGACCGACACTTCCCCGTACGGTGATCAGCGCCTCGTCGAGATGCGGGGCGAGGGCGGCGAACGCGGACTCGATCCGGTCCTTCTCGTCGGCCGACTCGACCCGGACGTCCACGACGACGGTCGCCCGCGCGGGGACCACGTTGTCCAGCGTGCCCGCGGACGCCACGGTCGGCGTGACCGTCGTGCCGACCTCGGGCCGCGCCAGGGCCGCGATGTCCAGCACCTGGTACGCCGCCTCGACCAGCGCGTTGACCCCGGCGGAGGGTTCCAGCCCCGCGTGCGAGGCCCGGCCCGCGACGGAGACCTCGAACGTGCCGCATCCCTTGCGGCCCGTCTTCACGGCCCCGCCGTCGGCGGCTCCCTCGGCCACGAGCACGGCACCGCAGGCGAGGGCGCGCTCCTCGATGAGAGCCCGGGAGGAGTGGGAGCCGACCTCTTCGTCGGCGGTCACCAGGATCTCGACGCCCGAGCGGTCCTCCAGCGCGGCCAGCCCGTGGATCGCCTGCACCAGACCGCCGAGCATGTCGAAGACACCGGGGCCGGTCACCCGGCCGTCCTCGACCAGGAAGGGGCGGCGGGCGAGGGTGCCCAGCGGGAACACGGTGTCGTGGTGACCAAGGATCAGCACCCGAGGTGTGCCACCGCCGGACCAGTGGACGTGCGGCCCGCCCTCGCTGTCGACGATCAAGGCCCGGCCACCGAGCCGTGCCTCGACGACGGCGGCGACAGCTTCGGCCGATGTCCGCAACGCGTCCAGGTCACGGGAGGGGGACTCGACCTCGACGAGGGTCCGGAGGTCTTCGATCATCGCGTCGACACTCACGTCGACCGCCTCGCTCGTTGTCACAGGGGAAGCGTACGTGGGCCCCGTTTCTACCCCGACCGACGAAGGGCCGACCCGACGGCGAACGCGTCGAACCGGCCCAACGGCGTTGCTGATCCCCGGAGTTCGGTCAGTCCGTGCCGGACTCCATCGCGGCGCGGTCGAGCAGCGCGTCGTCCTCGGAGACCTCGCCACGGGACGCGATGGCCTCGGCGCCGCCCTCGGGCATGCTGCCGATGAGGCCGGTCGCGGCGGCCTGCGCGGCGCCGATCGCCGTGTTGCCGCTGCCGATCAGACCGAGCACGGCGTACTGCTCCAGCTTGGCGCGGGAGTCGGCGATGTCGAGGTTGCGCATGGTCAGCTGGCCGATGCGGTCGACCGGGCCGAAGGCCGAGTCCTCGGTGCGCTCCATGGACAGCTTGTCCGGGTGGTAGCTGAACGCCGGGCCCGAGGTGTCGAGGAGCGAGTAGTCCTCGCCGCGCCGCAGCCGCAGGGTGACCTCGCCGGTGACGGCCGAGCCGACCCAGCGCTGCAGGGACTCCCGGACCATCAGGGCCTGCGGGTCAAGCCAGCGGCCCTCGTACATCAGCCGGCCGAGGCGCCGGCCCTCGTTGTGGTACTGGGCGACGGTGTCCTCGTTGTGGATCGCGTTCACGAGACGCTCGTAGGCCGCGTGCAGCAGGGCCATGCCGGGCGCCTCGTAGATGCCGCGGCTCTTGGCCTCGATGATCCGGTTCTCGATCTGGTCCGACATGCCCAGGCCGTGCCGGCCGCCGATGGCGTTGGCCTCCATCACCAGGTCGACGGGGGAGGAGAACTCCTTGCCGTTGATCGTCACCGGGCGGCCCTGGTCGAAGCCGATCGTCACGTCCTCGGTGACGATCTCGACCGACGGGTCCCAGAACCGGACGCCCATGATCGGCTCGACGGTCTCCACGCCGGTGTCCAGGTGCTCCAGGGTCTTCGCCTCGTGGGTGGCGCCCCAGATGTTGGCGTCGGTGGAGTACGCCTTCTCCGTGCTGTCGCGGTAGGGCAGCTCATGGGCGAGCAGCCACTCCGACATCTCCTTGCGGCCGCCCAGCTCGGTCACGAAGTCCGCGTCCAGCCAGGGCTTGTAGATCCGCAGATGCGGGTTGGCGAGCAGGCCGTAGCGGTAGAACCGCTCGATGTCGTTGCCCTTGAAGGTCGAGCCGTCGCCCCAGATCTGGACGTCGTCCTCGAGCATCGCCCGGACCAGCAGCGTGCCGGTGACGGCACGGCCCAGCGGAGTGGTGTTGAAATAGGCGCGCCCGCCGGAGCGGATGTGGAACGCCCCGCAGGTCAGCGCGGCCAGACCTTCCTCGACCAGCGCCGCACGGCAGTCGACGAGACGCGCGATCTCGGCGCCGTAGGCCTGCGCGCGGCCGGGCACCGAGGCGATGTCGGGCTCGTCGTACTGGCCGATGTCGGCGGTGTAGGTGCAGGGGACAGCACCCTTGTCGCGCATCCAGGCGACCGCGACGGAGGTGTCGAGTCCGCCCGAGAAGGCGATGCCGACGCGCTCGCCGGTGGGGAGGGAGGTGAGGACCTTAGACATGGGAAGAGTATGCACCCTCGTGCATGGTCATGCAAAGTCCGTTTCCTCAGCCAGGCCCGCCGGGTGCCGAAGTCCGTTTCCTTGCCCCGCCTTGCTGGGGGTCGAAGTCCGTTTCCTTGCCCCGCCCTGCTGGGGGTCGAAGTGTCTTTGCTCGCCCCGCCCCGACGGTCGGCGAAGACTCCTTCCTCGGCCCGTCCCGCCAGGTCTCCGAGTCCGTCCCCTCGCCCCATCCTGCCGCGCGCCGAAGCCCCTCTCGCCGCCCACCCCGCCCCGACGCGTCGAAGCCCGTTTCCTCGGCCCCTCCCGCCGGGGCTCGAAATCCGTCCCCTCGCCTCGCCCCGGCGGGTGCCGAAGTCCCTTTGCTCGCCCCGCCCCGACGCGTCGAAGCCCGTTTCCTCGGCCCCTCCCGCCGGGGCTCGAAATCCGTCCCCTCGCCCCGCCCCGCCAGGTCTCGAAGTCCGTCTCCGCGGCCCGTCCCGCCGGGCGCCCCGGAAGGGGCGGGCACCCGGCGGGACCGATCGTCGCGGATCGCTCAACAACCCGCCTTGTAGAAGTACTTGCTGATCTCGGGCTCGTCCATGTTCGCCTTGGTGATGGCGACCATGTTCGTGCCGATCGACTTCTGGACGGTCTTGCCCTCGAACGCGGCGGCGAGCTGGTCGACGGCCTCCTTGCCGATCGCCGCCGGGTCCTGAGCGACCAGGACCTGGAGGGTGCCCGCCTTGAGCGAGGCGACCTCGTCCGGTTCCGCGTCGAACGCGGCGACCTGCACCTTGCCCTGCTTGCCGGCCTGCTTGAGACCGGTGGCGATGCCCGTACCCGTGTTGGTGTTGCCCGCGAAGACACCGGCGAGGTCGGGGTGGGCCGCGAGCGTCGCCTGGATCTGGGAGGCCGCGGTGGCCGGCAGGTCGTTGTCGTAGAGGGTCGGCAGCAACTTGATGTTGGGGTACTTCGCCATCTCCTCGGTGAAGCCCTTGATGCGGGCGTCGGTCGTGGAGACACCGGGCTTGACGCTGATGACGATCGCCGATCCCTTCTCGTTCATCAGCTTGGCCAGCGCGTCGGCCGCCACCCGGCCGCCCTTCTCGTTGTCGGACGAGATGCGGGTGATGCCGATCGAGGCGTCGGAGACCGTGGTGTCCACCAGCGCGACCTTGGTCCCGGACGACTGGATCTGCTTCAGCGAGGGGGTGAGCGCGCTGACGTCGACCGGCGAGATCAGCAGCCCGTCCGGCCGGGTCGCCGCCACCGAGTCGATCAGCGGGCGCTGGACCGACACGTCCCACTGCGCGGAGCCGTCCGCGGAGAAGTCCATGCCCTTGGCCTTGGCCTCGGTCTGCGCCGCGCAGGTCATGGTGATGTAGAAGGGGTCGCTCTTGACGCCGGTGATCAGCCGGACCTTCTTGCCGGAGGCGCCTCCCTTCGACCCCGAACTGCCGCTGTCGCTCGACGAACTACAGGCGGCGGCGCCGGTCAGGGCCAGCACGGTGCCCGCGGCGACCAGTACTTTGCGCGTGATGCGGATGTTCGACATGAGGGTGTCCTCCTGGGTCATACGAGGGTCGGGGCGAACGTTGGAGCGAAGGGCAAGGCGAACGTCGGGGCGGGAGCCGTGCCGGGAGTCGTGCCGCGCGTCATGCGCGCTCCCGGGTCTTCCGGCGCATCTGGTCGATGTAGACCGCGGCGACCAGGACGACACCGACGGCGACGTCCTGCCAGTACTGCTGAACGCCGATGACGATCAGTCCGGTGGTGAGCACCGCGGGGATGAACACGCCGATCACGGTGCCCAGCACCGACCCCCGCCCGCCGAACAGGCTGGTGCCGCCCAGCACCACGGCGGTGATCACCTTCAGGTTGTCGGTGGAGTGCCCGGCGATGGACGTCGTGCCGTACGAGGCCAGCCACATCACCGCGCCGAGACCGGCGAGGAGGCCCATCAGGCCGTAGACCTTGATCAGATGGCGGCCCACCGGGATGCCCGCGCGCCGGACGGCGGTCGGGTTGGAGCCGATCGCCAGGGTGTTGCTGCCGAACTTCGTGGCGCCGAGCACCGCGCCGAACAGGGCGGTGACCACCGCGGCCAGGATCACCATCCAGGGGATGCCGAGCAACTTGCCGAAGCCCAGGCTGTTCTGGAGGTGGGTGGCCGCGGCGCCGGACGGGTCCTGGCCGCCGGTGATGAGTTCGGCGATGCCCAGCGCGGCGCCCAGACCGCCCAGGGTCACGATCAGCGGCGGCACCTTCCCGGTGGCCACGACCGCTCCCTGCATCGCGCCCCAACCGGCGCCCACGGCAAGGGCGATGACGACACAGACCGCGACCGTGAACCAGCCCGCGGTGGGGCCGCCGTGGTGGATGTTGTACTCGCCCGCGGCCACCGCCGCCAGCACCACCACCGAGCCGATCGACAGGTCGATGCCCGCGGTGATGATCACGAAGGTCATGCCGACGCCGAGCACCAGATAGATGGCCGCGTTCACGGCGATCTGCGTGATGTCGTACGTGGTGAAGAACTTGCCCGGTGCCGCGATCGTGAAGAACGCGACCAGCGCGACGAGGATCACGAACGTCCACAACTCGCTGATGCCGGCGGCCCGTCGGAGCCACGGGGGTATCGCGAGGCGTCCGCCGTCGGCCGGCGTCACGTCCTGCGCGGGGGCGGCCGGTTCGATGTCCTGGCTGTTGGCGCTCATCGCCCGTTCTCCGCTTCTTCCGTCGCGCGGGCCGGGCCGTCGTCCCCGCCCGTTGCGGGCTCGTCCAGCGATCCGGTCATGGCGCCGACGAGCTTCTCGATCGTGGCGTCGGCCGCGGTGAACGAGGCGACCCGGCGCCCCAGCCGCAGTACTTCGACCCGGTCGGCCACCGACAGCACCTCGGGCATGTTGTGGCTGATCAGGACCACGCAGATACCCCGGTCGGCGACCCTGCGGACGGTCTCCAGGACCCGGGCGCGCTGGACGACGCCCAGGGCGGCGGTCGGCTCGTCCATGAAGATGACCTTGTTGGCGAAGGCGACCGCGCGCGCCACGGCCACGGACTGCCGTTGCCCTCCTGACAACGTTGTCACAGGAGCCGTCACATCTTTCAGCTCCACGCCCAGTTCACCGAACGCCGCGACCGCCTCCCGGCGCATGGTGGGCCGGTCGAGCACGCCCAGGCGGCCGAGCAGGCCTCCGCGCACAAGTTCCCTGCCGAGATAGAGATTTGACGCCGCGTCAAGATCCGGCGCGAGCGAAAGATCCTGATAGACGGTCTCGACTCCGTGCCGTTGCGCGTCCATCGGACCCGTGAAGCGGACCGGCACCCCGTCCAGGCGCACCTCGCCCTCGTCCGGGGTGAGCACGCCCGAAAGGACGTTCACCAGAGTCGACTTGCCGGCGCCGTTGTCACCGATCAGTGCGACCACCTCGCCGGCGTACGCCGTGAAGTCGGCGCCCGAGAGCGCCTCGACATGACCGAAACGCTTGACCACGCCGTGTGCCGCGAGAAGTGGTTCTCTTGCAGAGGCCATGCTGTGCTTTCTGGTTGGTATCGTTAACAGTTCGTCGATTCTGGGAGGCCCATGAGTGGGCGTCAAGGGTCGGGACGGACAGGGATTCGGGCGCAGGCTGCCGGCCCGTCGGTCCGGTCGCGCTGGGCGAGATCTGGAGGACGCGGCGTGGCCAGTCGTCCCAGGATGAAAGACGTGGCCGCGGAAGCGGGCGTGAGCGTGATGACGGTGTCCCGGGTGGTCAACGGCGAGGCCGGCGTGGCGCCCCGCACCGCCGCCCGCGTGGCGGCCGCCGTCCGCAAGCTGGGCTATCAACGCGACGACGTGGCACGGCAGTTACGGCGTACGGACCGGCTCAGCCAGACCATCGGACTGATGGTGGACAACGTTGCCGACCCCTTCATGGCCGCCGTCGCCTCGGCCACCGAGGACGTTGCCCACCGGCGCGGAAACATGGTCCTCATCGGCTCAAGCCGCGCCGATCCGCGCCGTGAACGCGAGGTCGTCGCGGCCTTCACCGCGCGCCGCGTCGACGGGCTGATCCTCACGCCGGTCGCGGGCGACCAGCGTTTTCTGCGCTCGGCGCAGGCGCGGGGCACGAAGATCGTGTGCGTGGACCGGGCGGCGCCGGGCCTGGACGTGGACACCGTGGTGGTCGACAACTTCGGCGCGGTACGGCGGGCGGTCGACCATCTGATCGCGCACGGGCACCGCCGTATCGGCTACTTCGGCGACCGGCGGGAGATCTGGACCTTCGGCGAACGCCACCGCGGCTATCTGGCGGCGCTCGGCGCGGCGGGCATCGACGCCGATCCGGCGCTCGCCCGGCACGGATTGCGGTCCGGCGCGGATGCCGCCCGGGCCGTCACCGCGATCCTCTCCGCACCGGAGCCACCGACGGCGGTCCTCGCGGGCAACGAGGTCCTCGCGCTGGGGGTGCTGGCCGTGCTGCCCGCGACGGTCGCGTTCATCGCCTTCGACGACATCGCGCTCGCCGCGCGGTTGACGCCACCGGTCACGGTCATCGCGCAGGATCCGGTCGCCCTCGCGACGAGCGCCGCGCATCTGCTGTTCGCCCGGATCCACGGGGACACGTCACCGCCGCGCCGGGTCGTCATGCCGACCGAGCTGATCCCGCGCGGGTCGGGGGAGATCCCGGGCCCCGGCACGCCTCGGCGCTGACGACTCCCGGCCCCCGTCCCGCGTACGGTTCCGGTGGTTACGCGCGAGGCCGCTCGAAGGTGAGGAGCAGACCCTCGACCGCGCCGGGACCTATGCGGCCCTTGACGTCGGCGGCGGTGATGGCCTTGAGGCCCCAGCCGTCCTCGGCGTGCTTGTTGAGGACCTTCTCCAGCTTGTCGCTGTCCAGCGCGTCGCCGATCAGCGACTCCCGGAAGCTGACGACCTTGTACTCGAACGTGTAGGCGTTGCTCATGGCTGCGGTGTCCTCCTGTGCGTGCGCACGGTGTGCGGCGGGCGGGGTCAGCCAATCATGGCGGGGCGTTCCCGCGCAGGCCGGGGGTGGTTTCGTGGCAGAGCCGCCAACTGGACCCGGAGCGCCGGGAGTTGTCCGGCCCCGGCGTCGAAAGGGTGCCGGTGGGCAGGTGATCACGCGGCGCCACGGCGGTCGTGTCACCCCGGACACGGCGGCCCGGGGCCGTAGCGTGACCGCAGACTCGCGCTGACGCGAACGGATCCCATGGAGGTGCGATGTGCTGGAGTGCGAAGGCCGACCTCGTGGCGGGCGCGGCGGTCGCCGCCGTAGGAGTGGCCTGTGTGGTGCGGGCGCGGCGGCGGACCGATCTCCCGCTGGCCGCGCTGCCGTTGCTGCTGGGTGCCCATCAGATCGTGGAGTCCGCGGTGTGGGCCGCCGACGGGGGCACCGGGCCCGCCACCCTCGCCTGGGCCGTCATCGCCATGCCGCTGCTCGCGTTGTGGGTCCCGGTGGGCGTGTGGTGCGCCGCGTCACCGAGGGCCCGGCCCCGGATCGCCGTGCTGGTCGCGCTCGGCGCGGCGACCGCGGCGGCCCTCGCCCACGCCCTCGCCGCACACCCCGTGACGGCCGAGATCCGCGGCCACACCCTCGGCTACGTCGTCGACCTTCCCTACGCCCAACTGGTCATCGCCGGCTACCTCGTGGCGACGGTCGGCTCGCTGCTCCTGTCCGGTGAGCGCGGCCTGGTGGTGATGGGAGTCCTGGTCACGGTCGGCGCGCTGATCTGCTGGACCCTGTGGGAGCTGGAGTTCGTCTCGACGTGGTGCGCGGTCGCGGCGGTGTCCTCGGTGGTCCTGTTCCTCTGGGTGAACGGGCGGGAGGAGGATCCGCGGAAGCGGGGCTACGTCAGTGTGGCGCGCGGCGGGTCCAGAGAGTGAGGTCGCTGCTCGTGGCGACGGCGAGGGTCCGGCCGGAGGGCGAGAAGCCGGCGGCGCGCAACTCCGAGTAGTGGACGTCGAAGACGTGCCACCAGGTCTCGCCGGGTTGTCCCTGGCGGAACCCGCGGCCCGTCGAGAGGAAGGCCCGCTCGTGCGGCCACTCGGGGCTGACGACGTCCACGGTCCAGCGGACGAGATCCGGGTGCTCGTCGAGCGGTGTCCAAGTCGCCCCGCGCGCTAAGTCGTTGGTGTCATCCGATGCTCTCGGGTTGGATGGCTCCATGGAGCGTGTCGACGTAGAGCTGTTCACTGACGGTGGGAACGATGCCGTGGTCCGTCTCCCCGGACGCCGGTTTCCCGGTGTGCTGATCCAGGGGGACTCCCTTCACATCCTCCGCAGCGATGTGGCCGAGGTGGTGGAGGCCTGCGGCCGGGGCGACCTCGCCGACGCGGGGGAGTCCGCGGAACTGCTGCTGGCGGGACTCGACGCTCTGCTGGCCCGCTACTCCACCGCGTTGGAGAACCATGGGATGAAGCGGCCGTACTGAGCGCGGCCGACCGCTTCCTGCCGTCCGCTTCCTGCCGCCCGCGCTCACACCTCCCGGTGCTCGATCCCCAGCAGGCTCGCCGCCGCCCGGAAGTCGCCCGTGTGATGGCCCAGCGCGAGGGACCAGTGGTGGCCCACGCCCGTCGCGCTCCACGCGTCCACCCACTCGCCGGGGTCACGGCCGAAGTCGACACGGCTGGTGGTGTTGCCGATCGCGAGCAGCGGTCCGGGGACGACGGTGCCCTCGGACGTGATGAACGACAGGGTGCCGTCGGCGTCCTGGCCGAGGCCGAGGAGGGTGACGGGCCCGTGCTGGACGTCGAACTCCACGCTGACGCCCCAGCCGCGCTTGCCGTGGTAGACGCCCAGGCCGCGCAGCAGCGGGTCGCGGGCGCTGACGGCCAGGTGGGCGGGTCCGTCGTGGCCCATCTCCACCACGCCGTCCTCGAAGTCGAGGGCCTGGATCTCGGTGAAGGATCCCCCGGCCCCGATGCTCTGCGTCGTCAACTGGGCCAGGCTGGTGCGGAGTTCGTACTCGCCGGCGGCCGGCACGCCCCGGGCGGTGAGCAGCGAGGCGCCCAGGATCATGCCGGCGCCGAGCCGTTCGTGCGCCTCGCCGTCGAGGCCCCGGTGGTAGTAGGCGAGGGTGTCGAGGCCGAAGTCCTCGACGAGCCGGTCGAGGGCGACGGACACGGTCGCTCCCCACGCGAAGTCCTCGTCGACCACGCTGTCGTCCACGGCGAAGATGCGCCGGGCGAGGTCTGTGCGCTCACGGGTCTCGGCCTCGCTGACCCGCTCGACCCGATGCCGTAGATCGTCGAACTCCAGCACCTCGACATGCGAGCCGAACGTCGCCGGCAGCAGCGTCAGATCGGTCGACACGTCGAGCATGCCCGGATACAGATGTCCCATCAGACCGTGCCGGGCGTGCCGGAGCGCGGCCCGTACCCCCGCCGCCCGGATCCACTGCTCGATGCGCCGCCAGGCCGACTCCTGACGCAGCCAGCCCGACACCGACCGGAAGGGGATGCCGGCCCGCCGGAACACGTTGCCGACCTCGGGCACCGGGCACTGTCCGCAGTAGGCGAGCCAGGCTCCCGTGTCGAAGGAGGCGTGGTCCATCCGCTCGGACGGCTGGAGGTCGATGACCAGGACGGGAGTGTGCGAGCGCTGGGCGATCGGCAGCACCATCGACGAGGTCAGGTACGTCGTCAGGAACAGCACGATCAAGTCGCAGTCCGCCCGCCGCAGTTGCTCGGCCGCTGCCGCCCCTTCCGCCGCGTCGGAGATGAAACCGACGTCGGTCACCTCCGCGTCCATCCGCTGGAAACGCTCGGCGACGTACGCGGACGACTCCTTCAACTGCGGGAGCAGATCTGGGAATTGGGGCCAGTAGGCGCCGAGGCCACCCGCCACGAGGCCGATGCGGGTACGGCGGCGGGACACCGGGGGGAGCAACTCGCGCAGGGCGGCGGCGCGTTCCGCGGTCACGGTCGTGGGGTCGGTCGTCGTCATGCGGGGTGTTCCTTCCGGGTTCCGGCGTGGATTCAGGTGCGGGCCACGCCGAGTCCCTTGACCGGAGCGGTCGTTGTCTCGGGGGAACGCCGGATGAGGACATGGATGACGTACACACCCGCGACCCCCGACGCCGCCATGCAGAGCGTGATCAACCACAGCAGGAGCGACGCGCTGTAGTCCATCAGCGCCGGCGTGACGAACGCGACGCCCGCGAAGACCCCGCGCGACAGGGCGTAGGTGAGGCCCTGGGTGGTGCCGCGGGTGTCCGGGGGCAGCGTGAGCTGCGACCAGACCTTGTAACTGGCCTCGCCGGCAAAGGGGTTGGAGATCTGGTACAGCACGAAGAAGACCAGCATGCCGGCGAGCGCGCCGGCCGTGACGGAGGCGATGCAGAAGGCCACCACCTGCACGACCGTGAAGACGTAGAACAGCCGGTCGCGCCAAGGGGTGTCGGCGAGCCGGACGAAGACGAAGGTCAGGACCAGCGCGATCGGCAGGAAGGCCAGGTTGATCCCGGTGGCCAGGCTCTGCGAGGCACCGCTGACGGTGACCAGCAGGTACGTGCCGAACTGGCCGAAGGTGTTGGCGCCGATGCCCCAGGTGACGTAGTAGACGAAGGTCGCGGCCATCGGCAGCAGCGCGGCGCGGTTCCACACGTTCTTGAGCTCGATGCCGCGCGGTGCCGCGTTCTCCTCTGCAGTCGACTCCGGTTGCTCGTCCGGCAGTTCGAGCCGGGCGCGGAGCTGCCAGGTGACCAGCGCGGCGACGACCAGATGGCCGGTGATGAACCGGGCCCCGGTCATTCCGGTGTCCGACAGGACGTAGCCGAGGAAGATCACGACGACGATGCCCAGCACCCACATGACCTGGGTGAACGACACGAGCCGCGCCCGGCCCTCGGGCGGCGCGGCGTCCGAGACGACGGCCAGGGACGTCGGCAGGTCGGCACCGGCGGCCAGCCCCGCGATGAGCACGCCGACGAAGAGGACGATGTCGTTCGGCGCCAGAGTGATGACGATCGCGCCGATCGCGTAGCAGAGGATGTCCAGGTTGTAGACGCGACGGCGCCCGAACATGTCGGCGAGCCGTCCACCGACGAGGGAGCCGACCGCGATGCAGCCGGTGACGATCGCGCTGATCGCCCCGGCCATCCACACGCCCATGTCGTAACTGTCGCGGTAGATCGCCAGGTTGACGGCGATGCTGACGATGAGCGCGGCGTCGAGGTAGGAGGCCATGCCCGAGAGGGCCGCGACCTTCCACAGGTGCTTCGGGATGGGCTGTTCCGCGTGTTCCGGTGCAGGTGAGAATCGGATCATGATGCGGCTCCTCGCGGCTCTGGGCCGGGGTCGCAGTGAATATAGGGTTCAAAAAACGTTCCAACAAGCCCTCGTGCACGTATCCGTCACGCGTACGGGGCAATCAGGGTCTGCCTCCTTCCCGCGCCGTGGATCCGGTGCCAACATCGCAGGTGGCGGACGCCTGAGCCGACCTAAAACGTTTTTTGAGCCGCGAGGGCGACCGAGCCGCACTCGGAAGGACCAACATCGTGATCTCGCCCGCGCTCCAGCAGCTCTTCGACGCCCCGCCCCGGGACTTCGGCCCCACCCCGCTGTGGTGGTGGTCGGGCGCCGAGGTCACCCGTGAGCGCCTCGACTGGCAGATGCGCAGATTCGCGGACGGCGGCATCCACAACCTCGTCGTCATCAACCTGGCCCCGGCCGGCCCGGCCTTCGGCGCCCGGACGGACAACCCGCCGTGGTTCGGCGAGGAGTGGTGGTCCCGCTTCACCGACGCCTGCCGGATCGCCCGGGACATCGGCACCCGCCTGTGGTTCTACGACCAGATCGGCTTCTCCGGCGCCAACGTCCAGGGCACGGTCACCCGACACCACCCCGAGGCCACCGGCCGTGCCCTGCGCTCCCGCACGGCCACCGTCACCGGCGGCACGGTCGCGTTGCGCGGAGCCGAAAGCCTCGTCGCCGCCTACGACTTGACGGGCCGTCGGCTCGCCGTGGCACCCGACTCCGGCCTCCTGCGGATTCCGGCCGCCGAGGGGACGGACGTACGGCTGGTCGTCGCCGTCCGCACGGCCTTCGACTACCTGGACCCGCACGCCGTGGGTCTGCTGCTGGACGCCGTCCACCACGAGTACGACCGGCGCGTCCCCGAGTTCCTGGGCAATGTGATCGCGGGCAGCTTCCAGGACGAGTTGCCCGGCACGAACTCCTGGAGCCACCGCTTCCCCGACGAGTTCCGCGCCCGTCGCGGCTACGACCTCCTCGACCATCTGCCCGCCCTCTTCGGCCAGTTGACCGCCCGCGCGGCGAAGATCCGCGCCGACTACTACGCGGTCCGCGCCGAACTCACCGAAGAGGCCCTCTTCAAGCCCCTGGCCGCCTGGCACCACGAACGCGGCATGCTCATCGGAGCCGATCAGAGCAACCCGGCGCGGGCGGGCTTCCCGGCCCAGTCGACGCAGATCTACACCGACTACTTCCGCACCCACCGCTGGTACGGCGCCGTCGGCAGCGACCACGAAGGCGACTCCAAAGTCCACTCCTCCATGGCCCAGCTCTACGGCCACGAGCGCGTCTGGATCGAGGCGTTCCACTCCTCCGGCTGGGGCGGCACACCGGCGGACACCTACGACTGGCTCCTGCCGTTCCTGCGCAGCGGCGCCAACCTGTACAACCCGCACGCCAGTTACTTCGGCACCGCGGGTGGCTGGTTCGAGTGGGCGCCGCCGTCCACCGACTGGCGCCAGCCCTACTGGCAGCAGTACCCGGCGTTCTCCCGCGCCGTCGCCCGGATCTGCTCGATCATGTCCTGGGGCACCTACAGCGCCGATGTCGCGGTCCTGCACCCCACCGCCACCATGCAGTCCCTCATCCCGCTGGACGCCCCCGTCCAGCACTTCGGCGACGGCCGCCTCGGCGACGACCACGCCGACGCCGACGAGACACAGCGCCACTATCTGGACCTGTGCGGCACGAACAACTGGGTCGACCCGCACACCGGTTCACTGGACCGACGCCGCAGCTCCTACGACGTCATCGACGACGCGTCCGTGCAGCGCGCCACGGCCACCGAAGGAGCCCTGCGGGTAAGGGACTTGGCGTATCGCGCGGTGCTGCTGCCCTCGACGAGCGTGCTGGAGGAGGAGACCGCACGGCGCCTGGTCCAACTCCTCGACGCGGGCGGCCGGGTGGTGGTCGTGGGCCGTCCGCCCGCGACGGCGGCCGGTCGGGCCGGTGACGACTCCGTCGTCACGGCCCTGCTGAAGCACCCACGACTGGAGCGGGCGAGCGACGCCGAGGCCGGAGCGGCGACAGTGGCAGACCTCGCCGGTCACGCCACCGGCGAGACGCCGATCCTCGTGAGGAGAAAGGGAGTTGAGGCGGTCGCCCTGGTGACGGGCGCCTTCCCCGACGCCCGGACGCTGCCGGGAAACGCCGACCATGTGGCGGACCCCGCGCGCTACGCCCGCCACTCGACCGTCACCGTGCGCGCCCCGGTCGCCGAGGCCGAGATCTGGAACCCGGCGACCGGCGCCCGCAGTCCGGCCCAAGTCACCGTCTCCGAGGGCCGTTCGACCATCGAGGTGCCACTGGAGGGAGCCCCCGCCGTCCTCGTCGTATGGCGCGAAGGCGCTCCGCAGACACGGCGGACGGCTGCGCCGACTCCCCTTCCGGAGCGGGTGATCGACCTCTCGACCGGTTGGGAGGGGCGTCTGGTTCCCACCATGGACAACACCTGGGGAGACATGGCGCTGCCCCCGGGCTCGTCCGTCGCCGAACCGCAGATCTGGACCATGGAGTGGTCCGAGACGGACGGGCCCGACGCGCGTGGGGAGCGGACCCGGGCGACCTACGGCAACCGGGTCCAAGTCCTCTCTCCGGTGCCGTCCGCCCATGCCCCCGATCCACTCGACGGGCCCCGAGTCGAAAAGGTCCTCGCCGGTGAACTGCCCCTCACGCCCGCCGAGTCGGGCTGGCGCGTCTCGCTCTACTCGTCGAGCCGTGGCATCCCGGACCCTGACGGTCTGCTCGGCAACAAGGGCCTGGTGCCCGAGGAGTTCGTACGGGTCCCCGTGCCCGGGCCCGGAACGGTCGCCCGGGTCCGTTCGATCGTGGAGACGGACCACCGCGGCCCCGCCGATCTGCACATCGGTGCGGCGGCCGCGAAGCGCGTGTGGTGGAACGGCGAGCGACTCGACACCACCGGTACCGGATATCTCGCCACCGCCCGTGTAGGGATCGGCAGTTCGCGCAACCTCCTCGAATACGAGCTGGCGGACGCCGAGGACAGGCCGAGACTGATCTCCGGCTCGGCGGGCACACCGCTGGGCAGCTACTTCTGCCTGACCCGCCCGGACGGGTTCGGCACGCGTCCGCAGTTCATGTGTCTCCCCGAGGATGTACGGCCGTCCGGCGGCGTGACGTATCGAGGTGCGCTGCACGGCCCTGGTCCGGCGGTACTTGTCGTGGGCGCGGCGGTGGGCGTGACCGTGCTGCTCGACGGGGTGGTCGTCGCGCGGCAGGAGAAGGTGGAGTACTACGAGTCCGACTGGGGCGCGGTGCCGATGTTCTTCCGGCACGAACTCGCCCTCGGAGAGGGCGAACACGCCCTGGAGGTGGTGGCCGACGCCGTCCATCCACGCGAGGCGCTGTTCGTCGACTGCGTGGTGCGTGCGGAGAGTGTCGTGAACTCGCTGGTGAGCGGCGCCGGTTGGGAGGCCGGGACGGGGGAGTGGCGTGGCCGCACCGTCGAACACGAGGGCCGGTGGGGGGAGTTGCAGCACTGCTACGCGGCCGTACGACCGCACCCGTTGCCGGACACCGAGTGGCTCACCGGCGCGCCGGTGCTCGCCGCCGCCGTACTGCCGCTGCGGGCCACGGACAGCGTGCGCGAACGCGCCCAGCGTTTCCGGTTCACCGTGCCACCGGGCACCGAATCGCTTGACCTGCCACTGGAGTTGCCCGCGCTGGTACGGATCGGCGACGGTACCGGGACGCGGCTCGACGGGCGGACCCTGACACTGGACCGACCGCTCCCGGAGGCCACGGAGGTCGAGGTCGTCACCGCGCCCACGGCCGTACTGCGGGGCGGCTCCGCCTGGCGCGGACCGGTACGGGTGCGGACCGCACCCGCTCAACTGCCGCTGGGCGAGTGGAGTTTGCTGGGGCTGGGAAGCTGGAGCGGTGGTGTCACGTACGCGCGAGAGGTGGAGGTACCGGCTGGGCCGGACCCGGTGCTGGATCTCGGGCGGGTGCGGGGGAGTGTGTCGGTCGCCCTCGACGGGGAGCCGGTCGGAGAGGCGTTCTGCCCGCCGTACCGTTTCCAACTCCCGGGTGCCGCAGGGCGGTTGGTGCGACTGGAGGTGACGGTCAACAACACCCTGGCGCCGTATCTCGCCGAAGCCACCCCGACCGCCTGGGCCTTCCCGTCGCAGCTCGCTTCGGGGTTGATGGGGCCGGTGACGCTACGGGTTCGCGGCTGACAGTGGCCGGGTGGAGTCCCGAAGGACGAGGTCGGGGGCGAACACCCTTGTCTCATGGGCGTGTTCGGCGCGGGCCTCCACCTCGTCGAGCAGCATCCCCACGGCCGCTCTGCCGAGTTCCTCGACGGGTTGCCGGACCGTCGTCAGGGTCGTGCCGACGAAGCTCGCGATGTCGAGGTCGCCGTAGCCGACGACCTGTATCTCCTCGGGTATGCGGACACCCCGTTCGCCCAGCCCGCGGCAGAGGCCGGCGGCGAGGAAGTCGTTGGTGCAGAAGACGGCGTCGGGCAGTTCGTCGAGTCCGCGGGCCATCTCCAGGCCGTAGGACACCGTCATCTCGTCGGCGACGAGTTGGCGGACCCGTGCCTCGCGCCGGGTGCGGACGGCCTGGCGGGCGCCCTGGTAGCGGTCGGCGCACTGCACGATTCCGCGCTCGCCGTTCACGACGAGAATGTCGCGGGCTCCGCAGTCCAGGAGGTGCTGCACGGCGATCCGGCCGCCGGCGATGTCATCGACCGAGACGGAACAGCCGTCCTGGGCCGGCAGCGCGCGGTCCGCGAGGACCAGCGGGATGCCGCGCTCGCGCAGCCGGGTGAGCCGGGTGGGGTCGGCGCCGAGCGGCACGACCACCGCGCCCACGGCCCGCTGCTCGATCAGCATCGTGAAGTAGCCCTCCTCCCGCTCGGGGGCGTCACCGCTGTCGCAGAGCACGAGGGAGTAACCGTGGTCGTAGGCCGCGTCCGCCGCGCCCCGGGCGATGCGGGAGTAGAACGAATTGGCCACGTCGGGCAGCACCAGGCCGATCGAGGACGAGTGCCCGGTGCGCAGCCCGGCGGCTCCCGGATGCGGGACGTAGTCCAGCGCGGCGACCGCGTCACGGACCCGTTCGGCGGTGCGGGCGTTGACCCGCTCGGGCCGGTTCAGGACGTTCGACACCGTGGACACCGAGACGCCTGCGGCGGCCGCGACATCCTGAATACGGGCGGGGCGGACCTGAATGGCGCCCACCCCCCTCGCTGTGACAGCCGTGCGACCAGGCACGACGCGGTTCCCATGGGCGGCGTCAGTCTACCCCGACGGGTGTTGCAACGTTTTCCGCCGGGTGCCTCGGGGAGCTGGGGGCCGTGGCCAAATCGGCCTGTGATCAACAGGGTTAACATGGAGTTATGGCTGAGGGTTCCGGAGCCGATGCTCCGAGCGAGGGCAACCGCCCGCTGAGGCGCGATGCCGCCCTCAACCGGGAGAAGATCCTGCGTGCGGCGCGGGAGGTGTTCGGCCAGCACGGGCTGGGGGTCACGCTCGACGACGTGGCCCGGCACGCGGGGGTCGGGGTCGGCACCGTGTACCGGCGCTTCCCCGACAAGGAGACCCTGGTACGGGCGCTGTTCGAGCAGGATCTCGGGATGCGGCAGGCGTCCGTGGAGCGGGCACTCGCTCACCCCGATCCGTGGGAAGGGTTCGTGGACTTCCTGACGGAGATGGGGGCCGACCTCGCCGAGAACCGTGGCCTGCATGAAGTCATCATGTTGGGGAGCCACAGTTCCGAGCCCATGGAGACGGTGCGGGGCGGGATGCTCCCCTTCCTGGAGGCCCTGATCCACCGGGCACAGGAGAGCGGGGATCTGCGTGCGGAGATCACTCCCTCCGACATTCCCGTCGTCGTGCAGATGCTCAGTGCCGCCAGTCAGTTCACCCAGGGCAAGCGGCCCGATGTCTGGCACCGGTACTTCGAGATCATTCTCAACGGCATCCGGCAGCGTCCCGACAACCTGCCGCTGACGACACCGAGTTTGAGCAACGAGACGGTGGAACAGGTGATGGGTCTGGTCAGGCCCGCCTCCGTAGAGGAGGAGTAGCAGGTCCGTCGTACGGACGGACCTGCCACCCGTGTGTCAGGAGGACGGTCCCCAGTTGTCGCTGCTGGGAGTGGCCGAACTCGGCGTCGTCAGGGGCAGGTTGACGAAGGACGCGGACTGCGGGGACCGTTCGACGGTGTAGGTTCCCCCGGCCAGGTTCACCAGTTCCTGTGGGGTCGGGGCGACGGGGAAGTGGAAGTCGGCGGGGGGTTGGCTGTTGATGCTGATCTGGATCCGGTAACCGGCCGGGATCTTGGTCAAGTTGGACAGCAGGGAGATGTCGTAGCGGGTCGTCTGCCCGGGTGTCACCGGGTGCTGTGACGCCTGCGTGAAGGGGTGACTCGGCTTGATCAGGGTGCCGTTGTCGCCGTACCAGCTCTCCTGAGAGTCTACGGCGCGTTGGCTGCCCAGGAGGATTCCGTCGGCCTGCTTGGTCACCGTCCCGTCCGGGGCGACGATGCTCAGCTTGGCCGACAGTTCGGTCTCCGGTGGCGTCGACTTCGCGTAGAGGGTGATGTCGGTCGGGCCGTCGAGCAGGGCCGACTTGGTGAGCGGGGCGGTGGTGTACGTCAGTGTGTCGGCCGCCGTCGCCGCGCTCCAGGAGAGCGAGTCGGTGCCCTGGTCGGTCGGTTTCCCGGGGGTGAGGGAGCCGTTGCCGAGGTAGTAGGTGCGGGTGTCGGAGGACAGGGGCCAGGCGGCGCTGTCGACCCAGGTGTTCGCGCCGTTCTCGAACAGGTGCAGTGGCTTCGAGGTGTTGGCCATGCCCGTGGGCGCGTTCTTGAGCCAGGTCTCGAACCACTCCAGGCGGATGGCCTGGAGCGCCTCTTCGTTGACGTGCTCGCCGTGGGTCCAGGGTCCGACGATCGCCTGATACCGCCCGGTGACGGGGTCGTCCGAGGAGATCGGATCGGTCAACGGGCGGTGGTAGTAAGCGTTTTGGGCGGACACATAGGCGCCGAGGTTGCCGCCGGGGAAGAGGTCGTTCCAGCCGGCCTCGGTCAGTGCCGGGATGTTGTTGCCCACGATCCGAGGCATGAGCTTCTGGACGTTCAGGGACTGCCAGTAGGCGTCGTCGTACGAGCGTGAACCGCCCGTGGCCTGCTGGGCGATGGTCACCGACTGCGAGTCGGTGGCGGGGTCGTCCTCGGGGCCGCGCGGTTCGGCCTGGGCGATACCGGCGACGAAGGGGGTCGGGATACCGCCGTTCGCCGTGAGGTCGTTGTAGAAGTCCGAGTCGGTGCAGAACGGCGTGATGACCTTCAGTGGGGAGTTCTTGCCCACGGCCGCGGCGGTGAACCACTGGTCGACCCCGAGATAGGAGCAACCGTCAAGCCCCACCTTGCCGTTGGAGCCCGACAGTGTGTGGGCCGCCCAGTCGACGAGGGCGGCTCCGTCCTTGCCCTGCCGGTCCCCGAACCAGTCGACCTGCCCGCCGGAGTCACCGGTGCCGCGCACCGCGGAGGCCACGTAGATGTAGCCGCGCCGCACGAAGTACGTGCCGCTGTCCGTGGGGTCGGAGCGCTGTGCGCCGTAGGGATTCTGGGTCAGGAGCACGGGGAACGGGCCCGACGCGCGTGCGCCGGTGCTCGGGGCGGTCGGGTAGACGACCTCGACGGCGATCTTCACGCCGTCGTCCATGGTGACGGTGGTGTGGACGGGCGCGCTCGTCGCGTAACTGGCGGTGGGTGGCTGCCAGTTGGTTGCGTGCGTGGGGAGTGCGGTGGCCGCCGTCCGGCCTGCGGCCACGAGGAGGAGCACCGCGGAGGCGCTGCTCAGTACGGACATGCGGTGGGGCAGCTTGGTCCGGTCTCTTGCCTTGGGCTTCTTCATGCGGCTCCTTGAGCTGGTGGGGGGTTTCCGCGTCAGGCCGGCTGCGCGACGGCCTGCCGGTCCCGGGCCAGGGCGAAGAGCGGGAGGACGGTGCGCCCGCGGATGTCGTTGGTCAGCTCGGCCAGGACCAGATAGAAGGCGACGGCGGCCAGCAGGATCTCGACGTATCCGGCGGCGTGCAGCACCGAGTCGCTCGGCACGCCCGCACTCGAAGCGCCCAGGTAGGCGGTCACCAGCAGCACGATCGTCAGCGTCAGCAGGGAGAACGCGGTCACGATCACCGCGTTCGTGCCCAGACTGGCCACGGCGAAGACCAGCGTCACGACCAGCCAGGCGATGAGGAACAGCCCCAGCGATTGCATCACGGCATGTCCGCCCGCCGCTGCCGACGCTTCCGCCGACGCCCCGCCGGCCTTCGCCGCTGCCGCCGCCGCTCCCGCGATATGGGGTGCCGCCCAGAACTCGATGGCGGTGTAGCCGAACCAGAACGCCCCGTACGCCGTCAGGAACGCGGCGGCGAAGGTCGCGCCGGAGGCCAACGCGAAGAAGCCCGCGACGAGTTGGACGAGGCCGCCGTAGAAGAAGGTGCCCGCCAGCAGGATCGTGCCGTCGGCCGCGTCGATGACGCCGGCGGTGTGCAGGCCGAGGATGAGCGAGCACCACGCGAATCCGGCCGCCCCCACGGCTGTCGCGTGACCGATGTGGGAGGTGGTGGTGACGGCCTGGACCGGCGGGCTCTGGGCAGCGTGAAGCGACACTTCGGCCATGGTGATCAACCCTTCTGGAATGTCGACAGCGGGGGCGCTCGACCCGTGCCGTCTACCGAATGGTCGGTAGTTTGGGAACGACCGTTGGGGCTGCCAAGGGATCGAACCGAAGTGGAAAACGCCCTCGATGCCGCCTCGGCGGCGGCTTTCGGCGGGTCGGCCGCGGTGCGGGGGCGGCTTCATGGGTGCGGCGTCAGTGCGCGGATCTCGGGGATCGTCCCTGATGGGAAGGGGTATCCGGAGTCCCGCCCGGAGTGGCCGGGCGGGCGGCGGGTGATCGTCCGGGAGAGGTGGGTCGTAGGGCTTCCCGGGCCGAAAAAAGTGGAGATATATTCTCCATAACGAGGGTGGGGAGTCCTCGAAACGAGGGGCGGCGCTACTGCGGGAGCTGCCCGTGGAGGCCGCCGAGGATGAGTCCGAGGCCGAACTCGAAGCGGTCGTCGAAGTTGAGGATCTCCTCGACGGGGGTGGAGAACAGGTGGGGGTACGTCTCGCGCGCGCCGGGGAACGTGAGTCTGTCGCGGGCGTCGTCGGTCAGGCCCTGCTGTTCCAGGGTGTCGCCGAGGACGTAGCAGAAGACGGTGGACGTGGCCCAGAGCGCGGCGACCTCGTCGAACCCCGCGCTTCGCATGACGCCGACGAGGCGCTCTGTGAGCGTGAGGCTGTGCCGTTTCGCGGCGTAGCTGCCGCCGACGATCCGGGCGCCCTCGCGCTGGGCCAGCAGGGCCTGCCGCAACTGCCGGGCGAGGAGCGGGACTTCGGCCTCCCAGTGGTTCTCGGGGGTGTCTGGCAGCGCCGTGGCCAGGATCGCCTCGGCCATCTCGTCCAGGAGGGCCTGCTTGTTGCTGAACACCCGGTAGATGGCGGGCAGTTGGAGCTTGTTGGCATCCGCCAGCCGACGCATGGTGAGGGCGTCGAGCCCACCCTCGTCGACGATCCGGAGCGCGGCGGTCACCAGCGCCCTGGCGCGGTTCGCGGGCGGTGGGGGGCCCGCCTGTGCGGGGGCGGAAGTGCCATGACCCATGGGCGTGATAACGATGTTATCGCCCTCTTTGGGGAGTCGCGAGGAGGGAGCTGGGACGACAGATCCAGCGATGCGGACGCTAGCCGATGAGGGGCGGGGGAGCGGAGCCGATCCGTTCGCTCTGGCAGGTGGCAGGTGGCAGGTGGCAGGTGGCAGGTGGTCGGATCGGTCCCGAGCGGGGTGGCGTGCGGTCAGTCCGCGCTCCTCTCTCCCAACAGCCTGCGCAGCCAGTCCAGTTGGGCGGCGATCGCGGACCGGGACAGCCGCCCCTGCGGGGCGAAGCCGGCGAAACCGTGGAAACCGCCGGGCCAGACATGCAGTTCGGCCGTGCCGCCCGCCTGCCGGATCCGGTCGGCATAGGTGACGACCTCGTCGCGGAAGGTCTCGGAGGTGCCGACATCGAGGAAGGCCGGCGGAAGGCCCGCGAGGTCCTCGGCACGGGCGGGCGCGGCACAGGGAGACACGTCCGGGCCGCCCCGCGAGGCCCCGAGCAGCGCGGTCCAGCCGGTCTCGTCGGCCGTACGGATGTGTCCCGCGCGGAGCTGCTCGGCGGCCCAATGGGCCCACTCCTGTTCCAACACCCGTTGCCGGATGCCGTGTTCGAGGACGAGCCTGCCGCACACGGTGAGCATGTCCTTGTCCCACTCCTCCGTGTCCCGGAGTGCGACCAGGGTGTCGTGCTCCTTGGCCGAGGCCTCCGCGTGGTCGAGGAGTCGCTGGATCGCTTCGTCGCGCGGGAGGAGCCCCAGGAAGAAGGTCTGCAGGAGCATCGGGTTGCGCTGCGGCCTGCTCTCCCGGTTCTCGGTGAGCCAGCGCAGGGTCTCCGCGTGCCCCTCGGGGGTGAGCGAGTACTGCTTGCGTCCCCGGGGGCCCTCCTCCGTGACCTTGATCAGGCCGGTCGCGTCCAGCTTGGTCAGCTCGCCGTAGATCTGGCTCTGCTTGGCGGGCCAGACGTAACCGAGCGAGGTGTCGAACATTTTCAGCAGGTCGTAGCCGCTGCCAGCTGCCCCGACGGGTACCCGCCGGATTCATCGGCAGTTGGCTGGCGGACGCCTGACCCACGGCACCCGGCCGAAGCCGTGAACGGTGAGCCGTCCTCCGGGCCCGGGCGTTCCGGCCCGGAGGACGGCTCTCGTCAGGGTGCCCCGACAACCGGAACCGACAACCGGAACCGGCAGCAGGCACCGGCAGCAGGAACCAACAGCCGGAACCGACAGCCGACGCCAGGAGGAGCCGGGAAGGACTCATGATGGGGTACGTCGCGAGGGTGCCACACCCGGACGACACGGAGGACCCGGAGGACGCGGCGCAGGCGGGCGAAGTCGCCTCGCTGGGGCTGCTGTTGGCGCGACACCGTGCGGGGATGCGCGCCGTGGCGGTGAGCATCCTGGGGCCGGGCGCGGACGCCGACGACGTGATGCAGGACGCGGCGCTGACGGTACTGCTGCGGATCGGGGGCGTACGTGATCCGGAGGCGGTGGGCGCGTGGTTGCGGATGATCGTGCGCAACGCCGCCCGGCTGCGGCTGCGGCTGCGGCTGCGGAGGCGGAGGCGGTGGTGGTCCGCCCCACGGACGAACTGCCGCTGCGGTCAACGCAGTTGGGCCCGGAACAGTGGCTCGAACGCAACGCGCTGCGCGACTGGGGCTGGGAGGCGCTGCAGGAGCTGTCACCGGCGTTGCGCATGCCACTGGTGCTGCGTCACTTCGCCACCGGGGGCTCCTCGTACGAACGGATCGCGGAGGTCTGCGGGGTACCGGTCGGCACGGTGCGCAGCCGACTGAACCGCGGCCGGGCCCAGTTGGCGGCCGCCCTCGCCGCCACGGCCGACACCCGGCACGGCGACGCCACGCAACGGGTCCGCGCCAGCCGGGTCGAGGCCCGCGAGCTGGTGGCCGCCGAGGGACGCGAGGACCTTCGGTCGAACCCTCGCCTCACCCCGGACCGGATCAGTGCTCTGCGCTGAACTCCCCGAAGTAATGACCCTCTTCGATGTCCGCGACCAGCGCGGGGTGCGTCGGCCGCCATCCCGTGCGCTGCCGGGTCAGGGCGCTCGACACCGGGTTGTCGAGCGCGACCAGCGGGGCGAGGAAACCGGTGAAGTGCCGGCCCGCCTCCTCAGGGGTCAAACTGACGGCGGGGAACCCCAGTTGGCGCCCGATGGCCCGCGCGATGTCCCGGAACGGCACCCCTTCCTCGGCGACCGCGTGCAGGGGTGTACCGGCCGGGGCGGACTCCAGGGCCAGTCGGTACAGGGTCGCCGCGTCACGTCGGTGCACCGACGGCCACCGGTTCGACCCGTCGCCGACGAAGGCGGACACTCCCGTCGTACGAGCGACGCCGACGAGCGTCGGGATGAATCCGCGCGCGTCCCCTCGGCCGTGCACGGTCGGGGCCAGCCGTACGGAGGACGACCGTACTCCGCGCTCGCCCGCGGCGAGGACGGACAGCTCCACCTGGAGCCGTAGTGCCGTGACGGGGTTGGCAGTTGAGGGAGTCTCTTCGGTGAGCAGGTGGCCCGGCGTACGGCCGATGACTCCCGAGGTGACCACGAAGGGCTTGCCCGTGCCCTCCAACTCCGCGCCGATCGCGTCCACCGCGTTCAACTCGGCCTTCGCACGTGCGGCCGGGTCGGTGGTCTCGGAGATGTGCTGGTTCGCGGCGTAGACCACGCCGTCCGCGGCAGCGGCTCCGGCGCGCAGGCTGTCGGCGTCGTCGATGTCACCGCGATGCACGGCGACGCCGGAGCGCGTCAAGGAGTCGGCGGCCGGGTCCGAGCGGGCCAGGCCGAGTACTTGGTGCCCCGCGTCGAGGAGTTCGCGCACGACGGCGGAGCCGATGTAACCCGTCGCGCCCGCAACGAAAACACGCACAGTGGAGATCCCCCAGGTCTGTTCGGGTCGACCCGACAGCAGAACGTGGCGGGCTCGTGCACCACGCTAGGAACGGCCCGTGCCGGCGTCCAACGCCTGTGTCGCATAAGGCGATACGCCGCAGGCATCACCCCTGACGGCACGGCGCCGGGACCCTCGCACAGGTCCCGGCGCCGTTCTGTCCGCCCGCGTCACGCCCAACTGGGCCACGTGACCGGTCAGTTGATGGTGTAGCTGTCTCCGTAGACCTTCCACTTCAGCGGAGTGTTGAGGTCGAAGTTGCCGTTGCGGAGGAAGACGCGCTGCTCGGTGTCGACGCGGGTGGTGTCACTGTGGGCCTCCTCCTGCTTCATGGCCCACACACGCGCGTCCAGGAAGGCGTTGAGGTACGTCGTCTCGTTGCCGCCCTGGGCCGGCGGCTTGGCCGAACGCAGGGCACGGGCCCGGATGTTGCGGAAGCTGGTCGAGTCGTCGCCGTCGCCGTGCATGACGATGGCGTCGTAGTACGCGAACTGGCCCAGCACGCGCAGCCCGTCGGTCTTGCCCTGGCTGACGGCGGGGTTGAAGTACACGCGGTCGCGTTCGTCGTTCTGCGCCTGCTGGAACACCGTGTCCGCCGCCGCGGTGCGCCAGTCCTTGGGGAAGTTCGGGTCGAGTCCGGAGTGCGAGTCGGTGCCGTTGACGTTGCGCAGGGCGGGCAGGTACTTCGCGAGGACGTTGCCGGGCTTGCGGGTCGCGTAGAGCTGCACGAGGTCGAGCATGTCGCCGGTGCCGGAGCAGAAGCCGATGATGCCGGCGGTGTAGCCGCGGCCGTCGCCTATGTCCTCGATGTACTTGTACTGGGCCTTCCAGTCGAGGGAGGAGTTCTCCGCGCTCGACACCAGCTTCATGGCGATCTCCTTCTTCGCCGGGTCGTCGAGGCCGATCGCCTTGGCGGCCTTGGTGGCCGCCGAGGCCTGCGGAGTGCGCAGCAGAGGTGCCGCCGCGAGCGACACACCGATGAGCGCGAGCAGCGTACGACGAGAGGGGCTCGTCGGCTCGGTGGTCGCGGGGTCGTGGAACGGGTGGACCACGGGGACTCCAAATGGTGGTGGGGGGTGGGGAGTTGGTCGTGCCGTGGAACTGATAGGAAAGTTAACTATCAGAGGTTCGGCCTCGTGGGCACCCACCCGGAGCCAAGTTCGTAGATATGAACGAGAGTCGCGTGTCTGTGCGATGGCGGTGTTTGACGGTTTGCCCGCTCTTGTCGCTCACGGTGTCCGAGGTGTCCGAAGTCGCGCGGATGTCGTCATATTTCGCGGATGTTGCGCGAACTCTTGACGTGCCCCGTCCGGTTGCGTAGATATGACTGCGCAGTCATGACAGCGCAGTCATACACCGGACTGAGGCTAGGATTCGACTGCCGGAGATCGGGAGACACCATGACACCAGTGGCAGGACGCGGCGCGGGAGCCGCGCCGCGCAGCGTGGACGTGGCGCGCCTGGCGGGCGTGTCGCAGAAGACGGTGTCCCGGGTCATGAACGACGAGCCGTACGTCTCGGAAGACGTACGCCGTCGGGTCCTGTCGGCGGCCGAGGAACTCGGCTACCGCTCCAACAACGCGGCCCGCGCCCTCGCCTCCGGACGTACCCGGTCCATCGGCGTCGTGACGCTCGGCACCGCCCTCTACGGTCCCGCCTCGCTGCTCATGGGCGTCGAGCGGGCCGTCCGGGACACCGGCTACGCGCTCCGCGTGGTCAACACGATGGAAGGCGAGTCGGCGGGCATCGCCGGCGCCGTCGACTCGCTCCTCGACCAGGGCGTGGACGGCATCGTCATCTCCGAGCCGATCGACGAGGAGGGCGGCGCGGAGCTGTCCGCGCGGGTCGATGTGCCGGTGCTCGTCCTCGGGGCGCCGCCGCCCTTAGTCGCTCCGCATGTCGTGACGGGCGGGATCGTCTCCGGGCAGATGGCGCGGGCGGCCACCGAGCATCTGCTGGAACTGGGCCACACCACGGTCCACCATCTGGCCGGGCCCCAGCGCTGGTACTCGGCGCGGGACCGGCTCGACGGCTGGCGTGCCGCGCTCGCCGCGCACGGGCGGGTGGAGCCGCCGGTCGTGCAGGGCGACTGGTCCGCGGCGTCCGGTTACGCGGCCGGCCTCGCACTCGTCGCCGATCCTGCCGTCACCGCCGTGTTCGCCGCGAATGACGACATGGCGATCGGGCTCATGCGGGCGCTGACGGAAGCGGGGCGGCGGGTTCCGGAGGATGTCAGCGTGGTCGGGTTCGACGACACGCCTGTTGCCGCGTATGTGACGCCGCCGTTGACCACTGTGCGGCAGCCGTTCGATGCGATGGCGCAGGACGGTTTGAAGCTGTTGGTTCATGCCATCGAGAACCCTCAGGCGGAACCGTTGCCTATGGCTGATCCGCCGGTTGAGCTCATTGTTCGGGCGTCTACGGCTTCGCCCCGCTAGTTCCTCCGCCGGGTCCGTTGATTTTTGTCAGCGGGCCGGTGGGGGCTGGTCGCGCCGTTCCCCGCGCCCCTGAGGGGCGCGCTCACCTCACCTGAAATTTCAGCACGCCTCTGTTGGTGTGCTGGTTCCTCGTACCCTCTCTCGGGAGTTCATCATGTCCGGAATCTTCTCCAACTCGCCCTCGTCTCTCAGTCGTCGGGGCTTTCTCGCCGCCACCGGAGCCGTGTCGCTGGCCGCAACCCTGTCCGCCTGCGGCGGCGACAACGGTGGTACGAGTGGCTCGTCCAGCAAGGCGGTCAGTCAGGCCGACATCGACAAGGCGATGAAGACGCCGACCCAGCTCACCTTCTGGACCTGGGTGCCGAACATCGACAAGGAGGTCGCGCTCTTCGAGAAGAAGTACCCGGCCGTCAAGGTCAAGGTCGTCAACGCCGGTCAGGGCACGCCGCAGTACACGAAGCTGCGGACCGCGCTGAAGGCGAACAGCGGCGCCCCGGACATGGTGCAGATCGAGTTCCAGGCGATCCCGACGTTCACCATCACCGACAGCCTGCTGGACCTGCGTCCCTACGGCGCCTCCGCGCTCAAGTCGACGTTCGTGGACTGGACTTGGGGCCAGGTCAGCGGCAGCAAGGGTGAGGTGTGGGCGATACCGCAGGACACCGGGCCGATGGGCATGCTGTACCGCAAGGACATCTTCGACCAGCACGGCATCCAAGTTCCCGCCACCTGGGACGAGTTCGCGGCCGCCGCGCGCAGGCTGCACAAGGCCGACCCGGACGTCTACCTCACCAACCTCGCCGCCAACCAGGTTGCCGCCTGGCACGGCCTGTTGTGGCAGGCGGGCGCCAAGCCGTACGTCACCTCCGGCAAGAGCGACATCACCGTCAGCGTCGACGACGCGGTCTCCCAGAAGCTCGGCGCCTACTGGGGTGGACTCGCCAAGGACGGCGTGATCGGCGTGGAGCCGGACTTCACCGATTCCTGGTACGCGGCCCTCAACAAGGGCAAGTACGCGACCTGGCTCACCGGCGCCTGGGGGCCGGCCTTCCTCTCCGGCTCCGCGAAGGCCACCTCCGGCAAGTGGCGCGCCGCCCCGCTCCCGCAGTGGGACGCCGCCAAGCCCAGCTCCGGCAACTGGGGCGGCTCGACCACCGCCGTCATCCGCTCCACCAAGAACCCCATCCAGGCAGCGGTGTTCGCCCAGTTCCTCAACAGCGACCCCACCAGCGCCAAGATGTTCGCCACCGAGCAGTTCTTCTTCCCGGCGACCAAGACCTTGCTCTCCGAGGCGAGTTTCCTCGGTGACGCGCCCGCCTTCTACGGCGGCCAGAAGGTCAACCAGGTCTTCGCGGACATCAGCGCCCAGGTCGACCCCGCCTTCCAGTGGCCGCCGTTCCTCGACCGGGTGGCCACGGACTGGACCGAGACCGTCGGCAAGTCGCTGGCGGACAAGACGGACACCGTCCGCGCGCTCGGCTCCTGGCAGTCACGCATCACGACCTTCGCCAAGAGCCAGGGCTTCACCGTCAAGGGAGGCTGACCATGGCCACCACGACAACGGCGGCGCGCACCAAGGCACCGCCCCGAAGGCGCCAAGTCGGCACCGCGGGCGTCCTGTTCATCGCCCCCTTCATGGCGCTGTTCCTGCTCCTCTTCCTCGCCCCGCTCGGCTACGCCGCCTACCTCAGCCTCTTCCAGGAGAAGCTCATCGGCGGCTCGACCTTCGTCGGCCTGGACAACTACGTGACCGCCCTCAAGGACCCCCAACTCCTCAAGGGCATAGGCCGGGTGGCCCTGTTCTTCGTCATCCAGGTCCCCGTGATGCTGCTGCTCGCGCTGTTCTTCGCCCTGGCGCTGGACAGTGGCCTGCTCCGCCTCGCCCGCGTGATCCGCCTGGGCATCTTCGTCCCGTACGCCGTCCCCAGCGTGATCGCGACCCTCATGTGGGGCTACCTCTACGGCCCCGACTTCGGCCCCTTCGCGCAGATCAGCCACGACCTCCATCTGCCGGCCCCGCACTTCCTCTCCGGCAGCTGGATGCTCGGCAGCCTCGCCAACATCGTGACCTGGGAGTTCGTCGGCTACAACATGATCATCCTGTACGCCGCCCTGCGCACCATCCCCGGTGAGCTGTACGAGGCCGCCGCCATGGACGGCGCCGGCGCCTGGCGCATCGCCTGGTCCATCAAACTCCCCGCGCTGCGCCCGGCGTTGACCCTCACCCTGCTCTTCTCGGTGATCGGCAGTTTCCAGCTCTTCAACGAGCCGAGCCTGTTGATGAAGGTCGCCCCGGACGTCATCGACAGCTCCTACACCGCCAACCTCTACGCCTACTCCGTCGCCTTCATCAGCCAGCAGACCAACTACGCGGCCACGGTGTCCTTCATCCTCGGGCTGGTCATCGTGATCGTGTCGTACGCCTTCCTGCTCACCGCGAACCGCAGGAGGAGCGCATGACCACCGTGACGCCCACCGCCTCAACCCCCGTGCAGGAAAAGGGAGTTACCTCCGAGGCCCGCCCCGCGCGGCGCCGGTCCGCGCACCGGCGCAGCACCCCGCTCACCATCGCGATGCTCGCCGTCCTCGCGTACTTCCTGCTGCCGCTGTTCTGGCTGCTGGTCGCCTCGACCAAGAGCACCCAGGACCTGTTCAACAGCTTCGGCCTGTGGTTCTCCCACGCGCCCCAGTTCCTGTCGAACATCAAGGCCACCTTCACCCAGGACGACGGCGTGTTCGGCCGCTGGCTGCTCAACACCGTTCTCTACGCCGGGGTCAGCGCGCTCGGCGCCGCGCTGCTCGCGGCGGCGGCCGGCTACGGCTTCGCCAAGTACCGCTTCCGCGGCCACGGCGCGGCCTTCAACCTGGTGCTGGGCGCCATCATGATCCCCACCACCGCGCTGGCGATCCCCACCTATCTGCTCTTCGCCAAAGCCGGTCTGGTGAACACCCCTTGGGCCGTCATCCTGCCCTCCCTCATCAGCCCCTTCGGCCTCTACCTCATGCGGATCTACGCCGAGGACGCCGTCCCCGACAGCCTCATCGAGGCCGCCCGCATGGACGGCGCCGGAGAGTTCCGCATCTTCACCACCATCGCGCTGCGGCTCCTCGCGCCCGGGCTGGTGACCGTCATCCTCTTCACGCTCGTCGCCACCTGGAACAACTACTTCCTGCCGCTGATCATGCTCAACGACCCGAACCTGTACCCCATCACGGTCGGGCTCTCCTCCTGGGCCGCCCAGGCACAGAACGGCGGCGCCGGAGCCAGCAGCGACATGCTCGCCCTCGTCGTGACCGGATCGCTGATCTCGATCATCCCGCTCGTGCTGGCCTTCCTGCTGCTCCAGCGGTACTGGCAGAGCGGCCTCGCCACCGGCGGCGTCAAGCAGTAACCCGCGTTCCCCGTACCACTTCTCGTTTCCCCGGAGGTTTCCCCCCATGGCGGCTCTGCCTGCCCGTGTCCTGTTCGGCGCCGCGTACTACCACGAGTACTCGCCGGCCTACGGCTCCACCGTGCAGCCCGACGAACGGCTCAAGAGCGACCTCGACCTCATGGCCGACGCGCACTTCACCGTGATCCGGATCGGCGAGTCGGTCTGGTCGACCTGGGAACCCGAGAACGGCCGCTTCGAACTCGACTGGCTGCGACCGGTGTTGGACGGCGCCCATGAACGCGGCATCTCCGTCATCCTCGGCACCCCCACCTACGCCGTACCGCCGTGGCTGGCCCGCCAGTACCCGGAGATCACCGGCGAGCGGCGCACCGGCGAACGCATCGGCTGGGGCGCCCGACAGGAAGTCGACTTCACCCACCCCGCGTTCCGCTTCCACGCCGAGCGGATCATCCGCAAGATCGTCGCCCGGTACGCCGACCACCCGGCGGTCATCGGCTTCCAGGTCGACAACGAACCGGGCCTGGAACTGTTCCACAACCACGGCGTCTTCCAGCGCTTCACCGACCACCTGCGCGCCAAGTACGGAGACGTCGAGACCCTCAACCGCGAGTGGGGCCTGGTCTACTGGTCCCACCGCCTGTCCACCTGGGCCGACCTGTGGACGCCCGACGGCAACGCGCAGCCCCAGTACGACGTCGCCTGGCGGGAGTTCCAGGCCCGCCAGGTCACCGAGTTCATCGGCTGGCAGGCCGACCTCGTCCGCGAGTACGCCCGCCCCGAGCACTTCGTCACCACCTGTATCTCCTACACCCGCCCGGCAGTCGAGGACGACGAGCTGACCGACCGCCTCGACATCGCCACCGGCAACCCGTACTACGACATGCAGGACGGCCTGCTCCTGCCCGACCCGACCCCGGACACCCACGAGCAGAAGTGGAAGACCACCGGCGTCTGGTCGCTCTACCAGACCGCCGACTGGATGTTCTCCTCCCGCCAGGAACCATTCCTGGTCACCGAGACCAACGCGTCCTCGATCGGCTTCGCCTGGGACAACCGCCCCGCCTACGACGGCCAGTGGCGCCAGGCCGCCTGGGCCCTCGTCGGCCGCGGCGCCCGCATGATCGAGTACTGGCAGTGGCAGACCCTGCGCTTCGGCGCGGAGACCTACTGGGGCGGAGTCCTCCCGCACAGCGGACAACCGGGCCGCACCTACGGCGAACTCGCCGTGCTGGGCGAGGAGTTCGAGACCGCCGGGCCGCTCGTCGCCGGACTCGAACCCGACGCCGACATCACGATCGTCTACTCCACCCCCAGCAAATGGCTGATGCAGAAGCACCCGCCCCTCGCGACCCCGGACGGCGAACCGGACCCCACCGCCTACCACCGCATCCTCGACCCCTTCTACCGCGGCGCCTTCGACGCCGGACGCCAGGTCCGCGTCGTCCACGCCCGTCAACTGCACGACCCGCGCGGCTGGGGGTCCCCCCTCCGGGGGAGCGCAGGCGTGGCCCCCGAGGAGGCCGTCCGCCGCCACCCCGTCCTCGTCGTGCCCGCCCTGTACCTCGCCGACGACAGCACGCTCGACTGGTTCGCCGCCTACGCGCAGGCCGGCGGCCACCTGGTCCTCGGCCCCCGCACCGGCTACGCCGACCTGGAGGCCCGCGCCCGGCACGAGCCCGCCCCCGCCCGTCTCACCGGCGCGGCGGGAGTGTCGTACGACGAATTCAGCAACCTCGCGCAGCCCGTGCCCGTCCGTGCCGTGCCGGACAGCCCCCTCTCCCTGCCGGAGTCCGCGACGGCGACGCACTGGGCGGACGGGCTGACCGTCACCGACGCCGAGGTGCTCGTGAGTTATGAGCACCCGCACTTCGGGCGCTGGCCCGCCGTGACCAGCCGCCGGCACGGGGAGGGGCGGGTCACCTGTGTCGGCACCGTGCCCGGCCGTGATCTCGCCCGCGCGCTCACCGAGTGGCTGGCGCCGGTCGCCCGCAGCGGATGGGGCGATCTGCCCGCGTCCGTCACGGCCACGACCGGTACCTCGCCCGACGGCCGACGGGTGCACATCGTCCACAACTGGACCTGGGAGCCCGCCCGTTCGGCGGTCCCGGCAGATCTCGTCGACGCCCTGAACGGCACGTCCCTCGCCGCCGGCGAGGTGCTGGAACTCGGCCCGTGGGACGTCCGCGTACTCGTCTCCCCGCAGAGGGACTCGGAGCAGGACCCGAAGCAGGACCCGAAACAGGACACAGAGAACGACTCGAAGGAGCAGCTGTGCGAAGAAGCAGAGCAGTGAAGGCGCTGGGCACGTTCGTCGGGGCCGCCGCGATGCTGGCGATCCCCATGACGACCGGTGCTCAGGCGTACAACCCGACCGGCGGAGTCCTCTACCAGCTCGGCAACGAGCCGTGCCTGAAGGGGCGGGGCAACTGCGCCGTCTACCCGAAGTCGGCCCAGTTGCCGAACGGGCGGCTGGTCGCGTCCTTCGAGAAGTCCACCGTCGTACCGGCGACGGGCAGCGCCGACGGACAGACGCTCCCGGTCTACAAGAGCGACGACCACGGGACGAGCTGGCAGCCGCTGTCGGAGGTCAAGGCTCCCGCGTATCTGTCCAAGGACCCCAAGTACGCGAAGTACACGAGCAATTGGACCAACCCCTTTCTCTACACGCTGCCGCAGACCGTCGGAAAGCTGAAGCGCGGCACGTTGCTGCTCGCGAGTGTCGTGTCGGGCGACGACCAGTACTACAAGGAGCACAAGGCGGCCGACCCGAACTGGACGCCCTCCAACGACGGCGACCGCAGCGACCTCGCCATCGCGCTGTACTCCAGCACCGACCAGGGCAAGTCCTGGAAGGTCCTCAATGTCGTCGCGACCGGCGACTGGCAGGGCGGCAGCGCGGGCGCGATCGGGCAGAACGTCGCCACGGCCAACACGCACCAGCAGGTCGACCCCATCTGGGAGCCGTACCTGATGGTCTACAAGGGCCAACTGGTCTGCTACTACTCCGACGAGAACGACTACACCGGCTTCGACGCGAAGACCGGTGCCCCGACGCTCGACCCCGCCAACGACACTGCCACGGACTCGCACGGGCAGATCCTCGCCCACAGGACCTGGGACGGCCGTAGCGCCAAGTGGAGCGGGCCGGTCGTCGATGTCGCGGGACTGACCCAGAACATGGGCGGCGGCAAGACGGAGATCGGCGGCGGGCGGCCGGGCATGACGAACGTCGTGCGGACCACGGACGGCAAGTGGCTGCTCACGTACGAGTACTGGGGCGGCGGGGCCAACACCCGGTACCTGCTCGCCGACAACCCGCTCAAGTTCTACCGGAGTTCCACCACCGGCGACGCCGTCACCTCGCTGCCGCTCGACACCGGCTCCCGTGCGCTCGCGACCGGCGGCAGTCCGGTCCTCATCAGGCTGCCCGGGGGACGCCTGGCCTACAACGCGGCCGGCAGCGGCAACGTCTGGGTCAATAAGAGCGGTCGTAGCGACGGGGTCTGGACGGAATACCAGACGACCTCGCGGGCCGGATACAGCCGCGATCTGCAGTACGTCGACGGCACCGGCCGGATCGCGATCCTCAACAACCAGGGCACCTCGACGATCGCCTTCTCCGAGGTCGACCTCGGCCGGTCGAAGGGTGCCTACTACCGGCTGGTGAACCGGAAGACCGGTCAGGTGATCGGCACCGGCAGCAAGACGAACGACGCGAACATCGGCAACGGGAACGTTCCCGATGTCGTCCTGGAGGCTCGTGGCTCCGCCTCGAATCCGGACACCCAGTACTGGCACGTCGTCACCGAACCGAACGGCGGGGCAACCCTGTTGAACAAGTCGGGTGGCCGTGCGGCGGCCATCTGGACCGGCAACGCGACGGCCGGTCAGCGGATCGGGCAGTGGGTCGACAACAGCGCGACCGGCAGCTGGAACCTGATCAGGACCACGCAGGGGTACTACACGCTCCAGTCGGTCAAGAACACCGCCCTGTACCTGACCGGGGCGTCCGACGGGGCGCCGCTGACCCTGCAGAGCGCGGCGACGGACGGCTCGCAGGAGTGGAAGCTCGTCCCCTAGGCTCCGCCCATGAGGGTCCGTCACAAAGCGCGTGTCGTCCTGCTCGACCACGGTCATCTGGTGTTCCTGAAGCGGGGCTGGCCGGGCGGCGACGCGTACTGCACGACCGTCGGCGGGAGCGTGGAACCCGCCGACGCGGACCTCGAAGCGGCCCTGCGGCGCGAGGCGTTGGAGGAGATCGGTGCCACGATCGGCCCCGCCACCGAGGTCCTCACTCTGACCGAACCGCTCGGGACGACCAGCGTCGTCCAGCACTTCTTCCTCGCCGACCTGCTGGACATGGACCTGGAGCGCCGCCACGGTCCCGAACTCGACGACCCCGACACGGGCGACTTCGAACCGGTCAGGGTCGCGATGACCCGTCCGGCCGTCGCAGCCCTCAACCTCCAGCCGGCCGAGCTGGCCGACTACGTCCTCGGACACGTCGATGCGTGGGGCGCCTGACAGCCGCCCTGTCATCGCGACCGCTTTGCCATCACAGTCGCCCTGTCATCACAACGCCTTGAGCTGGGTGAGGAGTTGGAGGGTGTCGGTGTTGACCCAGTACTCCACGAACCTGCCGTCGCGCATACGGAGTGTGTCCGTGCCGGTGAACGTGACCACCGTCCCGGGGGCGGCCTCGGCGCCGGGAAAACCGCCGACGTAGGTGCCGGTGGCCGTCCATCGTACGGACGCGTAGCGCCCGTCGACCAGCGGGGCGACCTGCTCGGTGAAACGGAGGTCGGGGAACGCGGCGCGTGTCTGCGCGATCCAGGCGACCAGTCCGTCGACACCCCGGATCGAGCTGCCGTCACCGCCGTCGAGGAGGGCGGCGTGGACGCGGAAGGAGGGGGAGATGATCCCCGGCGCCCGGTCGAAGTCGCCGTTCCACAGCCGGATCCAGTCGTCGAGCATCGCCTTCGTTCTTCCCGCGCCGTCGTGGTGGCTCCGGACATCCGTGATCGTTGCCGCAGGGGTCCTCGGCGAGGTGTCCGAGGCGGTGGCGGTCGTGGCCGTGCAGACCAGGACGGCCAGGGCCACCGGGACGAGCAGCCGGGCGCGGTGACGTCGGGGCGTGCGGGCGGACGGGACGGTGGTCATGGCAGATCCTCTCAACGCAGGCGGGGGAGTGGGGGATTGAGCGACGGGCACGTCACGGGGTCAGGACGACCTTGCCGGCGACCGTGCCGGACTCGGCCAGGCGCAGGGCGTCGGCGACGCGGGCGAGCGGCAGTTGGGCGGCGACCTGGGCGTTGACCTCACCGCGCTGGAGGGCCGCGAAGACCTGGGCGAGGTCGGCACTCAGCCGGGCCCGGAAGCGGTTCTTGCTCAACGCCCGTCCGGCCCAGACGTTGAAGAAGTAGGCGTGGCGGCCGTTCGGCAGCGCGTTCCACGTCCAGACCCGGCCCAGGAGCTTGAGTACGGGCAACTGCTTGGAGCCCTCGTCGTCACGGGTGGAGGCGCTGCCGTAGGAGACGAGCGTGCCGCCTGGGGCGAGCAGGTGCCAGGACCGGACGATGCCCGGGCCGCCGACGTGGTCGAAGACGGCGTCCACGCCGCGCGGGGCGAGTTCGCGGACGCGTGCGGTGAGGTCGGGGGTGCGGTAGTCGATGGGCTGAACGCCCTGGGCGCGCAGTGTGTCGTGGTGCCGCGGGGAGGCGGTGCCGATCACGTGCACCCCTGCCGCGTGGGCGAGTTGGACCAGGACCGTGCCGACTCCGCCGTTCGCCCCGTGCACCAGGATCGTCTGGCCGGCGCGGATACGGGCCTTGCGGTGCAGCATCTGCCAGGCGGTGATGCCGTTCACGACCACGGTCTCGGCCTCGGCCGCGCCGACCCCCTCGGGCACCGGCACCAGATCGGCCGCGTCGACGAGCACATGACTGGCCCAGCCGCCGACCTTCACCAGCGCTGCGACGCGGGTGCCGGCCAGGCCCGGCTCGACGCCCGCGCCGGTGGTGAGGACGGTGCCGACCAGGTCGTAGCCGGGGACGAAGGGGAATGGGGGCTGGTCGTAGTACTTGCCGCGGCGCATCTGCTGCTCGGCGAAGGAGATCCCGGTCGCCTCCATCCGGATCACGACCTGCCCGGGGCCCGCGACGGGCAGGGCTCCCTGCCGGACCTCCAGGCCCTCCGGCTCCACCTTGCCCGGCAGGACGACCTCGACGAGTGCGTCGGCTGTGTTCTTCGTGCTGTCCGTGTTGTTCATGGCGGCCTCCACTGTGATCCGCGGCGAGCTATGGGCTTTCGTGTTCGTTATAAGTTGTAACTCACGCGAGAAGGGGTCGTCAAGTGTGATCGTGATAGCTTCTAACTGAAACTTGAGCGTGTAGTTCAGTGGGAGTGGGAGGCGGTCGGCCATGGTGGAAACGGGCACGAAGACACCGCGTGAGCGCTATCGCGACCAGGTGCGCGCGGAGATCAAGGAACACGCGCGGGAGCAGATCGGCACGGCCGGCGCCTCCGCGCTCTCCCTCAACGCGATCGCCAAGCGGATGGGCATGAGCGGGCCCGCCCTCTACCGCTACTTCGCCAGCCGTGACGACCTGATCACCGAGCTCATCCGGGACGCGTACCGAAGCCTCGCCGACGCCTTCCGCACGGCCGCCGAGTCCGGCGCCGACCTGCCCGGCCTGGCCCACGCCCTGCGCGCCTGGGCTCTCGACGACCCGCAGCGCTACTTCCTCATCTACGGCACACCCGTCCCGGGCTACCACGCGCCGGACGACGTCACAGGGATCGCGTCCGAGATCATGCGGACTTTGCTGGACGCGAGCGCGGGCCTGCCCGCGGACGCTCCCCTGACACCCTTCGAAGTCGACCTGACGGCCCACCGGCACTGGGCGGGCGACCACCCCGCCCCACCCGCGTCCCTGCACCGCGCCCTGACCTGCTGGACCCGCCTGCACGGCGTGCTGTCCCTGGAACTCGCGGGCCACTTCACGGGTATGGGGTTCGACCCGGCGCTGCTGTTCGACTCAGAACTCGCGGACCTGGCGGCACCGTCGACATGACGGTGCGGGACCCGCCGGATCCGGCTCGGTGAGGTGGGGCACCGCGCCTCTCAAAAGGACGTGCCGTGGTCGTCCGGAGGACGGCGGACCAGGTGCAGACAGACGACCGAGGCGATGACGGTGCGCCGTTCGGAGGTGTCCAGGCGGGCGTCGGTCTCGACGACGTACTGCTGTAGACCGAGCACCGAGTCGATGCTGCTCACCGTGACCCGGCCGAGAATCTCCGGCGCCGGGCTCTGTTCCGGGTCGGTCTCCGTGAGCTGCCATTCGATGGAGGTGTAACCCCGCCGTGTGAGGAGGAGTTGACGTCCCCCTCCCGTCCGCAGGCTCAACTGCCGGCTGTTGATGAGTCCGTGGGTGCGTGCGGTGCCGAGCTCCCGATCCGTGACGTCGGTGAAGCGGAACCGCACCGGCCCGAACTGCCCGTACGAGGCACGCCTGTTGATATGGACGAGGAACCTGCCGGACGTGTCCGTGAGGAGGGAGTTCGTGTCGTCGGTGTGCGTGAGCAGGGCGAGTTGCGTCCCTTCCACGGTGGACACGGCCAGCACGGGGCCCTCATATCTGCGCCACCGTGAACGCTTCGGCTGCGCCACCACGACGGCTTCCAGTTCGAACGGACCGGCTTCCGGCATCGCTCTTCCTTCCCCCGCTACGGCTTCCCCCTCGACCGGCTCCGTCCCCTGTGGCCGCGAACCTGTCGGACCGGCCGTCCACCGTAGCCGGTCCGCCCTCAAAGGGCCTGCCGCAGAAAGGAATTGAGGCCCCAGGGGGCGTCCGCAGTGGGGTCGTACGCGGCCTCGGCGGGCCCTCGGACGCGTTCCGGGTGCGGTGCGCGACAGCGCCGCCGTCCGCTTCCCGAAACGCCCTCACCCGCCCGTTCATGGCCTCGGTAAAGTGGCTCTGACCTGGTGTTTTACCTGATTTCGCCTACGCTGGGGTGATCTGCCGAACACCAGGGGAGGGGTCTTCGTGAGTGACGGAGGCATGCGGTACGACGCCACGCACATCAAGGTGCTGGAGGGCGGGGAAGCCGTACGGAAGCGGCCCGGCATGTACGTCGGCTCGACCGGCCAACGTGGCCTGCACCACCTCGTGTTGGATGTCGTCGGCCGAGCCGTGAGCGAGGTTCTGGCCGGCCGCGCCCGCTCCGTGGACGTCACGCTCACGGCCGACGGCGGAGTACGGGTCGCCGACGACGGGGCGGGGGACGGGGAGGCCCACACCCCGGATCTCGAAAGGGAGTTGACCAGCTTCTACACCGGTCCCGGGCCCAGCGGCCGGCGCACCGCGATCGTCACCCACTTCGGCGTGGGGCTCCTCGTCGCCAACGCCCTGTCGAGTCGACTGACGGCCGAGGTGCGGGGCGCGGGAACCCGGTGGGTCAAGGAGTACGCGCGCGGTGTCGAGGCCGACCCGCCCGTCACCGTGGGGTCGGAGACCGGAAGCGGGACGACCCTCTCGTTCTGGCCCGACGCCGAGATCTTCGAGACGACCTGGTGCTCGTTCTCCGTGGTGGCGGAGCGCTTCCGGCAACTGGCCTTCCTCAACCAGGGTCTGGCGATCTCGCTGACCGACGAACGCCCGGCGGCTGGGGTCCGGCGGGTGGTGTTCCAATTCCCGGACGGAGTACGGGACTTCGTGGCCGCCCTCTCCGCGGAGGCGGAGACGGGGGTGGCGCTGGAGCCGGACGTCTTCGGCTTCGAGCGGGAGGACGCCAGAATGGCGGGGACCATGGAGGTGGCCCTGCTGTGGAGAGGCTCCGGCAAGGCGCGGATACGCGGCTTCGCCAACAGCCGGGCCACGCGCGAGGGCGGCTCGCACGTGTACGGCCTGCGGGACGGAGTGGTGGCCGCGGTCACCGCGTTCGCACGGGAACGGGGGTTGCCGGCCGCGTCCGACTCCGATGCCCGCGCCGACCGGATCGTCGAGGGGCTCACCGCGGTCGTGTCGGTGAAGCTCGACCACCCTGAATTCCTCGGCTCCACACGTGAGTTGCTGGGCAACACCGAAGTGCGGGTCTGCGTCGCAGAGGCCGTCCAGGAGCGCCTCGGCGAGTGGTTCGCCGAACAGCCCGAGCGGGCACCGGAGTTGGTCGACCGAATCGTTGGAGGTGACGAGGAGTGTTGAGCAGCGATTGAGTGCCGATACGGGTGATCCGGCGGACAGCGCTCGGCTGCGGGAGAAGGCAGTCAGCGCCTCCGCCGGCTCAACTCGGCGCGTCCAGCAGGGAGATGACATAGGCGTCCAGCCGCTCCTCCACGACCCGCGTCGTCAGCTCCACCCTCCCCGCCTCCTGCCACGGCCGCACCACGGGTCCCACCTCCCCGGTGAAGGCCAGCGCGTCCAACAGCCGCCAGTACAGCCGTTCGCCCGCCGCTGACGCCAGGATCCCGCCGGCCTCCTCGTACGCCTCGGCGAACCGCAGGCCCCAGGCCGGGCCGTGCAGCAGCGCGAGGTTGGTGGAGCAGTGCGCCACGTCGAGGTCCGCCGGTCCCCAGGAGTTCTCCACCCAGTCGACGACCCCGGTGACACGGAGAGCCGCCGAGTCCTCGGGCGACAGGTCGAACAGCACGTTGCCGGGGTGGAAGTCCCGGTGCATGAACCGGCCTTCGAAGGGCGGCGCGGGCTCGCGGATCACGTCGATCGCCGCGGTCCACGCCGCCCTGTCGGCCCCCTGCGCCGGGACGACGGCGTCGGCGGTCGTCCACGCCTTGTAGTGCTGGGGCCGGTCGACGGGGTCGAACGCGTGGATCTCCACGAGCTGCCGGGCGAGAAGCGGGACACGCGCCTTGAGTCCCTCGTCGGTGAGGACCGTCCGGCCCGGCAGATGGGTCATGAGGAGCGAGGGGTACTCGCAGTGCGCGGCGGACGGATCCACCGCGACCGGTTCCGGAGCCGGTACATCGGTCTCCGCGAGCAGAGCGAGGGCATCGGCCTCGCGGTTCAGCAGGCCTCCGGCGTGCTCCGCGAAGTACGGGTCGACGAAGCTGCGCAGGACCAGGGCGCGGGTGCCCCCGTCCGGTGCGGCGACGGTCAGCCGCCGCATCTCGGCGGTGATACCGCCGTGCAGCGCCCCGGTCCCGACGATCCGTTCGCCCGGGCCGAGCCGCCGATTCACCCAGGCCAGGGTCAATGGTCGTAGGGCGCACGCCTCGTCGTGATCTGTCACCCGGCCACCCCATCATCATTCGCTCGCGGTCCGCACCCGCTTTCTTTCCGGCCCACGCCCGCCCGTCGCGACACGAGGGGGAGTGCTGACCCGACCGGCTGGTCCTCGCGCCCGGCCGGGTGTGGCGGCAGGGGAGCCGGGGGCGCGTTGGGGACACTCGCGGTCCGGCGCCGCGCGGCGGCGGGTCCCCTGACTGGCTGGAGAAACGTGGTGCGACTTCCCCTGCTTCGGGCCGTACTGGCGGCCTCGGTGCTCGTGGCGTCCGGAACGGCCGCCGCCGCCCCGGTCCGCGCCGACGGCACGCCCCGGCCCCGGGCCGTCGACGATCTCGCGCGGTACGTCAACCCGTTCGTCGGCACCGCCCCCGGCGGCCCCGACTTCGGCCACGGCGGCGGCGCGGGCAACACCTTCCCGGGGGCCTCGGCACCGCTCGGCGGGATGCAGTGGAGCCCCGACACGGTGACCTACCAGCACGGCGGCTACTCCTACGGCGACAACCGCATCCGCGGCTTCGGCCTCGCGCACATCTCCGGCGCCGGCTGCGCGGCCTACGGCAACGTCCCCTTCATGCCCACGCAGGAAGCCGTACCGCCGTCGTACGCCACGTTCTCGCACGCCAACGAGCAGGCGGCGCCCGGCAGTTACCACGTCACCTTCGACAACGGCATCGGCACCGACCTCACCACCACCCAGCGCTCGGGCATCGCCCGCTTCACTTACCCGGCGACCGACGCCCGTCCCGCATCGGTGAGCATCGACGCGGCCAAGGCGTTCACCGCGGCGACCGGATCGGTCGACATCGGGACCGACACCCTGTCCGGCTACAGCGACAGCGGCGCCTTCTGCAAGTCCAAGAACCGCTACCGGCTCTACTTCCACGCCACCTTCGACCAGCCCTTCGCCAAGTCCGTCCACCCGGACGGCAGAGCCGGCGCGGCCATGGTCACCTTCGCCCCCGGCGTACGCACCGTGACGGCCCGGGTCGGCGTCTCCTTCGTCGACGTCGAGGGCGCCCGCCGCAACGCGCTCACCGAGCAGAAGGCGCGGTCGTACGACACGATCCGGCAGGCCGTGCGCGCCGACTGGAACCAGTGGCTCAACCGCGTCACCGTCGGCGGCGGCACGGACACCCAGCGCCGGGTCTTCTACACCGCCCTCTACCACGCCCTCCTGCACCCCAGCGTCTTCAGCGACACCGACGGCCGCTACACCGGCATGGACGGGCTGGTCCACCGCACCCGCACCGGACACGTCCAGTACGCGAACTTCTCCGGCTGGGACGTCTACCGCTGCCAGGTCCAGCTCCTGGCACTGCTCGCCCCGCGCGAGGCCTCCGACATCGCGCAGTCCGTCCTCAACCAGGGCCTCCAGGCCGGGTACTTCGACCGCTGGACCCTCGCGAACGGCGGCAGCGCCGTCATGGTCGGCGACCCGCTGCCCGCCATCGCCTCCGCGATCCACGCCTTCGGCGGCACCGACTTCGACGCCACCACCCTGCTGCGCACGGCCCTCGCGGACCGGCAGGACAACCGCCAGCGTCCCGGACACGCGCAGTACGACACCCTCGGCTACGTCCCCGCCGGCACCAAGGGCGTCTGGGGCTCGGTCTCCACCACCCTCGAGTACGCCGTCGCCGACTACGCGCTCGCCCAACTCGCGCACCGGCTCGGGGACTTGACCACCTACAACACCTTGCTGCGCGCCTCCGGGAACTGGCGCAACCTCTTCAACCCCGCCACCGGCTACATCCAGCCCCGCGCCGCCGACGGCACCTGGCCGGCCTTCACCCCGGCCCAGAAGACGGAGTACGTGGAGGGCAACGCCGCCCAGTACACCTGGATGGTGCCGCAGGATCTGCCCGGCCTGTTCGCGGCCATGGGTGGCGACGCCGCTGTCACCGCCCGCCTCGACACCTTCTTCAGCAGCCTCAACGCGGGCGCCTCGGAGCCCTACGCCTACCTCGGCAACGAGCCCTCGTTCGGAACCCCTTGGGCGTACACCCACGTCGGCCACACCGACCGCGCCGAGGCCGTCGTCCACCGCGCGGTGTCCACGCTGTTCACCGACGCACCCGGCGGACTCGTCGGCAACGACGACCTCGGCGCCATGTCGTCCTGGGCGGTGTGGGCGAGCCTGGGCCTGTACCCCGAGGTGCCCGGCAGTGCCCAACTCACCCGCACCGCACCCCTGTTCACCACCGCCACCGTCCACCGGGGCGACGGCACCTCGCTCACGGTCGGCGCCGCGTCGCCCAGGCACTCACTCCGGTAGCGGGCTTCGTACGGGACGGGCCGCGGGTCCGGGAACGGCCGTCACCTCGGTCGGTGCGAGTGCGCCGTGCGGTCCGTCGCACTCCACCACCACCCGCACCGGCGCACCGCACGCGGCGTGCCGGACGTCCAGGACCTGGCCCTCGGGGTCGGCGGTGTACGTCTCGCCCCACTGCCGCAGGGCCATGAGGATGGGCCACAGATCGCGGCCCTTGCCCGTCAGCCGGTACTCGTGGCGCGTCCGGCTTCCCGCCTGCTGATAAGGCACAGTGGTCAGAATCCCGGCTGTGACCAGCTTGCGGAGCCGGTCGGACAGCACCGCGTCCGAGAGCCCGATATGCCGCCGGAAGTCGTCGAAACGACGGACCCTGATGAACGCGTCCCGAAGGATCAGCAGGGTCCACTTCTCGCCGACGAGGTCGAGCGTGCTCTGGACCGGACAGTTCTCCGTGCTCACGTCGAGCCATTCCATGCCGCCACCCTAACCACCTGGCTCTGTCATTGACAGTCAGCTGCGAGCCCATCTAGCTTCTTTTCAAGAAGCCAGCCTGGGAGGTAGCACCGCATGGGACGGTCACGCACGTACGAGTGGGAGGACCCGGAGGTCTCGGCAGCCGCCGTAGGACGGTCCACAGGTCTGGAATTCCTGCGGGAGCTGATGGCCGGACGCCTGCCCGCGCCGCCCATCGGCGCCACCGTGAACTTCACCCTCGACGAGGTGGAACACGGGCGCGCGGTGTTCTCCCTGATACCGGGGGAGGAGCACTACAACCCCATCGGCAGCGTGCACGGCGGGGTCTACGCCACCCTGCTCGACTCCGCGGCGGGCTGCGCGGTGCAGTCCACGCTGCCGCAGGGCATGGGATACACGTCGCTCGACCTGAACGTGAAGTTCCTGCGCCCGGTCACGGCCGACACCGGCCGGATCCGCGCTGTCGGCACCGTCCTGAACGGCGGACGGCGCACCGCCCTCGCGCAGGCCGAGCTGTTCGACGAGAGGGACCGGCTGCTGGCGCACGCCACGAGCAGTTGCCTGCTGTTTCCCGTCACGGGTCCCTGACCCGGGACGACCGAAATCCGCCTGTCCCCCGCGCAGGCGGATCCGTACCGTCAACTCCCTTGATCCCTACGGTCGAAGGCAGTGCCGGAACGCTGTGCAGTTTGCCCGGCGCGGCGACCGTGGTGCTATGGGGAGAAGTACGTACACGGGTACGTGGACGTGACACACGCGGGATCGTGAGGGCGTATGGCGGGCGGGCCGGCCGGGGCGTACGAACGCATGCTGGCCGTGGCGGTGACGGCTCTGCACGAACGGGAACCCGAGCGGCTGTGGCCGATGGTCGCCGCGGCCCTGCCCGGCCTGTGCGGCGGTGAGGCGCTGATCTACAAACTCGGCGAGTGGACGGACCGGGCCGGGTCGATGGGCCTCTCGCCCTCCGTCGAGGCGCACTTCGGGCGGATCGACGACATCGGGGACGAGGGGATGGCGGTGCTGCGCCGGGGCTACCCCTTCGCGGACCACTACGCCAGGGCCGGTGCCGTCCGCCGCCCCGGGACCGCCCACCGGATGGCCGGCCGGGGATGGACCCACAGCCGGACCGCTGGCACGATCAGCCGCTTGATGGACGCCGACCACGTCCTGGCGATCCCCTTGCCGGGTACGACCACCCCGGTCACCGGCTGCCTCGTCTACCGCGCGGGCGCCGACTTCACCGAGGACCACGTCCGGGCCGCCGAGCAACTGCAACCCCTGCTGGCCGGCGTGGAACAGCAGCGGCAACTCCTCGAACGCTGGCGCGCGGCCACCGCACCGCCCGAGCCGCCGACGGACTCCCGGCTCACGCCCCGCCAGGTCACCGTCCTCCTCCTGCTCGCCGACGCCCTCACGGCCGCGGCCATCGCCCACCGCCTGGGCATCTCCGTACGCACGGTCCACAAACACGTGGAGAGCCTGTACCGGAAGCTGGGCACGCGCGATCGTGTGAGCACGGTGCTGCGGGCGCAGGAGATCGGGTTGCTCCCGCGTCGAACGGGACGCTGAGCCACCAGCGGATCACTCCAGGTCGCTTTCGATCGCTTGGGGTCCCTGTCCGCCCGGGCGCCGATGTCAGATGATCGTCGTGGACACCCGGGGCCCCAGAGCCCGCACACGGCACCGACAGGAGCTCACTTCCGTGGCCTACGACCTCACCGCCCTGCGCGCCCTGTTTCCCGCCCTGAGCGGCGCCGCCCACTTCGACGGCCCCGGCGGCACCCAGACGCCCCGGCCGGTCATCGAGGCCATCACCCGGGCGCTGGCGAACCCCCTCTCGAACCGCGGCCAGGTCACCGCGGGGGAGCGCAACGCCGACACCATCGTGACGCAGGCCCGTGCGGCCATGGGCGACCTCCTCGGGGCGCAGCCCTCGGGCATCGTCTTCGGCCGCAGCGCCACACAGCTCACTTACGACTTCTCCCGCACGCTCGCCGCGACCTGGGCGCCCGGCGACGAGATCGTCGTCACGCGCCTCGATCACGACGCCAACATCCGCCCCTGGGTACAGGCGGCCGAGCGGGTCGGCGCCACCGTCCGTTGGGTGGACTTCGACCCCGCGACGGGTGAACTGACCCCGGACCACCTCCGTGCCGTGCTGTCCGACCGCACCCGGCTGGTCGCCGTGACCGCCGCCTCCAACCTGATCGGCACACTTCCCGCGATCACCGAGCTGGCCCGGCTGGCTCATGAGGCGGGTGCCCTGGTCCACGTCGACGGCGTGCACTACACCGCGCACGCCCTGGTCGACATCGACCGGCTCGGCGCGGACTTCTTCGTGTGCTCCCCGTACAAGTTCCTCGGCCCGCACCACGGCCTCCTCGCGGCCCGGCCCGAACTCCTCGCCACCCTGCGGCCGGACAAGCTCCTGCCGTCCTCCGACGCGGTACCCGAACGCTTCGAACTCGGCACCCTGCCCTACGAGTTGCTCGCCGGTACGGCCACTGCGGTCGACGTCCTCGCCGGCCTCGACACGGAGGCCGACGGCAGCCGCCGCGAGCGCCTGACCACGAGCCTGGCCGCACTCCACCGGCACGAGGAAACCTTGCGCACACGCATCGACCAGGGACTCGCCGGGCTGGACGGGATCACCGTCCACTCGAGGGCGGCCGACCGCACACCGACCGTGCTCCTGACCCTCGACGAGGCCTTCGGCGCGCAGGGCACCCAGGACGCCTCCCGCTTCCTGGCGGAACGCGACGTGTACGCGCCCTCCGGCTCCTTCTACGCCATCGAGGCCTCCCGGCGCCTCGGCCTGGGTGATTCGGGCGGTCTGCGTATCGGTCTCGCGCCCTACACCGGTACGGACGACGTCGACCGGCTCCTGACCGGGCTGGCCCTGTTCCTGAAGCAGGGGCCCCGCTGACCGTCGGGACGGCCGCGGTTGTATCCGATGAGGGAGAAAAGATGGGTCCATTGACGGGAGAATGATGGGTTCTGCCTCTTCAGTAATACCCCGCACCGCACCTACCGTTGCGCGCAGGTAAACGGCCCGACCGACCGCTGATCAGTGCCTCTTCGGTCGGGACGGCGCCTGGAGGGAGAAGGCGATGGCGCCCGCGGAACCGCTCATGGATGCCGAGCGGGCTCTCGCCGCGCCCGAGCGGGGCGCCACGCGCGGCGACGCGGGCCCGGATGTCCTCGATCCCGAACCAGCCGTCCATCACCCCTTGTCCGCACGTCCCGACCGGAACCTCAGAAAGGCCACAGCATGACCACCTCCCCCCTGAACAGGATCGCCGGCGCCCCCATCTCGTGGGGTGTGTGCGAAGTGCCCGGCTGGGGCTATCAGTTGACGCCCGAGCGGGTGCTGAACGAGATGCGCGAGGTCGGCCTGGCCGCCACCGAGTTCGGACCCGAGGGCTTCCTGCCCGGTGAGCCGTCCGCGATGGCCCGCACCCTCGCCGACCACGAGCTGCACGCCGTCGGCGGTTTCACCCCGCTGCTGCTGCACGTGCCCGGCCACGACCCGCTGCCCGAGGCCGAACAGCTCCTGGCGGGCTACGACGCCTCGAAGGCGGAGGTGCTCGTCCTGTCGGCCATCACGGGCCAGGACGGCTACGACTCCCGCCCCGAACTCGACGCCGAGGGCTGGAAGTTGCTGCTGTCCAACCTCGACCGGCTCGCCTCACTGGCCGCCGAACGCGGCGTCCGCGCCGTCCTGCACCCGCACGTCGGCACGATGATCGAGAACGGCGACGAGGTCCGGCGCGTCCTGGAGCACTCGGCGATCTCGCTCTGTCTCGACACCGGCCACCTCCTCATCGGCGGCACCGACCCGGCCGAGCTCACCCGTCAGGCGCCCGAGCGCATCGCCCACACCCACATGAAGGACGTGGACGCCTCCCTCGCCGCCAAGGTCCAGGACGGACAGCTCAGTTACACCGACGCCGTGCGCAAGGGCATGTACCGCCCGCTTGGCGCCGGAGACGTGGACGTCGAGGCCATCGTCACCCACCTCGGCGCACGCGGCTACGACGGCTGGTACGTCCTCGAACAGGACACCATCCTCACCGAGGAGCCCAAGGCGAAGGGCCCCGTCGAGGACGTGTGGGCCAGCGCCGAGTACCTGCGCTCGGTGCTGCGCGGCGTCGCGTAGCCGTATACGGGCCTGATGTGCTTTTGATGTGTTCTGAGGGATTGACCGATGTGTGCGGGTCATTTCAGAATGCCGGGGCGATCGGGTGCCGCTTTTTTGTGAACTCGAGGAATCCGAACATGAGGAATCCAGGAATCAGAAATGACCGCTGACGAATTTCTGGCCACGTGCTGGACCACGGCGGGCGATGCCGCTCCCGACGAGGCGGACCAGCGCAGTCCGCTGAATCTGCGGGACCGTGTGGAAGCGGCACGCGACGCCGGATTCACCGCCTTCGGGCTGCTGTACGCGGACCTGGTGGAGGCCGAGCGCGAGTACGGGATCGCCGGGATCCGGTCCCTGTTCGAGGACAACGGGATCAGCCATGTCGAGCTGGAGCTGCTGACCGACTGGTGGGCCGACGGATCCCGGCGGGCCGCGTCGGACACCGTCCGGGCCGGCATGCTGAGAGCCATCGAGGCGCTCGGCGCACGCACCTTCAAGATCGGCCCCGACGTCGCGGACGAACCCTGGGAACCCGACGTCTGGGCCAAGGAGTTCGCGGTGCTGGCAGCGCAGGCCGACGGGGTGGGCGCCCGGCTCGGCGTCGAACCGCTGCCCTGGTCCAACCTCAGGACCGTGCACGACGGGCTACGGCTCGTCGAGGCCGCCGGCCACCCGGCGGGCGGCCTCATCATCGACGTCTGGCACGTCGAGCGCGCCCACACACCGCCCGCCGACCTGGCGGACATACCCGGGTCGCGGATCGTCGGAGTGGAACTCAACGACGCGGACAGCGAGCTCGTCGGCACGCTCTTCGAGGACACCGTCCACCGCCGGCGCCTGTGCGGAGAGGGCTCGTTCGATCTGCCGGGGATCATCGCCGCGCTCCGTGCGGTCGGCTTCCGTGGCCCCTGGGGCGTGGAGATCCTCTCCGACGCGCACCGCGCGCTGCCGGTGCGGGAGGCCGCCGCCGCGGCGTACCGGAGTGCCGCCGCGCTCGTGAAGTAAAAGCCACAGAGATGGCGGGGACGAAACCACGGTCGTCCCCGCCATCTTTGTTTTTCCTGTGCTTGCGGTAATACGTCGCTGAGGGCCGCGCTATTCGGTGTATCGGCCATTCTTTAGCCGACGTCAGGGAATTGTTCAGACATCTTGTCGTGATGGACGAATGATGTCATGGCAAGCGTTGACCCCGGGGTGGCGTGACGGTTCTATCTCGTCATAAGCAACAGCCGTGTTAACGGCATGTGATCCCCGGCCTTCGCTCGGCCAGCCGCTTCTCCTTTCCCCTGCAGCACAGTGAGGTGCCGGAAAGATGGACCGTACATCCCACCCCCGCTCCCGCAGAATCGTCCCCGTCGTCGCGGCGGCGGCAGCCGCCGCACTGCTTGTGGCCGGCTGCTCCAGCAGTTCCGGAGGCAAGAAGTCCACGGAGGACACCTCCGGCGCCTCCGCGGGCAAGGCCACCACACCACGCATGACGATCTCGATGATCACGCATGCGGCCCCCGGCGACACCTTCTGGGACACGATCCGCAAGGGCGCGCAGGCCGCCGCCGCCAAGGACAACGTCAAGCTCATCTACTCGTCCGACCCCAACGGCCCCAACCAGTCGAACCTGGTGCAGAACGCGATCGACCAGAAGGTCGACGGCATCGCGGTCACCCTCGCCAAACCCGACGCCATGAAGTCCGTGGTGGCCACCGCCGAGAAGGCCGGCATCCCCGTCGTCGGCTTCAACACCGGTGTGCAGGACTGGAAGAAGCAGGGCCTGCTGGAGTACTTCGGCCAGGACGAGAGCATCGCCGGCGAGGCATTCGGCCGGAAGCTCAACGCGGCCGGCGCCAAGCACACCATCTGCGTGATCATGGAACAGGGGCCAAGGGAACGCGGTGACGCCCATGACTCAGCTCGCGGCTCCGGCGACGGGCTCCCCGTCGCCGGCTCCGCCGGTCCCCGAGACGGACGGGCGGACCTCTGAGCGGCCCTTGCCGATAAGGCTGTTGGCCCGGCCTGAAGTCGGTGTCTTCCTCGGGGCCCTCGCGGTGTACGTGTTCTTCTTCGCCGCCGCTCCGCCGGTGCGGGACGGCGCCTCGATGGCGAACATTCTCTACAGTTCGTCGACGATCGGGATCATGGCGCTGCCGGTCGCGCTGTTGATGATCGGCGGGGAGTTCGACCTGTCCGCCGGTGTCGCGGTGATCACCTCGGCACTCACGGCGAGCATGCTCAGCTACCAACTGACCATGAATGTATGGGTCGGTGTGGTCGTCGCGCTGCTGGTGTCTTTGGGGATCGGTTTCCTCAACGGCTGGCTGGTGGTCAAGACCGGGCTGCCGAGCTTCCTGGTCACCCTGGGCAGCTTCCTGATCCTGCAGGGTGTGAACCTGGCGGTGACGAAGCTGGTCACCGGGAACGTGGCGACCGACGACATCAGCAACATGGACGGCTTCGACCAGGCCAAGAAGGTTTTCGCGTCGTCGTTCGAGGTCGGCGGCGTCAACGTGAAGATCACCATCGTCTACTGGCTGGTGTTCGCGGCGATCGCGACGTGGGTGCTGATGCGGACGAAGTACGGCAACTGGATCTTCGCGGTCGGCGGGAACAAGGACTCCGCGCGGGCCGTGGGTGTGCCGGTGGCGTTCACGAAGATCTCGCTGTTCATGCTGGTGGGTTTCGGTGCCTGGTTCATCGGCATGCACCAGTTGTTCTCCTTCAACACGGTGCAGTCCGGTGAGGGTGTCGGCCAGGAGCTGATCTTCATCTCGGCGGCGGTGATCGGCGGGTGTCTGCTGACCGGTGGTGCCGGCTCGGCGATCGGCCCCGTCTTCGGGGCGTTCATGTTCGGCATGGTCCAGCAGGGCATCGTCTACGCGGGCTGGAACCCCGACTGGTTCAAGGCGTTCCTCGGCGTGATGCTGCTCGGCGCCGTCCTCATCAATCTGTGGGTCCAGCGCACCGCGACCCGGAGGTGACCTACATGACCGACAACACGACCAGCACCCACGGTGCGATCCTGACCGACACCGTGCCCGAGGGCGGCGACCACCCCCTCGTCCAACTGCGCAACGCGGGCAAGTCGTACGGCAACGTCCGTGCCCTGCACGGCGTCGACCTCACCGTCCGTCCCGGCCAGGTCACCTGCGTCCTCGGCGACAACGGCGCCGGCAAATCCACGCTGATCAAAATCATTTCCGGGCTGCACCAGCACACCGAGGGCGAGTTCCTCGTCGACGGCGAACCCGTCCACTTCACCACCCCCCGCCAGGCGTTGGACCGGGGGATCGCGACGGTCTACCAGGACCTGGCGGTCGTGCCGCTGATGCCGGTGTGGCGCAACTTCTTCCTCGGCTCCGAGATGACGAAGGGCCCCTGGCCCGTGCGCCGTCTCGACATCGAGCGGATGAAGAAGACGGCGGACGAGGAACTGCGCAACATGGGCATCGTCCTGGACAACCTCGACCAGCCCATCGGCACCCTCTCCGGCGGCCAGCGCCAGTGCGTCGCCATCGCCCGCGCCGTCTACTTCGGCGCCCGCGTCCTCATCCTCGACGAACCCACCGCCGCCCTCGGCGTCAAGCAGTCCGGTGTCGTCCTCAAGTACGTGGCCGCGGCCCGCGAACGCGGACTCGGGGTCATCTTCATCACCCACAACCCCCACCACGCCTACATGGTCGGCGACCACTTCAGCGTCCTGCGCCTGGGCACCATGGAACTCTCCGCCGAACGCAGCGACATCACCCTGGAGGAGCTGACCAACCACATGGCCGGCGGCACCGAACTCGCCGCACTCAAGCACGAGTTGTCCCAGGTCCGCGGACTCGACGTCGACGAACTCCCCGAGGAGGCCGCGCTCAAAGTCGGCTGACCTCGCACGGCAGTTGGGGCGGCACCGATCCGGGTACCGCCCCAACTGCCGTTTCTCAGCCGCTCTCCGGCAGTGTCGTACGCGGTCGGACCGGGAACCCTGCCGCCCGGTAGCAGTCGTCGATGAGCCGCATCGTGGTCAGCGCGTCATCGGCGTCGAGCACCAGCGGCTCACCGTGCCTCAAGTGGGCGGCGAACGCCTCCAGTTGGTAGGTGTACGACGAGCGGCGCCCCAGTTCCTCGGTGCGCTCACCGGCCGCCGTGCGCACGACGACCCGGTCGTCCAGATGGGGCTGCACGAAGTTCATCACCGTGGCCTCGCCGCGTGAGCCCACCACGCGGCAGCTCATCTGCCAGGTGCCGTGGGCCATGTGGCAGCGGGCGCTGCCCGTGGCGCCGTTCGGGAACTCCAGGTCCGCGTCCAGCCATTCGTCGATCCCCGGTGCGCCGGCCTTCTCGCCGCCGCGTGCGGAGACCAGCCGGGGTGCGCCACCCGCCCAGGGGGCGAGCATGCGCTGGGCATGGAGGCTGTAGCACCCGAGGTCCATCAGCGCGCCGCCCGCCAGCGGGAGCGACCACCGTACGTCGTCGTCGGGCGGCGCGGGCATGGCGACCATGGTGTCGACATGTCGGAGTTCGCCCAACTCCCCGCTGTCCAGCAGCTCGTGGAGGCGCAGGACGACCGGGTGGAACAGATAGTGGAAGCCCTCCATGAACACCGTGCCGGTCTTGGCGACGGCCTCGTGGACCTCGGCCGCCTCCGTCGCGTTGCTCGCGGACGGCTTCTCGGTGAGGACGTGCTTGCCGGCCCGGAGCGCGGCCAGGTTCCACGGCCCGTGCAGGCTGTTGGCCAGCGGGTTGTAGACGACCTCGACCTCCGGGTCGGCGACGAGGTCGGCGTAGGAGCCAACCACCCGCTCCACGCCGTACTTGGCGGCGAACGCCTCGGCGCGGTCGCGGTCGCGGGCGGCCACCGCGACGAGGCGGTGGCCGGTCGCCCGGGCCGGGCCCACGATCGACAACTCGGCGATCCGGGCCGCTCCCAGAACACCGATCCGCAGGGGCTCGTCCGTCGTCATGCGCGTACCTCTTCGAGTCGTACGGGTCGGTGCTCGTGCAGCGACAGGGTGCACGCGTCGGCGATCCGGCTCGCCTCGATGGCGTCGGCGACCGTGCAGGGGGAGGTGCGGGTGCCGGCCACGACCTCGGTGAACGCGGTGAGTTCGGCGCGGTAGGCATCGGCGAACCGGTCCATGAAGAAGGTGTGCGGAGTGCCTGCCGGGAAGGTCGCGCCCGGCTCCACGGACCGTAGCGGCAGCTTGTCCTCCAGACCGACCGCGATGCTGTCCTTCATGCCGTGCAGTTCGAGGCGCACGTCGTGACCGCGGGCGTTGTGGCGGGAGTTGGAGACGACGGCGAGGGCGCCGTCGTCCAGGGTGAGCACCGAGGACGCCGTGTCCACGTCGCCCGCGTCACGGATGTACTCCGCGCCGCGGTTGCCGCCCGTCGCGTAGACCTCGACCACCTCGCGGCCGGTCACCCAGCGGACGATGTCGAAGTCGTGCACGGCGCAGTCGCGGAAGATGCCGCCCGAGGTGGCCACGTAGGCGGCCGGCGGTGGGGCGGGGTCGAGGGTGGTGGACCGTACGGTGTGCAGCTCGCCGAGTTCACCGCTCACCACGGCTCGGCGCGCGGCCACGCAGCCCGCGTCGAAACGCCGGTTGTAGCCGATCTGCACCTCGACGCCGCCGCCCTCCACCGAGCGCAGCACCGCCAGGCTCTCCTCGACACCGCGGGCCACGGGTTTCTCGCAGAACACGGGGATGCCCGCTTTCACGGCGGCGAGGATGAGCTCGGGGTGCGCGTCGGTCGCGGCGGCGATCACGACACCGTCGACTCCGGCGGCGAGCAGAGCCTCGGGGGAGTCGGCGGCGACGGCCCCGAAGAGTTCGGTGGCCGCGGTGACGGCGGCGGCCACCGGGTCGGTGACCACCAGCGAGTCCACCGCGTCCAGCCCGGCGAGGGTCTCCGTATGGAAGGCGCCGATGCGGCCCAGCCCCATGATGCCTATGCGCATGCGAATCGTGCTCCTTCTGCCGGCACGCGGCTCAGTCCTGGCCGCCGAAGACGTTCTGGTCCCAGTCGATGACCGAGCCGGTCACCACGCCACTGCGGTCGGAGAGCAGGAACACGACGAACTCGGCGATCTCGTCGACCTGCCCGAGCTTGCCCATCGGCTGTGCGCGGGCGGCTTGTTCCCGCCAGTCGTCCCCGGCGCCGTGGAACGCGCGCTGGGTGGCGTCCTCGCCCTCGGTGTCGGTCCAGCCGATGTTGACGGTGTTGATGCGGATCCGGTCGAAGCGGTGCGCGTGCGCCGCGTTGCGGGTCAGTCCCGCGAGTCCGGCTTTGGCCGTGGAGTAGGGCGCGAGGTAAGACGGGCCGCCGTGGGCGCAGTTGGATCCGATGTTGACGATCGTGCCCGGCGCCTTGCGGGCGGTCATGTCGGCGACCGCGGTCTGCATCGCGAAGAACGGGGCTTTGAGGTTGATGGCCATGTGCTGGTCGAACAGTTCGGGTGTGGTGTCGAGCAGCGAGCCGCGTGAGGTCAGCCCCGCCGCGTTGACGAGGCAGTCGACCCGCCCGTGGGCCTCTACGGCGTGTACGACGCTGTCCCGCGCCTGTGCCGGATCGGCGAGGTCCGCCCGCAGGAAGCGCGTGCCGGTGTCCGCGGCGAGCTTCTCGCCCACCTCCGCACGGCGGCCGGTGAAGACGACGGTCGCGCCTTCCCCCACGGCCGCCCGTACGACACCGGCGCCGACGCCCTGGCTGCCGCCGTTGACGAGGACGACTCTGTCCTCAAGCAGTCCCATGAAAGTGAGGTGTCCTCTTCAGCTCTGGCGGCGCTTGGCGCCGGCCTGCAGTTCGTGGCGCAGCCGCTCCGGGTCCCACTCCTCCGCGACGGCCTGGCGGAGGGTGTCCGCCTGCGAGGGCGGGGCGAGACCCTCGACCGGCGGGTCGAGGTCGAGGTTGGTGGGGAAGGGGTAGCCCTCGGCGGTGGCGGCGATCACGCGGCGCAGCCAGTCCTCGGAGACGCCCTCGGCCTTGCGGCTCAGCAGTACCGGGAACAGGGCGTTCGCCATCGCCTCGCGGTCCACCGTCTCCATGGCACGCCCGAACGCGGACGACACCTGGAGCAGATTGGCCATGCGCTTGATGTCGGCCGAGCGGTTGTGCCCGGCGGCGTGGAAGAGCGCAGGGTTGAAGAAGACCGCGTCACCCTTCTCCAGGGGGAGCTGGACGCGGTTCGCGTCGAAGTACTCCACGAACCGCGGGAGCCGCCAGGCGAGATAACCGGGCTCGAACTTCTGCGAGTGCGGCAGATAGAGCGTCGGGCCGGACTCCACGGGCATGTCGCAGTGGGCCACCGCGCCCTGCAGAGTCAGCACCGGGGAGAGCCGGTGGACGTGCGCGGGATAGGCCGCCGCCTGCTCCTGGGAGAGGAAACCGAGGTGGTAGTCGCGGTGCACGTTCTGCGCCGCGCCGCCCGGGTTGACCACGTTGACCTGCGAGGTCACCTGATAGGCGGGGCCGAGCCAGGCCTCGGAGATCAGCCCCACGATGTCGTTGGCGTAGTAGTCGGCGAACGCCTCGGGTGCTCGTACGGCCACCTTGTCCAGCGCGTTCCACACACGGTCGTTCGCGCCGGGCTTGGCGAAGTGGTCGCCGCGCCCCGCACCGCTCGCGCGCTCCTCCTCGATCAGCGCCCGGAAGGCCTCGGACGCACGGTCCACGACGGCCTCGTCCGGGAAGGCACCCTTGAGGACCACGATGCCCGGGCCGTCGAGCAGCGCCCCCACGAGCTCGCTCTGCACGTCGCGGCGGCCCTCGGCGGTGCCTGCGAGAGCGCGGAGCCGGGCGCTGTCGTAGAGCGGGACGTTCTGTTCGATGCGCTCGGCCGAGGGGTGGTCGGCGAGGTCGGTGCGCTGCTCCACGAGGGAGCGGAACGCGTCGAGGTCGCAGTCCGCCTCGGTCAACCAAGTCCGCGTCCTTGCGGTTATGGGAGACATCTGGGTCCTTTCGCTGTCCGTGTGTTTCTGACAGTCTTGATAACTCAAACCCATCATTCAATGCCTACCGCAACATCAAAAGTGCATCATCGGTCTGGGGGATCAGACATGCGACATCAGTACCCGATCAGGGAAATCGCCCGCCAGGCCGGGCTGAGCACGGCCACCGTCGACCGTGTCCTCAACCAGCGGGGCAACGTCACGGAGAGCACCATCAGGGAGGTCCAGGAAGCCATCAAGGACCTGGACCGCCAGCAGAGCCAGGTGCGGCTCGGTGGCCGTACCTTCATGATCGACATCGTGATGCAGACGCCGGAGCGGTTCTCCACCGCCGTACGGGACGCACTCGAAGCCGAACTGCCTTCCCTGCACCCCGCGTTGGTGCGTTCACGCTTCCACTTCCGGGAGACCTGCCCGCCCGCCGAACTGACCGCGACGCTGGACGCGATCGCGAAGCGCGGCACACAGGGCGTGATCCTCAAGGCCCCCGACGAGCCGGAGATCGCCGCCGCCGTCGGGCGGCTGATCGCGGTCGGCATCCCCGTCGTCACCCTGGTGACCGACCTGCCCCACAGCGCACGCCTGGCCTACGTCGGCATCGACAACCGCGCGGCCGGCGCCACCGCCGCCTACCTCCTCGGACAGTGGCTGGGGAAGCGGCCCGGCAACGTGCTCACCACCATCAGCCGGGGTTCGTTCCGGGGCGAGGAGGAGCGCGAGATGGGCTTCCGCAGCGCGATGCGCCTCGCCGACCCCCGGCGGTCCCTGGTCGAGGTCACCGACAGCGACGGCCTGGACGCCACCCAGCACGAACTCGTCCTGGAGGCACTGAAGCGGGACGAGGACATCGTCGCCGTGTACTCGGCGGGCGGCGGCAACGTCGCCACCCTCGACGCCTTCGACGCGCTGGGCCGCGAGTGCGCCGTGTTCATCGCCCACGACCTGGACCACGACAACACCCGGCTGCTGCGCGAGCGCCGCCTGTCCGCGGTCCTCCACCACGACCTGCGCCAGGACATGCGCCGTGCCTGCCAGATCGTGATGCGCGCCCACAAGGCTCTTCCCGACGACGGCCCGTCGCTGCCCTCGGTGATCCAGGTGGTCACACCGTTCAACCTGCCGCCGGGGGCTCCGTCCGTACCGATGGTCGACTGAACTGGGCGCCCGCTGAAGGGTGTTGGGGTCAGCGCTTGTAAACGCCGGTCAGCCGGCCGCGACCGAGGACGGGTCCGGTGACCGTGGCCAGGAGGGCACGGGGTCGGGCCCGCTCCACGTGTGCGGTGCTGGGAGCGCTGTCCAGGGGGGTCGCGAGGGCGAAGAGCTGGAAGACGTAGCGATGTGGCCCGTGGCCTTTGACGGGTGCGGGACCGTGATAGCCCCGTCCGATGGTGGAGCGGAGGATCCGCACTCCGGGTCCCGGGTGCCGTGCGGCCAGCGCGCCGGGCTCCAGATGCCCGGTCGCCGGGTCGAGCAGAGCGAGGCAGTGCACGGCGGGCTTGGCCATCGGGACGTCGATGTCCTCCACGACCAGGAGGAGTTGAGCGGTGCCGGGCGGGAGCGCGGCCCAGGCCAGGTGCGGTGACACGTCCTCGCCGCCGATCGTCTTCGCGCAGTGCTTCAGCGGCATGGCCTCGCCATCGCCGAAGTCCCGGCTGGTGAGGGTCAGTTGCTCGGTGCCTCGTAGGGCGGGCAGGTTCCACGCCGCGTGCGTCTCGCCCGCTCTGCGGTTCTTCAGGAGTCGGCCGAGCAGGGTCATCGTGTCGCCTCCACCATGTCGACGACCTCGGATGTGGTCGCGGTCTCGCCGAGCTTGGGGAAGACGCGCTCGACGCTGTGCCGATGGATCTCGGGATCGGGATCGCCCATGGCGTCGGTGACCAGGACGACGTGGTAGCCGTAGTCCGAGGCGGAGCGTGCCGTCGACTCGACGCCCGAGCCGGTCGCGATACCGCAGAGCACGACCTGGGCGACGCCCAAGTCCCGCAGGAGCGTGTCGAGTCCGGTGTCGTGGAACGCGCTGCGCCGCCGCTTGGTGATCAGATGGTCGGTCGGCCGTACGTCGAGTTCGTCGACGAGGTCGGCCCAACCGGCGGCCGGGGCGGTGGTGTTGGCGGACCGTCCGACGTCGGTACGTCCCGGAGCGCGGCCGGTGACATTGACCAGGACCACGGGAAGACCGTGCCGCCGGAACTCGGTGGCCAGGTGGGTCGCCTGTTTGACGGCGGTGGCGATGGCCGGATCGTCGGCGAGGGCCGAGACGATGCCCTTCTGCAGGTCGACCACGACGAGCGCGGACGCGGGGTCGATCGTTGTGAGTGGCATGGGAGTTGCTCGTTTCTCCGGTGTCTGTGTGGGGAGGGGGCTATCTGTCCGGTCGTGCGAGGGCGTCGCCGGTGGTGGCCTTGCGCGGCCCCGGAGTCTTTGCCGTGGGGCCGGTGCCGGCACCGCGCAGCAGGGAGGCGATCGCGGCGAGAAAGGCGAGGGTGGCGCCGAAGGCGAACACGATGACCAGGCCGGAGTGGAACGGCCCGGATATCAGGGTCGGGAAGAACTCGCTGCCGGTCAGGGTGTGTTGCTGCGCCGCCGTCAGATGGGTCAGGACGCCGCTGGGCTGGAGCAGATGCTGGATCGGGTTGACGCCCAACTGCGCCGCGAACAGCGACGAGACCGGGGGCAGACCGCCGACCTGGGCGGCCAAGTGGGCCGGTACGCCCTGCTGTTGCAGTCCGGCGGTGAGCGTGTGCGGGAGGCTCCTGGCCAGCCCGGCGATCATGAGGGAGAAGAACACGCCGATGGAGACGGCGGTACCGGAGTTCTGGAAGGTGGCGCGCATGCCGGAGGCGACGCCGCGCAGCCGGGCGGGCACACTGCCCATGATCGAGGAGGAGTTGGGGGCGCCGAACATCCCGCTGGCGATCCCGTTGAGCGCGATCAGCACCGCGAAGATCCAGTAACTGAAGTCGATCGGCAGGCACATGAGCCCCAGGAAGCTGGAGCCGAACAGCAGCGCGCCGCCGGTGGCCAGCCCCCGGGAACCGAGCCGGTCGGAAAGATAGCCCGACACCGGGCCCGCGGCGAGGAAGCCCGCGGTCAGCGGCAGCATGAAGATGCCGGCCCAGAGGGGAGTGTCGCTGTAGTCGTAGCCGTGCAGCGGAAGCCAGATGCCCTGTAGCCAGATGATCAGCACGAACTGCATCCCGCCCCGGCCGATCGAGATGGCCAGGCTCGCCAAGTTGCCGAAGGTGAAGGCCCGTTGACGGAAGAGGCTCAGCTGGATCATCGGCGCGGAGACGCGGTTCTCGATGACGACGAACGCGGCCAGGAGGAGCAGTCCGCCGGCGATCAGTACGTCGACCAGCGGGTTGGTCCAGCCCATGGTGTGGCCGCCGTAGGGCTGGAGGCCGAAGGTGATCGCGATCAGGGTGGCGCTGAGGCCGACCGCGAAGGTGATGTTGCCCCACCAGTCGACTCGGCCGCCGTCGTGCCTGGTGGTCTCGCGCAGGGTGCGGTAGGCCCACACGGTGAAGAACACGCCGATGGGCACGTTGACCCAGAACACCGCGCGCCAGTCCCAGGCCGAGAGCAGGCCGCCGGCGACCAGGCCGATGAACATCCCGCCCAGGGCGGCGACTTGGTTGATGCCGAGAGCGAAGCCGCGCTGTTCCTCGGGGAAGGCGTCGGTCAGGATCGCGGCGGAGTTCGCGGTCAGCATCGAGCCGCCGACGGCCTGCAGCACCCGCCAGCCGATCAGCCACATCGCTCCGTGGCCGCCGTCGAAGGGGTCGAAGGACAACAGGACCGAGGCGAAGGTGAAGACCGCGAACCCGGAGTTGTAGATCCGGACCCGGCCGTACATGTCGCCCAGGCGGCCCACCGTGACCACCAGGACGGCCTGGACCAGCCGGTAGCCCATGATCATCCAGAGCAGATAGGCGATGTTGCCCGGTGAAAGCGGGTCCAGGTGGACGCCCCGGAAGATGGCCGGCAGGGCGATCAGCACGATGGAACCGTCCAGCGCGGACATGAAGACCGCGGCGGTCGTGTTCGTCAGCGCGGTCCACTTGTACCGGTCGTCGGCGGTCGGGCGGCGCGGGGCGCGCGGCTGGGCAGGGTCTGTCATGGTCTGCTTCCTCGTGGCTCCGTCGCCGTCAGATGTGCTGAGCCAGCCGCTCCAACAGCGGTGCGGTCGCGGCGAGTTGCTCCAGCTCCGCCTGGGTGAACGCCCCGCTGGTCATGGCGCGGCCGAGGAGTTCGGCCCGCGCGTTGCGCTTGTTCTTCAGCGCCTGCCGGCCCGCGTCGGTCACCGTCAGCACCACGCGCCGACCGTCGTCCGGGTCCGGGCGGCGCTCGACCAGGCCGCGGGTCCGCAGCGAGCTGAGCGTCGCGCCCATGGCCTGCGCGGTGATCTGCGCCTCCCGGGCCAGCGCCGAGGAGGTCGTGGGGCCGGCGCGGTCCAACTGTGCCAGGGCGGTCCGCTCGGGCATCGTGAGCCCGCCCTCGACCGGCACTTGGCGGGCCCGCCGCACCAGCACGCCGATGCTCGCCAGCAGGGCCGAGGCGACGGCGTTCGGGTCCAGGTCGTCGTTCATGTAGTAAGGCTACTTTATAAACCTGCCTTAGTACATCGCCGGGCTGGTTCCGTCAGTGGCTGCCGGGCGCCATTGACAGCGCCCGCAGGGCGTTCCACGCCACCGCCGTGCACAGCGCGGCGAGCGGCAGTTCGAGGCAGGCGGCCATCAGCAGCGCCACGAGCACTCCGGGACCGGCGGTCAGTACGTCGAACCAGGCGTCGACCGCCAGCAGGACGGCGGTGGCCGGGGCCACGGCGACCCGCCGCAGGTCGCGGCGGGCCAGTAAGAGACCCGTGCCGACCAGGCCCATCGCCTCCATCGTGTCCAGACCGATCCATGCCACGGGGTAGGCGCCCGCCACCCGCGCCAACACGAAGATCCAGGGGATGAGGGCCAGTCCGGAGGCGGTGAGCACACGGGCGGACCAGTTCCAGCACGTTGTCGTTTCCATGCGAACAAGCCTGGTCAGGACGGGTGTTGGGGTCGGTAGCGCGGATTTCCGACTTGAGGGTGGTGCTGGGTACAGCCCGAAGCTGAAGCCAGCCGCATGGTCCGCCGGTCCGCCCGAGATCTACGGTGGGCACATGGCCCATCTAGCCGCGCTGCGCGGCCCGTTCGCACACCTGGGACGTGCGACGGTCTTCAACGTCACCGGCGTACTGCTCCAGGTGCTCCCGCTGCTGCTGCTCGCGGAGCCGTGGCTGTTCTTCCTCGCCGGAGCGCTGACCGCCGTCCAGCGCCGCAGGTTCGCGGCACTTGCCGGCGTCGACATACCGCTGCTCCCCGCAGCGCAGCGCAGGCCCACACTCCATGGGGTGATGAACTGGCTCCGCCTCGGCGGGACTTGGCGGCAGGTCTCCTACCACCTGCTGGTGGGGCCGCTCGTATCCTGCGCGACGGTCGTCACCGTCGTGCTGTGGGTCTGGGGCGCGTTCGCGGGGACCGCCCTGGTGTGGATGTGGGGCGTCCCTCCTGAGCAGTGGCCGAAGTTCCTGCGGACCTCTACGGAGGCCGTGTACATCGACGCGTCCGGCCTCGCCGCCCTGTTGCTCGCCGGGTGGCTCACCTTCGTCGTCGTCCGCCTCGACACCCGGGCCGCCCTGGCCCTGCTGGGCCCGAGCCGCGCCGAACAACTGACGCGCCGGGTCGAGGACCTCACCGAGAGCCGCGCCGGAGCGGTGAACGCGGCCGACGCCGAACGCAGGCGCATAGAACGGGACTTGCACGACGGGGCGCAACAACGCCTGGTCTCCCTCGCGGTGAACCTCGGCATCGCCAGGGCCACGCTCACCGACCTGCCCGACGAGGCCAGACAGGTCATCGACCAGGCCCACCGGGAGGCGAAGGAGGCGATAGACGAACTCAACAACCTGGTACGAGGCCTGCACCCGGCCGTCCTGGACGACCGGGGACTGGACGCGGCCCTGTCCGGTATCGCCGCGCGCGGCCCGCTGCCCGTGCGGTTGCGCGTCGACGTACCCGGGCGGCTCGCCCCGACCGTCGAGGCGGTCGCCTACTTCACCGTCTCCGAGGCGCTGGCCAACATCACCAAGCACGCCCCCGGGGCCTCCCGGGCTGACGTCACCGTCGCGATCCACGACGGTAGGCTGCGGGTCGCCGTCGCGGACGACGGTCCCGGCGGTGCCGACCCCGCGTACGGCTCCGGCCTGGCCGGACTCGCCCGCCGGGCCGCCTCCGTCGACGGCGCGCTCACGATCAGCAGCCCCGCCGGAGGCCCGACCGTCATCACCGTGGAGTTGCCGTGCGCCGTCTCGCCGTGATCGCCGAGGACTCGGTCCTGCTCAGGATCGGCCTGGCCAAAGTGGTGGAGATGGCGGGCTACGAGGTCGCCGCCGAAGTCGGTGACGCCGACGCCCTGCTCGCCGCCGTCGCCGAACACCGGCCCGCCGTCGCCGTCGTGGACGTCCGCATGCCGCCCGCCCAGTCCGACGAGGGGGTGCGCGCGGCGCTGGTGGTCCGCCGCGAGTGGCCGACGACCGCGGTACTGCTGCTCTCCCAGTACGTCGAAGAGCGGTACGCCGCCGACCTGTTGACGACGAACACCGGTGGCGTCGGCTATCTGCTGAAGCAACGCGTCGCCGACGTCGAGGACTTCGTCGACGCCCTCCGCCGGGTCGCCGCCGGCGGCACCGTCCTGGATCCCGAGGTCGTGGCCCAACTCCTGCTGCGCCGCGCCAGCGACCCACTGGACCGGCTGACCCCCCGCGAGCGCGAGGTACTGGCCCTGATGGCCGAGGGCCGCTCCAACTCCGGCATCGCCCGCCAACTGGTCGTCAGCGACAGCGCCGTGGCCAAGCACATCAACAGCATCTTCACGAAGCTCGACCTGCCGTCGGTGGACAGCGACCACCGCCGGGTGCTGGCGGTGCTGCGGTTCCGCAGCGCCGGGTGAGCGAGGCGTTCCGAGAGGGCGGTAATCGCCTTTCGCACAAAGCCCCCAGAAGCTACTGTCCCAACCGCCACTGACCGCCAGGAAGTCGGAGCCCCGAGATGCCCGGTCGTCCGGGCGCGCGTTGACGTCGTAGGCCGTGTTCGGCCCGTCATCGCGTGCCGCCCTTGATGCTGCGGCACAGCGAGCCTTTCCCCGTCCGAACCCTGGGCGCGGGTCTCGTTGTCGGCAACTCGAAGGGTTCCTGTGCCGTCCACTTCGAACAACGACTTCCGTCGGCTCTGGCTGGGTCAGACGGCCTCCCAACTCGGCGAGCAGACAAGCCTGGTGGTGTTTCCGCTCCTCGCCGTCCTGACGCTCGACATCGGTTCCGGCGAGTTGGGTGCCCTGCGTGCGACAGAGCAGGCACCGGTTCTGCTGCTCTCGCTCTTTGTCGGTGCCTGGGTGGACAGATGGCGGACAAGCACGGTGATGGTGCTGGCGGACCTCGGCCGGACGCTGGTCCTGGGTGGTGCCGCGGCAGCCGCACTGCTCAACTGGCTTGGCCTGCCCGCGCTGTTCGTGGTGGTCGCCGTCTCCGGAGTCCTGTCCGTGTACTTCGACATGGCCTACCAGGTCTCTGCCGTACGGCTGGTGACGCACGATCAACTCGTGCGTGCCAACAGCGTGTTGGAGGGAAGTCGGTCAGCCGCCCAGATCGGTGGGCCCGCGCTCGGCGGCGCGCTGGTGACCCTGCTGTCGGCGCCGATCGCCGTCGCCTCCGGAGCGGTGTTCTTCGCGCTGTCGTTCCTGTCCGTCCGCCGGATCCGCCGAACCGAATCCGTCCCGGTGCGCACGGAGCGTCCCCCTCGGGTGTGGCGGCAGATTCATGAGGGGTTACGTTTCGTCGTCGGCGACTCCTCACTGCGTGCCGTGTGCCTCGCCGCCGCCCCCTTCCAGTTCTTCTTCGCGGCGACGATGACCGTCTATCTGCTCTTCCTCCCGCGCGAACTGCACCTGTCGGGCACCGCCGTAGGGCTGGCGCTCGCGGCGACCGGGCCGGGCGCGCTCATCGGCGCGATGCTGGCCGCCCGGCTGCCGGGTCGCCTCGGCTACGGCACGGTGCTCGTCGTCGCGGCGACACTCGGCGACGGCGTCTTCCTGTGGGTGCCCGCGCTGCACGGATCGTCCGCGACGACGATGCCCGTACTCCTCGCGGTCAACTTCGTCTTCGGGATCGCCGGACAACTGGTGAACGTCACGGTCATGGCCGTCCGGCAGGCCGTGACCCCGCACGGGATGCAGGGGCGTGCGGCCGCGACGATCAACTTCGTCGGCATGGGAGTGAGCCCGCTGGGATCTCTGCTCGGCGGCTTCCTCGCCCAGGAGTTGGGGCTGCGCACCGGCCTCCTGGTGACCGCGGCGGGCATGCTGCTGTCCCCGGCGGTGATGGCACTGTCTCCTCTCGCACGCCTGGGGCGCGACCTTGGTTAACCTGCACCGGTGACCATTGACCTGACCCTGCTGCCGCGTGTCGTCTGCCGAAGACAGGAGGTCACCGCACCCCGGCTGCGCGGCCTCCTCGCCTTGCTCGCGGGCGACCTGCGCACCGGTTGCAGCACCGAGCGGCTGGTGGCGGGGCTGTGGCCGGACGAGCTGCCGGAGCGGCCCGGGAAGGCGTTGCAGGTCCTCGTGTCCCGGGCGCGGTCACAACTGGGCGCGGACCTCATCGCCAGCACACCGACCGGATACCGGCTCGCCCTCGCCCAGGACCAGGTCGACAGCTCCGCCCTGCTGCTGCACGCCGCCACGAGCGCGGACCGGGCCAGGGCCGGGGACCACGCAGGGTCGCTGGCCGCCGCCGAGGCCGGACTCGCGCTGTGGGAGGGCACCCCCGACCAGGGCGCCGACACCGACGACCCCCTGGCCGCGCTGCGCGCCGAGCGCGCCCCCGTCCGCGACACGCTCGTCCGCGCTCAGGCGCTCGCGCTCGCCCGCCTCGGACGGCACGCGGAAGCCGCGGGACCACTCGCCGTGGCCGCCGCCGCGCATCCGCGCGACGAGGAGGTGCTCGGCGAGCTGCTGCGCGGCGAGGCGGCCACGGCGGGCCCGTCCGCCGCGCTGACCCGGTACGAGGCGTACCGCCGTGAGCTGCGCGACGACCTCGGCACCGACCCGGGCGCCGGACTCAGGGCCGTACAACAGGAGTTGCTGCGTGGCGAGGCGCCGGTGGCCAGGCACGGGGTGCCGCACGAGCCGAACCCGTTGCTCGGCCGTGACGAGGACGTCGCGACGGTGGAACGGCTGTTGGGTGCCTCCCGTGCCGTCACCGTCGTCGGGCCCGGCGGCCTCGGCAAGACCCGGCTCGCGCACGCCGTCAGCCGCCGGGCCGCACAGCGGGTGGTGTACTTCGTGCCGCTCGCCGGCGTCACCGAGGACGCGGACGTGGCCGCCGAGGTAGCCTCCGCGCTCGGCGCCGGTGCCATCGGCGGGCCTGCCTCCGGAGACCCGGTGTCCGGCATCCTCGGCGTGCTCGGCTCCGGGCCCGCACTGTTGGTTCTCGACAACTGCGAGCAGGTGATCCGGGGCGCCGCCGACCTCGTACAGGCCCTGGTCTCGTCCTCCAAGGACCTCAGGGTGCTCGCCACCAGCCGGTCCCCGCTGGGCCTCACCTCGGAAGCGGCGTACGCGCTCCCGGAGCTCGGACTCGCCGTCTCCGTCGAGCTGTTCACCCAGCGGGCCCGGGCCGCCAGAAGCGGTGTGGAGCTGCCGCCGGACGCGGTGGCCGAGCTCTGCCGCCACCTCGACGGACTGCCGCTCGCCGTGGAGCTGGCGGCGGCCCGGGTACGCGTCCTGTCGGTTCCCGACATCGCCCGTCGTCTCGGCGACCGCTTCGCGCTCCTGCGCGGCGGGGCACGGGACGTGCCCGAGCGCCACCGCACCCTGCACGCGGTCGTCGAGTGGAGCTGGAACCTGCTCGCCGAGGACGCCAGGGCGGCCCTGCGCACCCTCTCCGTCTTCCCCGGCGGCTTCTCCGGCGAGGCCGCCGAGCAGGTCCTGGGCGAGGACGCGCTGCTCCTGCTGGAGCAGTTGGCCGACCAGTCCCTGCTCACCGTCGCCGACACCACGGCCGGCGTGCGGTTCCGGATGCTGGAGACCGTACGGGAGTTCAGCGCGGCCCGGCGCGCCGAGGCGGGCGAGGACGAGGCGGCCGTAGACCAATTCCTGGTCTGGGCAAGGGATTTCGGGGTCGCGCACCACGACGTGCTCTTCGGTTCGGACTCGCAGGCCGCGTGGGAGCGGATCAAGGCCGAGCAGGACAACCTCGTGGCGGCCCTGCGGCATGCCCTGGCCCGTACGGACCAGCCCGCGACCGCCGCCCTCGCCGCGGCCCTGGGCAGCATGTGGTCCACCGGCACCGACTACTCCCGCCTGATGGCCCTCACCGCGGACACCGGCCCGACGCTCTCGCACTACTACCCGTCGCCCGAGTACGTCGAAGTCGCCCGTACCGCCGCGGTGTTGGGGACGGTGACCGTCTTCATGGGCCCGGGCCCGCGTGCCGTACGCCAGCTCGTCACGCTCCGGCGACTGCCGTCGGCCCCGCCGGACACACTGATGCGCGCCGCCGCGATCGTGCTGAGCGCGATCCCCGAGATCAGGCCGCCCGACTACGACGTGCTGCGCGGACTCAGCGAAGGCGCGGGCGGCGAGGACGCGCTGCTCTCCGGCATCGCCGAGTGCGTCGCCTGCTACGTCTGGGAGTTCGAGCACGACATCGAGCGCGCGCTGGTCTCCGCCCGGCGGACAGTCACCGGACTGGCGCGGGTCGACAATCCGTCCGTACAGCTCATGGTGCACTCCCGGCTGAGCGAGCTGTGCCTGCGGACCGGGCGGGGCGAGGAGGCGTACGAGCATCTCAAGGCGTCGCTCGCCGTGCTGCCGCGGCTCGGTGACGGGCACGACCACATCGGCGTCCGCTCGCTCCTCGTCCTGGCCTGTCTGCAGCGCGGCGACGCCGACGAGGCGGAGTACTGGCTGCGGCAGGCGGAGAGCGACAACACCCCGTCGGAGGACGACTTCTACCGGCCCGACCTCGGTGGGCGCGCCGAGATCGCGCTCGCCCGCGGACTGACGGAGGTCGGGCTCGGCCTGTGGCGCGGCGCGGTGGAGCGCATGCTCGCGGCGGCCTCGCCGCGAGACGACGAACTCCCGCTGGATCCCTGGGCGTTCATGGTCCAGTCGGTGGCGGTGACCGCCCACGCGCGGGCCGGCCGGCACGCGCTGGTCGCGGAGGTGACCGACCGGCTGCGCCGGCATCTGCGCGGCCTGTTGGCGCAGCCGTACGGCTCGCCCTCGGAACTCCCCTTGTACGGAACGATGTTGCACGCCCTCGGCACGGTGGGGCTCGCCGACGGTGACCGCTCCGCCGTACGGATGATCGCGCTGGCCGAACGGCTCGGCGTGCTGCGGGAGTTCCAGCCGACGATGTCGGCGGAGCTCGCCCGGCGGGCGGCCGAGGACGCCGACAGGGCGGCGTACGCCGACGCGGTGTCGGAGTACGCCGCGCTGGGGCGGGACGAGTTGCGGGAGGCGGCCCGCGCTGTCATGGCGGCTACTTCGGGTCGCGGTTGAAGGAAGCCGTGGACCAGAAGTAGCCCAGCACGGTCAGGCCGACGCACCAGGCCAGCGCGATCCACCAGTTGTTGCCGATCCCGGTGCCGAGCAGCAGGCCGCGCAGGGTCTCGATGGCCGGGGTGAAGGGCTGGTACTCGGCGATCGGCTGGAACCAGCCCGGCATCGTGTCGGCCGGGATGAAGGCGCTGGAGATGAGCGGGAGGAGGATCAGCGGCTGTGCGCTGTTGGCAGCGGCCTCGGCGCTCGGGCTGACCATGCCCATCCCGACCGCGATCCAGGTGAGCGCCAGGGAGAACAGCGCGAGCAGCCCGAACGCCGCCAGCCACTCCAGCGCCGTGGCGTCCGTGGACCGGAACCCGATGGCCACGGCGACGGCCCCGACGAGGACCACGCTGGCGACGCACTGGAGCACACTGCCGACGACGTGTCCGACGAGCACGGACCCGCGGTGGATCGCCAGCGTCCGGAAGCGGGCGATGATGCCCTCGTTCATGTCGGTGGCGACCGACACGGCGGTCCCGATCACGGTGCCGCCGACGGTCATCATCAGGATGCCCGGGACGAGGTACGCGACGTAGTCGGAGCGGTCCGCGCCGCCGATGCCCGTGCTCAGCACATCGCCGAAGATGTAGACGAAGAGCAGCAACAGCATGATCGGCGTGAGCAGCAGGTTCAGGGTGAGGGACGGGTAGCGGCGCGCGTGCAGGAGGTTGCGGCGCAGCATCGTGGACGAGTCGCGGACGGCGAGGGAGAGGGCACTCATCGGACGTTCTCCTTGGTCTGGCTGGGCTCGTTGGTCTGGCTGGTCTGGCTGGGGACCGTGGTGCCGCCGGTCAGGGCGAAGAACACGTCGTCGAGGTCGGGGGTGTGCACGGTGAGCTCGTCCGCCTCGATGCCGGCGGCGTCCAGCCAGTCGAGGATGGAGCGCAGCTCGCGCTGGCTGCCGCCGCTGGGGATCTGCAGCGAGAGCGTCTCGTCGAACCGGGTGACCTCGCGCAGGGCCACCGCCGCGGACCGGTAGGCGTCCGGGTCGGTGAACCGCAGCCGTACGTGCCCGCCGGGGACGAGCCGCTTCAGCTCCTCGGCACTGCCCTCGGCGACGAGCTTGCCGTCGCTCAACACCGCGATGCGGTCGGCGAGTTCATCGGCCTCGTCCAGGTACTGGGTGGTGAGGAAGACGGTCGTACCGCCGGAGACCAGCTCGCGGATGATGCCCCACATGTTGTGCCGGCTGCGCGGGTCGAGGCCGGTGGTCGGTTCGTCGAGGAAGATGATCCGCGGGTCGCCGACCAGGGTCATGGCGAGGTCGAGGCGGCGCTTCATACCGCCGGAGTAGGTGGACGCGGGCTTCTGCGCGGCCTCGGTGAGGTCGAAGCGCTCCAGCAGCTCGGCGGCGACCCGCCGTCCCTCCCGCTTGGGCAGGTGGTGCAGGTCCGCCATCAGGAGCATGTTCTCCTCGCCGGTGATCAGCCCGTCGACGGCGGAGAACTGCCCGGTGACACCGATCGAGGCCCGCACGGCCTGTCCGTCGGTGGCCAGGTCGTGACCGCCGACCCGCAGCTCGCCGGCGTCGGCGGTGATTAGCGTGGAGAGGATCTTGACGGCGGTGGTCTTGCCGGCGCCGTTCGGACCCAGCAGGGAGAAGACGGTACCGGCCGGCACGGCCAGGTCGATGCCGTCGAGCACCGTCTTGTCCCCGTAGGCCTTGCGCAGCCCGGCGGCCGAGATCGCGAGTTCATGGGTCGTTGTCGTCATGCCGCAGAGCTTGCGGCAGGGGGCCTTCAGCTCGGTTTCACCGTGGTTTCAGCGCCCTGGAACCGGCGTCGCCGCCGACAGGGAGCACGGGCGGAGCCGCGCCGATAAACTGAGGACGCTCGGCCCATCAGCGCGCACCCAGCCAGCACTCCCATCGCTGCACAGGAGGAATCGTGGCCGGACAGTTCGAGGCGACTGCCGAGATCGACCGCCCCGTCGAGGAGGTCTTCGCCTTCCTCGCCGAGGGCACGAACGACCCGAAGTTCAGCCCCCGGGTCCAGGAGATCACCAAGACTCCCCAGGGCCCGACGGCCGTGGGCACCGTCTTCACGAGCACGGTCAAGGACGCCGGCATGAAGACGGGCCGGACCTTCCGGATCACCGAGTACGAGGCACCCCACCGCATCCGCTGGACGGAGACCTCCAAGAACGTCGTGACGGCGGACCAAGGCGGCTACGACCTCGAAGCCACCGGTCCGGGCACGACCAAGGTGAGGATCTTCAACGTCCTCGAAGGCCACGGCGTCGGAAAACTGCTCGTGGGCTTCGCGCTGGGTGCGGCACGCAAGGACGCGCCCGCGTTCGGGCAGCGCATCAAGACGGCGGTGGAGGCCTCCTGAACCATCGGTTCCCAGGAACTACCGGTTCCCAGGAGCTACCTGTTCCTAGGAACTCGCCTTGGAGGGGCGGCTGTTGTACGCCTCCACCTCCAGGACCGGACGGCCCGAGGACATGGCCCGGCTCGGCCAGGACAAGGTGACGGCCTGGGACTCGCCGGGCAGCAGCCACAGGTAGTTGTGGCTGTACAGCGTCGGCAGCACACGATCGCCGGTCGCCCCGTCCTTCAGGGAGAGCCGGACCATGGCGGCGACGGCCGGCCCCTGATTGCGGACGGTGGCGGTGAGTTGGCTCCGGTCTCCGGAACGGGACAGGCGCCCGGCCGTCGCGGACACCTTGGTCCGCGGCGCGCCGCTCAACGCGCGCATGGCGTCCGGCGTGCGGTAACGCCAGTAGGTGTTCCGCGACAGGACCCGGCCGTCACCGCTCTCCAACGTCAGACGCAGCAGATGCAGGTCCGGCAGGCCGTCGGTCCAGGCCGACGTGAACGCCTCCGCCGTCGCCGCCGCTGCCACATCCACCCGGGCACTCCTGCGCGCGCCGAGCCGGCGACCGGAGAGGTCGAGCAACTGCGCCGACACGACAGCGTTCTTCAGACCGTCCCGCGTGTGGTTCACGGCGAGCACCCGCCCCTCCGGATCGGCCTGCACATGCAGCGGCTCGCAGGCCGAACGGGCGCCGTAGTACGTGCCGTTGACGTCGAAGTCGTAGTCGTAGGTCTGCCAGACCGTGCTGTGCCACGCGGGGTGGGACATCCACAGCATCAGACCGCTGGCGTTGTCCCACAGGTTCGCGTTCCAGGCCTCGAACATGGCCCGCGTGTTCTCGTAGTTGACGAACTGCGCCTTGCGCGCGAAGTCGTCCAGTCCGGCGACCGCTCCGAGGCGCGCTTCTACGGCCGCCTTGTAGTTCTGCGGTGCCTGGTTCCCGCGCTCGCTCCAGTCGTGGTAGTACCAGGCGCCCCGGATCGGCCACTCGGGCTCGTCGCCGGTCAGGTTGCGCATGCTGGCGGCGGTGGAGACGACGGGCATCCCGATCTCGGTGTGGAAGCCGAAGTCCTTGCTGCCGTACGTGGACGGGTCGAAGTACTTGTCCGGCTCCACCCAGCCGTACGGTCCGCCGCCGGTGATGATGCCGCCGGCCGAGTTGTTCTGGTAGAGGATGCCGGGCGCCTGTCCCTCCACAGCGTCGCGCATGCCCTGGTCGATCGCGGCGGGCGGGTTGCCCTCGTTGGCCCCGCACCAGATGACCACGCTGGGGTGGATGCGGTAGCGCAGGACGGTGTCCCGCGCGATCGAGTTGAAGGCCTCGTGGTCCGGCGGGTCCATGCCCCACGCGTTGGGAAAATCGTTCCACACCAGGATTCCGTGCTCGTCGCAGGCGGCGAAGAACTCCTCCCGGTCGGATGTGCCGACCCAGTTGCGGATCATGGTGAAGTTCATGTCGCGGTGCATCCGCACGGCCGCGTCCATCCGCTCCGGCGGCATCCGGCGCAGCAACTCGTCCCAGCCCCAGTTGCCGCCCCGGGCGAAGACGCGCACCCCGTTCACGCTGAGCTTCAACGGATCGGGCGTGTTGGACACCGACTTCACGTCCGTCCAGGTGTCCGCGTCGTCCGACACCTGGATCACATAGGTCTTCGGATAGGCCGACTCCCACAGGACGGCGACCCGGTCGAACCTCTTCGAGTCCCCGAGGTCGACCTGGATCCACTGGTGGTCCTCGTAGGCGGACGACCACCGGGTGCCCGGATCACCGTCCGTGGCGTGCGCGGCCGGGTGGTCGGGGTCCTCGGTGGACGCGGTCGTCGTACGACGGAGAGCGAGGTCGGTGCCGGGCGCGGTGCTGTCGATGATGCCCAGGGACCACAGGGAGTTGCCCCAACTGGTGTTGCGCAGACCGCAGTTGATACGGACGTAGCGCGCGGTCCGGGGAGCGAAGTCCTCTGCCTGGAGGCTGGCGTTGCCGTTGTTGAAGGGCAGTGGAACCGCGCTGTTGTCCACCGCCGCGGCATCGGTCCAGATGGCGTTGTCGGCGGAGACCTGCACCAAGTAAGTCTTCGCGTAAGCCTGTTCCCACGTCAGGTCCACCCCGTCGAGGGACTGCACGGACCCCAGGTCGATCCGGATCCACTGGTCGTCCTCGTAGGCCGAGGACCAGCGGGTGCCGGGATCACCGTCGGTCACGTTGCCCGCGCCGTGGTCGTCCCCGTCCGTGGTCGACGCGTCGGCCTGCGCGTGCAGGGCCAGGTCGGTCGCGGGCCGATTGCTGTCGCGTACGGCCAGGGCCCACAGGGAGTAGCCCCAACCGGACGCTCTGGTCAGGCACTTGACGCGCACGTACCGGGCCTGTTGCCGGTCGAAGGTCACCGACTGGGTGTACGCGTCACCGGAGTTGGCGAACGGCAACGGCACCTCGTACTCGTAACCGAACTGACGGATGCCGAAGCGGGTCGTGCGGCGGTCGCTCTCGGCGCCGTCGAGCGTCGCGATCAGGGTGAGCCTGTGGAGGGCCGGGTCGCCCAACCCGTTGGGCCACCACAACGTGGGGTTGCGCAGCCGCAGTTGCGCGAAGTCGGCAGGCGCGAACGTGACGTCGACGCTCTTGCCGGCCGGCACGGTGACGGCCTTGCTGACCCGCACGTCGTCGAAGGCGGTGGAGACCGTCGTCCGGTGGTCGGCGGTGTCGGCGTTGCGGACCGGGACGACGATCGTCACCTCGGCGATCGACACCTGGGGCAGGTCCGGCAGCACGGTGTCGACCCGCGGATCGCCGATCACGACCTGACCGGTCGAGCGCAGCCGGACGTGGTTCCAGATGCCGGCGGCCCGGTCGCGTACCGCAGGCATCCAGTCCCAGCCCGAAGAGGCCAGGTAGGTGGGGGAGTTGAGGTTCATCTGGTTGGCGCCCGCGTCCACCCAGGACTCGCCGGCCGGACCCTTGTCGCCGGGACTGCCGGGTACCGGCATGGGCGTGATCTTCACTGCCAGTGCGTTCGCCGCGTCCTTCGCGAGCAGCTCGGTCACGTCGTGGGCCGAGCGGGCGAAGGGGTACGTCAGACCGCCCACGTGGTGGCCGTTGAGCCAGATGTCGGCGGTGTGGTTGATGCCGTCGAACTCCAGCCAGGTCCGGCGTCCGGGCCCGGTGCGCAGACCACGCGGCAGCTCGAAGTCCCGCTTGTACCACCACGCGTGGCGTGACAGGGCCTCGGGGACGTGGAGATTGTTGAGCCCGGCTACGGGGTCGGGCAGCTTGCCCTGGTCCACGAGGGAGCCGAGCACCGTGCCGGGAACGGTGGCCGGCAGCCAACTGCTGGTGTCCACCGACGTCTTGGACAGTCCCGCTCCGTCGGCGCCTGCCCAGTCGTCGAGCGTCAGCCGCCAGCCGGACTCCACCGGGACCGTGCCGTCCTGGGCCACCGCCAGCTTGGGCGCGGGCCCCGCGTGGGTGCCCCAGTCCGTCCAGCCCGTGGCCGCGGGCCGGTGGCCCTTGACGGTGCCGTAGACCTCGAAGCCGTTGAGGCCGAGGGGGTTGGGGCTGGAGCGACGGGTCGAGGTCAGCCGTATCCAGCGTGCGGTGAGCGGGCGCGGGGGTTGGATGTCGACCACTCCGCCGGTGCCCGTCGTGGTGCGGTGCACGGCGGTCCAGGAGGTGTGGTCGGTCGATGTCTCGACGACGTACTCGACCGAGTAACTCGACTGGATCTCCTGGCCCGTTGTGCCGTCGGCCGGGTTGCCCGAGGTGGGCGGGGTGAACACCGGGTCGCTCGCGTCGCCCTCGAAGGTGAGGCGGATCGACGTGACCTCGCACGCGGCCTGCAGATCGATCGAGATCCACTGCGGGTCGCCCGCCGCCGCCCGCCATCCGCTGCCGCGCACACCCGGTGCGGCGAGCCGGTCCACCACGAACGAACCGGGGGTGGGCGCGTAGGCCGTCGAGGAGACCGACACGGGCCGGTGGAGGGCGAGTTCACCGGGTCGACCGGGGGAGGCGGCCGACGCGGGCTGCGGGAAACCGAGTCCGAACCCCGCCAGCAGGCCGGAACCCGTGCTGACGAAGGAGCGGCGCGACAGGCGCGGTGAACTCGACTGATCTGTCATGAGCGTGAAGTCCCATCAAAAACCGGCGGCACTGACAACGTTGCCAAAGGCTGGGACGCGAGGGAAGCTGTGTCAACCCCTGACGCAGCGTTCTAATAAATTAGGTATTAACGTTGACAGGGTTTCGGTCCCGCGCCACAGTCGTCGCCGTGACGCCGGTAGCCCCCTGTCGCAGTGCGGCCCGGGTCACGTCCTCCTGCTTCCCAACCCCCCGGAGAGGCAAGTGACTTCACATCCGCAGGTCCGCACACCCGCGGTTTCGAGACGGACCCGCCGGGCCACCGTCGTCGCCATCGCCACCGTGCTGGCGGCGACCGCCGCCCCGGTGGCCACGGCACGGACCGGCGTCGACCAGGGCGCCCCCGACTACTACGGCAGCGGCCTCGCGCCGACGCCCTACATGGGCTGGAACACCTACTACGGGCTGGGCGCACCCACCGAACAGCAGGTGCGGTCCGTCGCGGACAAGCTGGTCAACAGCGGTCTGCGGGACGCCGGTTACGACATCGTGTGGCTCGACGGCGGCTGGCAGGCCGACAACCCGCGTGACGCGGCAGGGCGGTTGGTCGCCCATCCCGACCGATTCCCGTCCGGCATCCCGGCGTTGGTTTCCTATTTGCACAAGCGCGGCCTGAAAGCCGGCATCTACTCCGACGCCGGCGCCTACGACGGCGGCAAGAGCTGCGGCCTCGGCAGTCGGGGCCACTACGACGCGGACGCGAGGCAGTTCGCCGGCTGGAAGATCGACGCGGTCAAGGTCGACTTCCTGTGCGGGATCGGCGCCAAGCTCGATCCGGGCCCGGCGTTCAAGGAGTTCAGCGACGCGGTGGCCAAGTCCGGCCGCAAGATGCTGCTCAACCTGTGCAACCCGCTCACCGAGGACTGGGGCCTGCCGCACACGCCCGAGCAGGACGCGCACAACACCTACGTCTACGGTCCGACGACCGCCGACTCCTGGCGCACCGGCACGGACATCGCCTGGGGCACCGCGAGTCCAGGTCAGTGGCCCAACATCCTGCGCAACATGGACGCGAACGCCTGGCACCCCGAGGCGCAGGGACCCGGGCACTACAACGACCCGGACTACCTCATCCCCATGCGCCACATGGCGGACGGAACCCTGGAGTTGACCCAGGAGGAGTCCACCTCGCAGTACGTGATGTGGGCCGAGATGGGCTCGCCGCTCGTCCTGGGTTCCGACCCGCGCACCCTGTCCGCCTCCATGCTGGCCACCCTGCGCAATCCGGAGATCATCGCCGTCGACCAGGACCCCCTCGCCATCCAGGGCGTACGGGTGGCCTCGGACTCGGTCGGCGACGTGTACAGCAAGGTGCTGAAGGGACAGGGGCAGCGGGCGGTCGTCCTGCTCAACCGCTCCGACCAACCCGCCCTGCGCACCGTGCAGTTCGCGGACGCAGAGCTCGGCGGAGCGGTCCGGGTGCGGGAGCTGCGGGCCCGGACCGACCGGGGCACGCACACGGGCTCGTACACCGTCGAGGTCCCCGCGCACGGCACCGCGTTCCTGAAGCTGACCGGCGCGGACGCCCTGCCCGGTGCGAACCTGGGCGCCAAGGCCACGGCGAGCCCGGCCGTCGTCCGCGACGGCGACACGCTCACCACCTTCCTGCGCGGCCCGCACGGCTCGCTCGTCCAGCGGACCGACGGCGGGACGAAGGACCTCGGCGGTCCCACGAAGGGCGAGATTCTCGGCCAGCCCGCCGCGTACGCCTCGGCCGGCGGCCGGATCGACGTCTTTGTGCGCGGCGCCGACTCCCGGGTGTACCGGCGGGTCTCCGTCGGCGGCCACTGGGGCGCGTGGCAGAGCCTCGGCGGTCGGGCGGCGGACGCGCCGTCGGTGGCGTTCACCGGCCCCGCCGACTGGACGCTCTTCGCCACCGGCTCGGACGGGCAGGTCGTGCAGCGCGGTCCGGCGACCGGCTGGTCCTCGCTCGGCGCGCCCGGTGGCCTGGCGGTGTACGGGCGGCCGTCCGCCGTCGTGGACACGCGAGGGCGGGTCCATGTCGCCGTGCGCACGGCGGCGGACGACGTGTGGACGCGGGCCCGGGAGGCGTCGGGGGAGTGGTCGCCGTGGGCGTCCCTCGGCGGGACCGTCAGCGGGAGTCCGACGCTCGTCGCTGTGGGGGACGCGGTGATGCTGTACGCGCGAGCCGCCGACTACACGCTCTGGCAGCAGCGGTACGACAACGATGTCTGGCAGGGCTGGACCAAGCAACAGGCCTTCCCCAGCGCCGCGTTCGACGGTGCGCTCGGCGCGGTGGCCGGGCCGGCCGGGACGGTCGACGCGGTGTTCCGCGGAGTCGACGGCTACGTCCACCTGGCCCAGGTCAAATAATTAGTAATTATTCTTGACGTGGTGGGGACGCCACGTGAATCTGGATCCGCACGGGGTCCGCAGGGAGCCATCCATGACGAACCACCAGCCAGACAGACGCCGGTTCCTCGCCGGACTCGGTGCCACGGGGGCGGCGGCGCTGCTCAGCGGCTGTGTCACCTCGACCTCCTCCGGCAAGAGCTCCTCGAAGGGGGCGGTGACCCTCCAGTCCAACCTCTCCGCCCCGCAGGCCAAGGCCGCGATGGAGGACCTCGTCGCCGCCTACGCCAAGAAGGGGTCGGACCGGGCGAGCCTCAACACGGTCGCGGCGGAGACCTTCCGCACCCAGCTGCCGACGTACCTCACTTCGGGCAACCCGCCGGACGTGTACACCTGGTACCCCGGTTCGGTGGCGGAGGCTTACGCCAAGAAGAACCTGCTGCTCGACCTCGACGAGGCGTGGAGCACCTCGCCCGACCTCAAGCGCTACTCCAAGGCGCTCAACTCGCTGTGCACGTCGCCGAGTTCCGGCAAGAAGGTCTTCGTGCCCACCACCTACTACTGGTGGGGCATGTTCTACCGGAAGTCCAACTTCGCCAAGTGGGGCGTGAGCGAGCCGAAGAGCTGGGACGAGTTCCTCGACCTGTGCGACAAGCTCAAGAGCAAGGGCGTCAACCCGATCGGGCTGGGAGCCGGCGGCGGCACGGCCTGGGTGGCCTCGGCGTGGTTCGACTACCTCGACATCCGGATCAACGGCGCCGAGTACCACCGCCAACTCCTCGCGGGCAAGCACCGGTTCGACGACCCCGAGGTGCGCAAGGTCTTCGACCGCTGGCAGGAGGTGCTGCCGTACTTCGACCCGAACGGCGCCGCCGTCGCCTTCCAGGACGCGTCGACCTCCCTGCTCAACGGCCGCAGCGGCATGATGCTCATCGGCACCTTCTTCGCCGACGCGACCCCCAAGAACGCCCTCGACGACGTCGACTTCTTCCGCTTCCCGATCGTCGACGCGAAGGTCCCGCTCGCCGAAGAGGCGCCCACCGACGGCTACTTCGCGAGTGCCCGCACCGGCCGGCACGACCAGGTGATCGACCTGATGAAGTACCTCGCCACCGCCGAGGCCCAGGAGATCTACATCAAGGGCTCCTCCGGCACCGTCCTGCCCTGCAATCCCGCCGCGAAGGACGCGGGTACGGCGCTGGTCAGGAAGGGCCGCGAGCACATCGCGGCGGCCGCCGAGATCACCCAGTTCTTCAACCGGGACTCCAGCGACGCCCTCCAGCCCACCGCCGACAACGCGTTGACCAAGTTCCTGGCCAAGCCCAAGTCGATCGGGAGCATCCTCACCGACTGGCAGCGCGACGCCGAGAAGATCTGGAACGCCTGACATGGCCGTCCTGACCGCGCCCGACCGGAAGTCCCCGACCCGAACGCCCGCCCAGGGCAAGCGGGTTCGGGGCCCCCGGCGCACACCCCCGCTGGTGCTCGCCTTCGTCCTGATCCCGCTCCTCGTCGAGGCCGTGTGGGTGTTCTGGCCCGCCGTGCAGGGCTTCTACCTCGCCCTGACCAAGTGGGACGGCGTCTCCCCACCGCAGTTCATCGGCCTGGACAACTTCCGGGAGATGGCCCACGACGACGTCTTCCGCAGCGCGGCAGGCCACACCGTCCTCTGGCTCGTCCTCTTCGGCGGCCTGTCCGCCGTGCTCGGCCTCGCCGCCGCGCTCCTGCTCCAACAGGAGCGCCGCGGCGTCGGCTTCTACCGCGCGGCCCTGTTCCTGCCCGTCGTCTTCTCCCTGGTCGCTACCGCCCTCGTCTGGCAGGCGATCTACCAGCCCGACGGCGTCCTCAACCAACTCCTGCAGTCCATCGGCCTCGGCAGCCTCCGCCACGCCTGGCTCGCCGACCAGGACACCGCCCTCTACGCCGTGATCGTGCCCGCGCTCTGGCGCCAGATCGGCTATGTCATGGTCCTCTACCTGGCCGGCCTCAAGGGCATCGACCCGGCCCTGTACGAGGCCGCCAAGGTCGACGGCGCGAGCGCCTGGCAACGCCTGCGGCACATCACCCTGCCCCAACTGCGCAGCGTCAACGCGGTGGTTCTGTCCGTCATCGTCATCGACTCACTGCGCTCCTTCGACGTCGTCTGGTCCCTGACCCGCGGCGGCCCCTACCACTCCTCCGAGCTGCTGAGCACCTACATGTACTCAACCGCCTTCCAGTCCCTACGACTCGGCTACGGCTCAGCACTCGCCGTCGTCATCTTCGTGCTGGCCTTCGGCGTCATCTGCTCCTACCTCGTCCGCGCGTTCCGGGAGGCCGACTGATGTCCGCCAACTCCACGGCCCTGCGCCGCAAACGGGCCGCGACCGCCGGATTCCACCTGGGTGCCGGTGCGTTGGCGATCCTGTGGCTGCTGCCCATCGCCCTGGTCCTGGTGACCAGCCTGCGCTCCTTCGACGACATCGCCGCGAACGGCCTGGGCAGTTGGCCGCACTCCTTCACCTTCGGCAACTTCCGCCAGGCCTGGGTCGACGGCGGCCAGCAGCGCGCCCTCATCAACAGCCTGATCGTCACGATTCCCTGCGTCCTGATCACGCTGGCCCTCGCCGCGATGGCCGCGTTCGCCCTCAGCCGCTACGAACTCCCCTTCCGCCGCTCCCTGTTGCTCCTCATGCTCGGCGGCAACCTCCTCCCGCCGCAGATCCTCCTCATACCGGTGTCCAAGCTCAGCGAGGTGATGGGCGTCTTCGACACCCTGCCCGCGCTCATCGGTGTGCAGATCGGCTTCGGCGTCGGCTTCTACGTCTTCGTCCTGCACGGATTCATGCGGTCGATCCCGGCCGAGATCCAACAGGCGGCGGTCGTCGACGGCGCGGGGCCCTGGCAGATCTTCTGGCGGATCATCCTCCCGCTGACCCGCCCGGCCCTGGCCGCGCTCAGCGCCCTGTCCTTCACCTGGATCTTCAACGACCTGCTCTGGGCGATCACCGTCCTGCGCAGCGACACCAAGATGCCGATCACCGCCGCCCTGATCGGACTTCAGGGCCAGTTCGTGTCGATGTGGAACGTCATCGCGGCCGGCTCCGTCATCGCCGCCGCGCCCACGGTCGCCGTGTTCCTGCGCTTCCAGCGGCACTTCGTGGCCGGCCTCAACCTCGGGGCGGTCAAGTGACGTACCAGCGCTGGACCTTGCGCACCGAGACCACCAGCTACACCGTGCGCCTGTCCCCGGACGGCCCCTGGGCCGAACTCGACGCATGGGGACCGCTCGGCGCCGAGGACGGCCCGTCCGCCCTCGACTGGTCCAGGCGCACCCACTTCATCACGCCCGCGGACGCGGCGCCCGCCGAGTATCTGCCGTACGGGCTACGGCCGTTCACCGGTTCGGAGCTGGTGGCGTCGGGTCCGGGCGGTGACCGGGGGACCTGGTGGGAGTTCGACCGTGCGGAGGTCGGGGAGGGCGCCCTGCGGCTCACCTTCCGCGACGAGCTCCTCGGCCTGAGCACGGTCCTCTGCTACGAGACCGTCCCCGGCACGGACGTGATCCTCCGCTGGGCCGAGTTCACCGCGACGGACGAACTCCGCCTGGAGCGCCTCGACTCGGCGGCCGTGAACATCCCGATCAGCGGAGTCGCCCGTCTGACCTACCTCACGGGTCAGTGGTCGCAGGAGTTCCAGCGCACCCAACTCGGCCTGCCCAGAGGTACGTTCACCATCGGCAGCCTCCAGGGCGTGCCCGGTCACGCGTACGCGCCCTGGCTCGCGGTGCAGGACGGCGACGCGCCGGCCGCGTACGGCATCGCCCTCGCCTGGCCCGGCAACTGGCACATCACCGCCGAGGCCGAACCCGGTGGCTCCGTACGGGTGCGAGCGGGCCGCGTGCCGCACGAGGGAGCGGTGATCCTCGCACCCGGCGAAACCCTCGCCACCCCCCAACTCGCCTGCGCCTTCAGCGCGGAGGGACTCGACGGACTCTCCCGCGTCTGGCACCGCTACGAACGACACCTCTCCGGCGACCGCCTCCACCGCCCCCGCAAGGTCCTCTACAACTCCTGGGAAGCCACCGGCTTCGACGTCGACGCGGCGGGGCAACTGGAGCTCGCGAAGACGGCCGCCGAGATAGGGGCCGAGCTGTTCGTCGTGGACGACGGCTGGTTCACCGGGCGCGCCGACGACACCGGGGGACTCGGAGACTGGTGGCCGGACCCGGCGGCCTTCCCTCAGGGCTTCGACCAATTCGTGGCGGATGTAAGGGCGTTGGGCATGGACTTCGGTCTGTGGATAGAACCCGAGGCCGTCAGCCCGGGCAGCCGTCTGCACGCCGAGCACCCCGAGTGGGTCTACCGGATCGAGGGCCGCCCCGGCCGACTCGTCCGGGGCCAGCTCCTCCTCGACCTCGGCCGGACCGACGTCCAGGACTTCGTGATCGGGACGCTGGACCGGCTGCTCGGCACCTACGACATCGGCTACCTCAAGTGGGACATGAACCGCCCGCCCACCGAGCGCGGTCGCCCGGGCGCCGGCCGCGTCGACCTGGACGCCGAGCACGTCGCCGGGTACCTGCGCGTCCTCGACCACCTCCGTGCCGCGCACCCCGAGGTCACCGTCGAGGGGTGTGCGGGCGGCGGCGGACGGATCGAGCACACGACGATCGCGCGCACTGACGTGGTGTGGCCCAGCGACAACACCGCCCCGCTGGACCGGCTCTCCGTCCAGTACGGCTTCCTGCACGCGCACGCGCCGCACCTCATGAGTTCCTGGGTCACCGACGCGCCCGGAGTCTTCGATCCGCGCCCGCGCAGTCTCGCCTTCCGCTTCGTCAACGCCATGTGCGGAGTGCTGGGCGTAGGCGCCGACCTGCGCATCTGGACGCCGGAGCAGCGGGCCGAGGCCGCCCGGTGGATCGGCCGGTACAAGGAGGTGCGGGACGTGCTCCACCATGGTGAGGCACGGCTCCTCGGCACACCGGAGGAGCCGAGCCGCGGAGTGCAGTACGACGCCGGGGACCGTACCGTCGTCGCCGCGCTGAGCACCGGGCGGCTCGACGGCGCGCCGCTCGTGCCGGGGCGTCCGGCCCGGCTGCGGTTGCGGGGCCTCGAAGCGACGGCCCGCTACCGGGACACGGCCACGGGGACGTCGTACGGCGGAGCGCATCTGCTGCACTACGGTCTGCCGTTCGCCTGGAGTGCCGGTCACGACGCGGACCTGGTCGTGCTCGTGCGCGAGTGAGCCCCTTATGTTTCCAGCAAGCCCTGACGCGCGAAGGAGTCGAACCCCACGATGGACCAGCCCGTACGACGGCACGGCACCCGCTTCACCGGGCGCACGGCCGTGATCACCGGAGCGGCTTCGGGAATCGGCGCTGCCACGGCCGTACGCCTCGCCGAGGAGTGTGCCGCCGTCGTGCCCGCCGACATTGCCGAGGAGCTGGGCGAAGCGGTGGCGGAGCGGATCGGCAAGGACGGCGGGCGGGCCCGGTTCGTGGCCGCCGATGTCGCGGCCGCGCACGCCTTCGGGCCCGTCGACGTCCTCGTCAGCAACGCCTTCACCGTCGATGTCACACCCGCGCACGAGATGACCCTGCCGTCCTGGCAGCGGCAGCTCGACGTCAATCCGACCGGCAGCTTCCTCGGCTTCCGTGCGGTCCTGCCCGATCTGGAGGAGCGCCGGGGCGCGGTGGTGCTGACCTCGTCCGTGCACGCGCACAAGGGCATTCCCGGGCATCCCGCCTACGCCGCCGCCAAGGGCGCCCTGCTCTCCCTGTGCAGCCAACTCGCCGTCGAATACGGTCCTGTTGTGCGCGTCAACGCCGTCGTGTCGGGACCGATACTGACCGCCGCCTGGGACCGGGTGCCGCCCGAGGAACGGGAACGCAGCATCGCCGAGACGGCCCTGCGCCGCTTCGGCTCACCCGAGGAAGTGGCCGCCGCCATCGCGTTCCTCAGCGCCGACGAAGCCGCCTTCATCACCGGCACGAGTCTCGTGGTGGACGGCGGCTGGAGCGTCGTCAAGGCCTCCGCATGACCACGCTCCCCAACCAGCAGAAAGGTTCTACGACATGACGCCCTATGCCCGACGCGGCGTCCACGGCCAGACCGTGGAAGTCCTCGCCCGCCGCATCCTGGGCGGCGAGATCGCCGAAGGGGCCACGCTCGATCTCGTGGCGCTGCAGAGCGAGTTGGACGTGAGCCTGACCGCGCTGCGCGAGTCGCTGAAGGTGCTCGCGGCCAAGGGGATGGTCGACGCCCGGCAGCGGCGCGGCACCTTCGTGCGCCCCCGCGCCGAGTGGAACCTGCTCGACGCCGACGTGCTGCGCTGGCAGTTCGCGGGCGCCTCCACCACCGAGTCCGACCGGGCGCTGCTGCACAACCTCGCCGAGGTGCGCGCCATCATCGAACCCGCCGCCGTACGGCTGGCCGCCCTGCGTCGCACCGACGCGGACCTGGTCGCCCTGGACGGCGCCCTCGACGCGATGGGGGAGGAGGGCGGCGACGCCGCCCACGCCGTCGAGGCCGACCTCGCCTTCCACCGCGCCCTGCTCGCCGCCACCCACAACGAACTCCTCGAACGCATGGAGATGGTGATCGAGTCCGGCCTGGCCCACCGCGACCGCATCGTGCACAGCGCCCCGCACAGCGAGGACCCGGTCCCGGCCCACCGCGCCGTACTGGACGCCGTACGCGAGCGGGACCCGCAGGCCGCCGAGGCCGCGATGCGCGCCCTGCTCGACCAGGCCGGCCGCGACCTGGACCGCCTGGACGACGCCGTGGACTCCGCGGCCGACTCCGAAGAAACGGAAGGCTCCCGGTCTCAGTGAAGATCACCCGTGTCGAGACCTTCCTCGTCCCGCCCCGCTGGCTGTTCTGCCGCGTCGAGACCGACGACGGTGTGATCGGCTGGGGCGAACCGGTCGTCGAAGGACGCGCCGAGGTCGTCCGCGCCGCCGTCGACGTCCTGGCCGAACACCTCGTCGGCCAGGACCCGTTGCGGATCGAGGACCACTGGCAGGTCATGTCCAAGGGCGGCTTCTACCGGGGCGGCCCGATCCTCTCCAGCGCCGTCGCCGGCCTCGATCAGGCGTTGTGGGACATCGCCGGGAAGACCTACGGCGCCCCCGTGCACGCCCTGCTCGGCGGTCCCGTGCGCGACCGCGTCCGGGTCTACGCCTGGGTCGGCGGCGACGAACCCGCCCAGCTCGGCGAAGAGATAACCGCCCAGGTCGAGGCGGGTTTCACCGCGGTGAAGATGAACGCCGCCGGAGCCACCTCGGCGATCCCCACCCCCGCCGAGACCGCCGCGATCGTCGCCCGCGTGGCCGCCGCCCGTGAGGCACTCGGCCCGGACCGCGATGTCGCCGTCGACTGCCACGGCCGCTTCACCGCCCCCGCCGCCCGCCGCGTCCTCGCCGAACTCGCCCCGCTGCACCCGCTGTTCGTCGAGGAACCCGTCCTGCCCGAGCACGGCCATCTGCTGGCGAGCCTGGTCGAGTCGAGCCCGGTACCCCTCGCCACCGGTGAACGCCTCTACGGGCGCGCCGAGTTCCTGCCCCCGCTCGCCGCGGGCATCGCCGTAGTCCAGCCCGACCTGTCCCACGCCGGCGGTATCTCGGAGGTACGCCGCATCGCCTCCCTCGCGGAGGCGTACGGCGCCCAGCTCGCCCCGCACTGCCCGCTCGGCCCGATCGCGCTCGCGGCCAGCCTCCAGGTCGCGTTCGCCACCCCCAACTTCCTTATCCAGGAGCAGAGTCGGGGCATCCACTACAACAAGGACGCCGATCTGCTCTCCTATCTCGTCGACCCGGCACCGTTCCGGTTCGTCGACGGCCATGCCGTGCGCGGTGACGCCCCCGGCCTCGGCATCACGATCGACGAGGCCGCCGTACGCGCCGCCGACCGCACCGGTCACGCCTGGCGCAACCCCGTGTGGCGGCACCCCGACGGCTCCTTCGCGGAGTGGTGACCGTGCCGTTGGACATCGTTATCGACCGTGCGCACGGCGGCCGTTGGACCTCGCTGCGGGCGGGGGACCGCGAATGGCTGTGGCGGCGCGACGCACCCGAGCGGGAGAAGGCGTTCCCCGGCGACGCCTTCGTGGACGCGGGCGGACTGGAGGAGTGCGTCCCCACGGTCCGGGGCACCCCGGATCACGGTGACGCCTGGTCGCGGCCCTGGACGAGGGAGGCGGGCGCGGATGTCCTTCGCTGCGACCGCTTCACCTTGGCGCGCACGGTGCGTGCCACCAGCGACGGTGCCGTGGCCGACTACGTCCTGACGGCCGACGCGGGCTTCCGCTTCGTCTGGGCCGCGCATGCGCTGCTCGACCTCTCCGACCGGGCGCTCGCACACATCGACAGCGGAGTACGCACCCGGCTCTTTCCCGAGGTGGCGCCGCTGGTGGACCGGGCGTGGCCGGACGGTGCCGCGTGGGTGGAGGGCGCCTGGCCCGCGCCGTGCGGACTGCGCCTGGACCGGTTCGGGCCGGACGACGGCACCGCCGTAGGAGCCGTCGTGGACGCTGCCCACTGTTGCGTCCACGACCGGGCCGACCGGCTCTCGCTCGCCCTCGAAGCCGACGGGCAGCCCTTGTCCATCGCGCTGTGGCGCAACCTGCGCGGCTACCCCGCCCCGAACCCCTACCGCAGCACAGGCGTCGAACCGATGCTCGGCCGCGTCTTCGACCTCGCCGAGGCGGGCCCCGGTGACGCGGCCCGGGTACCCGCCTCGGGCGAGGTCCGGTGGCGGCTGACGCTGACCACCAACTGCCGTTGTGCCTGAACCGACCTGTACAGGAAGGGAATTCGTCACATGGATCTTCGAGCGGCCCTGGCCGCCCACCGCCTTGTCGCCGTCATGCGCGGCACCGATCCCGAGGCCTCCGTACGCACCGTACTCACCCTCGCCGAAGAGGGCGTCGAACTCATCGAGGTGTCCCTGACCGGTGCGGACGCCCTCTCCGTCATCGAGCGCGCCCGCAAGGAACTCGGCCCCGACCGGCCGCTCGGCGCCGGTACGGTCCTCACCGTCGAGGACGCCCGTGCCGCCCGGCACGCCGGTGCCGACTTCGCCGTCACCCCCGCACTCGGCGACGGTATCCGTGAGGCCAACCGGCTCGAACTGCCGGTGCTGGCCGGGGTGTTGACCCCGACCGAGATCCTCGCCGCGCGCTCCTTCGGTGCCGCCGCGCTGAAGATCTTCCCGGCCGCCGAAGCGGGTGGCCCCGCCTATCTGAAGGCGTTGCGCGGCCCGTTCCCGCACGAGGTGTTCGTGCCGGTGGGCGGTGTCGACGAGGTGGCAGCCCGGGCGTATCTGGACGCCGGAGCGACCGCTGTCGGCGTCGGTTCGCCCCTGGTCGGCGACGCGGCCGACGGCGGCGACCTGACCGCGCTGCGCGACCGGGCCCGCGCCTTCCTCGCCGTCGTACGAACCGTCGTACGGAACACGTCGTCCGCCGGGGAGACGTCATGAAGAACGGATGGCAGCCGGCCGAAGGCGCGGTCGTCTGCATCGGGGAGACCATGGCGGCGCTGGCGCCCGCTCCGTCCTCGTCGCTGGAGAGCGCCGACGATCTGCGGGTGTCGGTGGCCGGGGCCGAGTCGAACGTGGCCATGTATCTGGCGGACCTGGGGGTCCCCGTCTCCTGGCTCTCGGCCGTGGGCGACGACCCGTTGGGGCGGCGCGTGCTCGCGGAGGTGGGGGCCGCGGGCGTCGATGTCAGCGGGGTGCGCCGCGATCCGGAGCGGCCCACGGGGTTGCTCGTGAAGGAGCCGGACGGTTCGCGGACCCGTGTCCACTACTACCGCGGCAACTCGGCGGCCTCCGCGATGGGCCCCGACGTACTCGACGACGACAGGCTGAGATCGGCCTCCGTCCTCCATCTCACCGGTGTGACACCGGCGTTGTCCCCGTCCTGCCTGAGCCTGGTCTCCGAGGCGCTCGCCGTACCGGCCGGTGAAAGGCCGTACGCCATCAGCTTCGACGTCAACCACCGCCTCGCGCTGTGGGCTCCCGGGAGGGCCGCCACCGTGCTGCGGGATCTCGCCGACCGGGCCGACATCGCCTTCGTGGGGCTCGACGAGGCGCGGGATCTCTGGGGCGCGGACCTCGAACCGGCAGACGTACGGGGGCTGTTGCCGCGTCCGCGGCTCCTCGTCGTCAAGGACGGCGGTCGTTCGGCGATCGCCTTCAGCGACGAGGGCATCCGGGTCGTGCCCGCGCTGGACACGGACGTGGTGGAGCCCGTGGGCGCGGGTGACGCGTTCGCCGCCGGGGTGCTGACCGGGCTGCTGCGGGGCGAGGGCATGGAGCGGGCGTTGCGGCTGGGGCACATCACGGCAGCTTCGGCGCTCAAGGTGACGGCCGATCACGGCCCCCTTCCGGACAGCGCCCGGATCGAGCGGCTCCTTGAGCTGCCGACGCACGAATGGGCCGCGGGGGCAGGGCAGTTGACCTAGTCGGGCGACGCGTCGGGCTCACATGTCCAGGACGATGTCCGTGTCCGGCCGGGCGCAGCAGATCAGGATCTCGCCCTCGGCCGGTGGCTCCAGCGGATCGGGGGAGTAGGCGATCGTGCCCGACAGCAGGGGCGTGACGCAGGTGTGGCAGACGCCCGTGCGGCAGCTCCAGCGCGTGGGTACGTCGCAGGCGTCGGCGAGTTCGAGCACACTGCGGTCGCCGTCGTCGAACGGGACGGCGATGCCGCTGCGCGCGAAGGTCACCAGCGGGCCCGTTCCGGGCGTACCCGGGGGCCGGTGCGGCGCTCGGGCGGGTCGGTCGGTGAGGCCGGGGTTGATGGCGTCCAGGGTTCCGAACAACTCGGTGTGGATGTGCGCCGGGTCGAGGCCGGCCTCGGTGAGGGCCTGCCGCATGTCGGTCATGAAGGGGGCGGGGCCGCAGATGTACGCGGTCGCGTCGGCCGGGACCGACAGCGCGAGCAGTCGCTCCTTCGTGAGACGGCCCGGGGTGGCGTGGGCGAGCTGTCGTTCCTCGGGTGTGGCCGCGCTGTAGAACACATGCTCACGCGCGTCCGGCAGTGCGGTGAGGAGGCCGTGTGCCTCGGCGGCGAGGGGGTGTTCGCGGGGACCGCGGGCGCCGTGGATCCACCAGACCGCACGCTTGCTGCCCTGCGCCGCGAGCTCGTGCAGCATGGACAGCACCGGCGTGAGGCCGATGCCGGCGGAGATCAGGAGCACGGGTCCGCTGCCCTCGGCGTACACGAACTCCCCACGGGGCGCGGCGACTTCGAGGACGGCGCCGGGCCGTAGCCGCGTGGTCAGATAGCCGCTCGCGGTGCCGTGGGGCTCGTGTTTGACGCTGATCCGGTAGCTGCCGACGTCGGGTGCGGCGGACAGCGAGTAGCTGCGCACGGGGGTGGGGCCGGTCGTGGTCGGGACGCGCAGGGTCAGGTACTGGCCCGCGCGGGCGGCCGGGAGCGGGGAGTCGTCGAGGGCGGTGAGCCGGATCGAGGTGACCGTCGTGCTCTCCGGGATCAATTCCGTCACCCGTAGAGCGCGGAAACCGGCCCAGGCCGGGTGGGCCGCGGGCTCCGGACCGTCGGCCGCGGCGAGCAGTTCACGGAACGAGCCCTGCCAGCCGGGGCTCAGCGCGGGGATGTCCAGGGCGAGGCGCAGCTTGGCGGGGTCGCGGCCGGGGAGATAGAGCAGCGCGTCGGTGTCGGCCACGCTCAGTTCGCCCGGACCGGTCCTGGTCCGTACGATCCGGTCGCCGGCCTGCACCCGGCCCTCCCGTACGACCCGCATGTAGAACCCGGGACGGTGATGGCTCACCAGCAGCGCGGCCAGCTCGGGCTCGCCGAAGCGCATGCCGACGCGATAGCAGGTGACACGCGGCTGGGTGACCTCGAACTCGGCCTCCCCGATGCGGTACCGGTCGCCGATGCACACCTCGTCGTCGGGCAGGCCGTCCACGGTGAGGTTCTCGCCGAACTGGCCGTAGCCGAGATCGTCCCGGCCGAAGTGCCGCTGCCAGTGCCGGTACGACTCGATCTGGTAGACGAGTACGGCCCGCTGCTCGCCGCCGTGACCTCCGGTGTCGCCCTGGCCGTCGCCGTCGATGTTGAGCCGCCGGACCGTCGCGGGGCCGATCACCGGGTACTTCCATACACCTGTGCAGACGGTCTTGCCCTGCCAGGGAACGTCCTTCGGCATGCCGACATTCACCGACAGCAGGGTGGGCATCGGGAGCTCCTTCCCGTAGGGGCGCCCGGTGAGGGGCGGGGCCCCGAGACGGCAGTCGTCCCCTCCCATACTGAGGGTGCGGTCCCCACTGTGCGAGACCGCACCCTCCGAGGTACCGGCCTAGCGCGGTGCCGTGATCCGGAGCCTGATCGTCCGGGACTCCGGACGCAGCGCGAACTCGGGCCACACGTCCGGACCGCAGGCCCGGGAGCCGAGCCCGTGCTGGGCGGCGTCGACGATCAGCCGGCTCGTCGTCGATTCCGGCAGCTCGAAGGGGTGCCCGGCCCCGGCGATCTCCTGCGGGGTGTGGCGGCTGAGCGTGAAGCCGGGGCGGCGCCCGTGCGTGTCGGGGAGTGCCACGATGTGCAGCACCTCGGTGTCGCCGCTGGTCAGCGCCAGTCGGCGCAGTTCGGAGCGGTGACCGGTCTCCTGCGGTCGCGCGTAGTCGACCGAAAGGTCACCGACAGTGGCCGCGAAACGGCCGGTGCGGGCCGCCCGAATGCTGTCGGGGTAGGACTCCAGCGGGCCCAGGCCGAACCACTCGGCGCCGTCGACCGGAGCCGTGCCGTCGGGCAGATCGAAGCGGACCCCGATCCGCGGCCACACCGTCTGCCAGCCGTGCGAGGGCTGGATCTCCACCCGCAGCTCCACCTCGCCGTCGCTCTCGCGCGACCAGACGGACTCCACCAGTACCGACAGTCCCGAGTCGGCGGACGCGACCTTGTCGACCGTGCGCAGCGCGTCCCCGCTCTGCTCCACGGAGACCCGGCGCGAGGTCAGCCGGTCGAGTCCGTCGCGCAGCCACAGCTCGGCGTTGGAGACTCCGGCGACGTTGGCGTCGCTCTCCTTGACGTCACCCCATGCGCCCTTGTCGTTGTCGGTCGGCGCCCGGAAAAGCTCCAACCGCGGTCCGGCCACGGCCCGTTCGCCGAGCCGTACGAGAGATCCGCCGGCGAACTCGGCGATGCCGAGCGTGAGGGTCCCGTCGCCGGGCTGCCAGTCGAACCGCGCGCGGGCAGCGGGTACCGGACGGCGAACCGACCGGTCCAGCTGGGCAGTTGCGACGACATGACCCTCGGGCGCCCAGGCGGTCGCGGTCGTCAGCTCCGCGTCGATCGTCAGCCAGGTCTCGGCGTCCGGCGACACCGGGACCGGCCGCAGCGACACCCGGCTCGAATCGCCCGCCGAGACGAGGGGAACCTCCAACTCCCCTGATTCCACCGGCACTCCGTCGTGCTCGACCCGCCAGCGGAAGCGCAGGTCGGACGTGTCGGTCGTATGCCGGAGGTTGGTGATCGCGACCTTGTCGCCGTCGAAGGCGAACTGCACCGGCGCCACCACGGCCTTGAACTCGTGAAGGCTCGGCGTCGGCACGTCGTTGCTCAACACCATGCCGTCCATCACGAAGTTGCCGTCGTGGATGACCTCGCCGAAGTCGCCGCCGTACGCGTAGTACGGCGTCCCGTCCGGGGTCGTGGCCAGGGTGCCGTGGTCGCGCCACTCCCAGACGAAACCGCCGTGCAGGCGCGGATGTTCGTGCACCAGAGTCTCGTACTGGTCGAAGGCGCCCGGCCCGTTGCCCATCGCGTGCGCGTACTCGCACAGCAGGAACGGCTTGGTGCGCTGCCGGGCGCCCTGCGCGGGCGTGCAGTTGAGCAGCGGGGCGCGAGAGCCGTCGGTGCCGATCTGCTCGGTCTCCAGCACGGACGCGTACATGCGGGAGTACACGTCGGTGTACTCGCCCGTGTAGTCGCCCTCGTAGTGCACGGGGCGTTCGGCGTCGCGGGCGTGGACCCACGCCGACATCGCGGCGAGGTTGCTGCCGGTGCCCGCCTCGTTGCCCAGCGACCAGATCACGATGCTGGGATGGTTCTTGTCCCGCTCGACCGTGCGCTGGATCCGGTCGAGGTACGCCTCGCGCCAGGCCGGGTCGTCACTGGGATTGCCGACCCAGCCGACCTTGTCGAAGCCGTGCGTCTCCAGATCGCATTCGAGGATCACCCAGAAGCCGAGCTCGTCGGCGAGGTCGAGCAGCCGGGGATGCGGCGGGTAGTGGCTGGTGCGGATCGCGTTCACGTTGAACCGCTTCATGAGCGCCAGGTCCTCGCGGGCGTGCGCCTCGTCGAAGACACGGCCGCGCTCCGGGTGGGTCTCGTGCCGGTTCACCCCGTGGAACACCACCCGGCGGCCGTTGACCAGGAACTGGTCCCCGCGGATCTCGACCGTGCGGAAACCCACCCGCAGGGTGATCGTCTCCGCGGCCGTCGACACCGTGGCGTCGTACAGGCGGGGCAGCTCGGCCGACCAGGGCTCCACCTCGGCGAGGTCCACGGGGGCCACGTCGTCCGGTGTCGCCCAGATCTGCTCGACGCCGAGTTCGGGGATGCGCAGGGTGACCGGGAACGCCGTGGCGCTGGCGACGACCTCGGCCTCGACCCGCCCGCGCCCCTGGTCGAAGCCCGTGCGCAGCCAGACGTCCTCGATGCCCCCGGCCGGCCGGGCGACCAGGGTGACATCGCGGAAGATGCCCGGCAGCCACCACTGGTCCTGGTCCTCGACGTAACTGGCCGCCGACCACTGGTGCACTCGCACGGCGACGACGTTCTCGCCCGGTCGTACGGCGTCGGTCACATCGAATTCGTGGGCGAGCCGGCTGCCGCTCGCGCTGCCGATCTCAACTCCGTTGACCCACATGCGGAACAGCGACTCGACACCGTCGAAGCGCAGCACGACCCGCTCGGCGTCCGACCAGTCGGCGGGGACGTCGAAGGTACGGCGGTAGTCGCCGGTCGGGTTCTCGTCCGGGACGTGGGGCGGGTCGATCGGGAACGGGAACTGGATGTTCGTGTAGATCGGGCGGCCGTACGCGCCGTCACCCTCCAGCACCCAGTGGGAGGGCACCGGAATGCCGTCCCAGCCCTGGGCGTCGAAGTCCTCGGCCGCGAAGTCCTCCGCCGCCGATGCCGTGGGGGACAGGCGGAACCGCCAAGACCCGTTCAGGGAAAGGGATTTCGCGTCGGAGTGCAGCCACGAGCGCGCCGGGCGCAGGGCGCCACGCCCGGGTGCGAGGTCGGAAACATGGGGGGAGAACTCGGGAAGCACGAGGTCACAACGCTTTCGTGAGAGCAGAACGGGCGTATTGCATTCGATCATGGCGGCCTACCGGAGCACGAGACTGTGGATCTCCCATGGACCGAGGCCGAGTTCGAGCTCGCCCCGGGCCTGGGATCGGGAGATCGTCCGGCCCAGCAGATCGACGGTGGCGGCCTCGGTGAACGGCCCCGTCACCCGGACCGTCGTCGACGCGTCGTCGCTCATCGCGGTCAGCCGGACCTCGGTGCCGGAGCCGTGCTCGTCGTCGGTGACACGGCGGACGGCCGAGACGAGGACGTCCTTCCCGTCGACCCGCAACCCGGCCGTGTCGGGCGGCAGTTGAGCCTCGGCGGGCGCGGTCCCACGAGTGACCAGTACGTCGTTGCGGAACTCCTCGGCGAGGGCGACCGCGTTCGCGCCGCGCCAGCCGGTCGCGCTCGCCGACGGGACGACGGCGAACCGGTTCTCGATCCGCATCCCGAGGTCCTGCGCACCGGGTACGGGGATCTCGCTCGCCGCCGGTTCGTCGCGCAGGGGATGGATGTTGACACTGATCGAGCCGATCGCGCGCAGCAGCGTGATCGCGAGTTCGGAGCCTTCGCCGACCAGTTCGTACTCGCTGGAGTGGTCGAGCAGGACGGTGGCGGCACCGGACGACACGAACGCGTCGGCCGGGAAGGTCGGCAGCGGGTACTCGCCCCAGCCGCCCTCGGCGGTCAATCCGCGCTCGGTGACCGCGAATTGACCGGCGGACGCGGAGGTCGTGACCGGCTCGGGCAGCGGTACGTGGAAGCGCAGCCGGTGGTCGGCTGACTGGTTGAGGAAGGACGTGGCCACCCGCACGAACGGCTCGCCCGCGCGCACCTCCACGAGCGTCTCCACCGGCGTCGGCACGGTCCGCTCGCCGCGCACATCGCGGTCGGCGGAGAGCGCGGCCGGCCACGCGTAGACACGGGTGACCCGCAGCCGCGCGCGCAACGGGCCGTTCTCGACCAGCTCGACGGTGATCTCCGTCGGCTCCGACACGAGGACGTCGTGCGCCGGAGGAGCGTAGTTGTAGCTGTCGCCCCGGTCCCCGCCGTCGACGAGCCGCCCGACTCCGTGCAGCACGGTCCCGTCGGAGCCGGTGACGTCCAGAGTGCCGTCGGCGGCGACCGCGACCTCGACCAGGCCGTTGGAGAGGGTGCGTTCCGTCGCCGTAGCCGGAGCGTGCGACGGTACGGCCACGGAGGCGCGGTCGCTCGGTTCGACCCGGAAGGACGTCAGCCCGGAAGCGGGCACGCGCACGGGCACGAGTGCGGTCGCCCGGGCCTCCTCCAGGGTCAGGACCCGCCACTCACCCGGGTGTGCGACCGCCGCTTCGGCGACCTCGCGGCGCAGGATCAGCAGGTCGAAGGGGCCGCTGGTCGGGACCTCGGCGAGGTGGAAGACGAGGGCGCCGGGGGCGAGTTCGTAGTGGTCGATCTGGCGGCCGAAGAGTTCACGGCGGTGGATACGGCGCAGGACGCGTTCGAGCTGCGAGGCGTCCATGCGCTCGTCGCTGAGGACGGTCGGTGCCTGGGAGATCAACTGCACGGGGGCCGTGGAGCCGTCGGCGAGCGTCGCGACGAGCGCGCTGCCCTCGGGCGGGGCCACGACGTCCACCTCGACCAGCGCCGAGCGGCCGAACGGCAGCGGGTTGGCCACCAGTTGGCCGTCGCTCGGCACCCGCGCGGCGGGCCCGGTGAGTGCCGCGTCCCGTACGGCGCGCGCCGTCTGCGCGGCTTCGGCGAGCCGTGCGGCGACCTGGTCGCAGGTCTCGTCGGTGCCCGAGCCGACGACCGAGTCGTGCGCCGTCGACTCGATGATCTTGTGCCAGGCGAGGTCCAGGAACGGCGAGTCGTCGCGCCAGGACCACAGGGCGTTCATGCGCTCGGCGTGGTCGACCGTGCGCTCCGCGAGCGCCATCCGCTGCTTGAGCCCGAGCCGCACCGAGAGCACGCCGGGGAGGATGTTGCCGCGCACATGACCGCGCAGCTCACCGGTGACGACGGCGGACACCTCGTCACGGACGTGCTTGCGGAGGTACTCGTCGAGGGTGGCGATGGTGATCGCGCGGCCTTCGGCGGCGGCTTGCCGCAGCCAGGAGGCGAGTTGGGGGTCGGGCGCGTTGTGATCGGTGCCGGCCATCGCCAACACCGGGTCGCGGCCCCACCGTTCGGCCGTCATCTCCGCGTAGTCGCCGAGCGCGCGGCCGATCTGCTCGGGGATCAGGAGGACGTCGAGGCCGTTGTCGTAGCCGTCGAAGAGGAACTCGGTACGCACCTGGGAGCCGTCCGGCGCCCGCCAGTTGAAGGCGTGGCCGCCGACCGAGCCGGGCACTCCGCGCCACAGCGCCGCGTGTTCGATGCCGGCGCGGGCCAGGATCTGCGGCATCTGCGCGATGTGGCCGAACATGTCGGGCAGATAGCCGATCGGCATCGCGCCGCCCAGCTCGGCCGCCGCCGCCCAGCCCATCCGCAGATTACGGACGATGGTCTCGCCGGAGCAGAGGAACTCGTCGAGCAGGATCAGCCAGGGCCCGACCGCGAGTCGGCCCTCGGCGACCAGGGCCGCGACCCGGTCGCGGTTCTCCGGCCGCATCTCCAAGTAGTCCTCGATCGCGGCCATTTGACCGTCGACGGTGAACCGGAAGTCCGGGTCCGTCTCCGCCGTCTCCAGCACGGTGTCGAGGGCGGCGACGAGCCGGTGCCGGAACACCTGGAAAGGCTCGTACCACTCCCGGTCCCAGTGGAAATGGGGCACGAAGACAGCGGAGTCGGTCATGGCGGGAGACACCTTCTGTGCGGGGACGGTCACTTGAGGGAACCGGCGGCGAGTCCGGTGCGCCAGAACCGCTGGAGCAGGATGAACAGGATGATCACGGGCACGATCGACACCAACGAGCCGGTGATGACGGACTCCTGGAGGAGCGGGGCACGGGCGGTCTGGCCGTTCCACTCGTAGAGGCCGAGCGTGATCGGGAAGAGCGACTCCTTCTGCAGCATCACCATCGGCAGGAAGAAGTTGTTCCAGATGGCCACGAACTGGAACAGGAAGATCGTCACCAGCGACGGTGTCATCAGCTTGAACGCCACCGAGAAGAACGTGCGGAACTCACCGGCTCCGTCCAGTCGCGCCGACTCCAACAGCTCTTGCGGGACAGCCGCGTTGGCGAAGATCCGCGCGAGATAGACGCCGAACGGACTGACGATGCTGGGCAGGAACACCGCGAAGTACGTGTTGACGATGCCCGTCGCCGAGAACAGCAGGAACAGCGGGAGCGCGAGTGCGGTGGTGGGGACCAGGACGCCGCCGAGGATGACGGAGAAGAGGAACTCCCGTCCCCGGAAACGGAACTTGGCGAGAGCGTAGCCGCACAGCGCCGAGATCAGCGTTCCCACGGCCGCACCCAGCACGGCGTAGATCACGGTGTTCAGGGCCCAGCGACCGAAGATGCCGTCGCTGCGGGTGAACAGGACACGCAGGTTCTCGAACAGGTTGAAGTGCGAGAACGCCAGGCCGTTGGTGGCGGCGAGGTCGCCCTGCGGCTTGGTGGAGGCGACGATCAGGAAGTAGATCGGCAGCAGGAAGTAGATCGCCAGGAGCAGCATCAGGGCCATGGCGGCGGTGCGGCTGACCTGGCTCTCGCGGTTGACGGATGGCTTGTTCACAGGCCGGCCCTCTTCGACGTCAGTCGCATGAACCCGAAGCTCAGGACGAAGGTGATGACGGCGATGACCACGGAGATCGCCGCGGCCTGCTGGTAGTTGTTCCCGGAGGCCACCGCGTAGGCGAGCATGTTCGGCGTGAACGTGCTGGAGATGTTCGAGGAGATCTGCCGCAGCACGGCCGGCTCGGCGTAGAGCTGGAGCGTGCCGATGATCGAGAACACCGTGGTGAGGATGATCGACGGGGCGATGATCGGGACCTTGATCCGCCAGGCGATGGCCCAGTTGCTCGCGCCGTCGAGCTTGGCGGCCTCGTACAGCTCCTGCGGGATCGACTGGAGCGCCGAGAACATGATCAGCATGTTGTAGCCGGTCCACAGCCACGTGGAGATGTTCGCCGCCGACCACAGCACCGCGCCGGGCCCGAGGAAGTCGGGCTTGAGCCCGATGTCGTTCAACAGGTCCACGACGGGGCTGAGTTGGGGCGAGTAGAGGTACGACCACATGATCGCGGCGATGACACCGGGCACCGCGTACGGCATGAACGCGGCGATGCGGAACACGGACTTGAGCCGCAGCAGGGGAGTGTCGAGGAGCAGCGCGATGACCAGCGCCACGAACAGCATCACCGGCACCTGCACGATGCCGAACAGTCCGATGCGGCCGATGCTGGACCAGAACTCGTCGTTCTGGAAGACCTTCCCGTACTGCTCGAAGCCGCCGAAGGTCGTGTACGAGGTGCCGTACTGACCGCCGCTGCGGCGCACGACGCGGACGCTCTGCCACAGCGCGTAGCCGACCGGCACCAGGTAGAAGAGCACGAACGGGAGGAAGAAGGGGATCACGAACGCGAAGATGGTGCCCGCCCGGGGGCCGCCGCCGTTGAGACGGCGGCGGCCCCCGGGTGACGCCACCCGGCGCGTCGCGCGGGGTGCGATGTCGGTCATCGTGCGGTCACTTGCCCGCCGCTGCCGGGATCGCCTGATCCTTCATCGACTTCAGCGCGGACGCCTGGGCCGCCGCCAACGCGTCGCTGAGCGTGCCGTCACCGGCCGCCGCCTTGGCCATCGCGTCCTGGAGCGCGAGGTTCACCGTCTTCTGCGTGGGTCCCCAGGCGAAGCTGGTGTTGATCTTCTTGGACGAGTCGGCGAAGACGTCGAAGATCTTCTCGTTGTTGTAGTACGGAACTCCCTTGGAGAGAGCGGGGAGTTGAAGTCCCGCGTTCGCCGCCGGGTAGAGGCCGCCGAGCTGGTTCTCCAGTGCGAGCGCCGCCGGGTCGGTGTTGAGCCAGGTGTTGAACTTGACCGACTCGTAGAGGTGCTTGCTGCCCTTCATGAACGCGACGGTCGAGCCGCCCCAGTCACCGGAGGAGCCGCTCGAACCCCACGTCGGCATCGGGACGATGGACCACTTCCCGGCCTGCTTGGGCAGGTTGTCGCGGAACATGCTGTAGCCCCAGGCGGCGCCGACGTAGCTGGCAATCTGGTCCTGCTGGTACGCCGCGTACATCTGCGTCGAACCGTTGGCGAGGTCGGTGCGCACGAGCTTGCCGGAGATCAGCTTCTGCCAGTAGTCGGCGACCTGCTTGCTGTGCTCCGACGCGACCGTGACCTGCCACTTGTCGCCGGAGTAGCTGTACATCTGGGAGTCGTTCTGCCAGAGCAGCCCGTTGAACCACTCGGCGTTGTTCGGGTCGAAGAACGTGATGTCGAGCTTCGGGTCCGCCTTGTGCAGCTTCTGCGCGGCGGCCGCGTACTCGTCCCAGGTCGTCGGGATCGCGATGTCGTACTTCTTGAAAATGTCACTGCGTACGTAGAGGGCCATCGGCCCGGTGTCCTGCGGCAGGGCGAACACGCCGGTGTTGCCGAAGCTGGTCTGCGACCAGGTCCACGGCACGAACTTCGACTTGGCCGCGGTGGCCGCGGAGCAGGACGAGGCGTCCACGAACGCGCTCTGCGTGCGCAGGTTGGGCAACTCGTCGTAGCCGACCTGGGCCAGGTCCGGCGCCTTGCCCGCCTTGAGGGCGTTGCCGAGGGTGCCGTACTGGTCGTTGGAGATGTTCTTCGTCTCGACCTGGATGTTCGGGTTCTTCTTGTTCCACAGGGCGACGACCTTGTCCATGCCCGGAACGGTGTTCCAGTACTGGAGGGTGACCTTGCCCTTCGCGGGCGCGCAGGAGGCCGCGGATGTCTTGGCCGACGGCGCGGATGACGAGCATCCGGCGAGTACGGCGACACTGGCGGCCACGGCGACGGCGCCGAGGCGGATGCGCGTGACTGTGCTGCTCATGGTTTCCGTTCCAGACAACGACTAGCGGCGGTGCTAGGCGGCTTCGATGCTGATCCCTCGGGCGGGATGCCTTCTGGGTGGAAGGGACGTGGGCACACCATTTGTTGCGGGGTCTAAGAGCGTCCCGTGAGCGCTCCCGTGAGCGCTCACGGGACTGCTTGCAGATAGACCTCTTGAAGTGTGTTGCGAATGTTCGGAAGTTTGCGCTCCGGTGCGGGCGGGTGTCAAGACATTCGGACCGGACGCGCGGGCGGCCGTCAGGCGGAGCCGCTCAGCCGCAGTTCGCCGCGCACGACCAGGTCATCGGCGGCAAGCGCTTCCCCTCCCGACAACAGGCGCGCGACCTGCTCGATGGCGAGGGCGCCAAGCCTGCGGGTGTCCAGGGCGACGCTGCTGAGCGGGGGTTCGACGAGTGCGCCGAGCTGGAGACCGTCGAAGCCGATGACCGCCAGTTCCTGCGGGATGGTGCGGCCGAGGCGACGTGCCTCGCGCAGGGCGCCGATCGCGATGATGTCGTTGAACGTGAAGACGGCCGTGATGTCGGGATGGTCGGCGAGCAGGGTCCTGAGCGCCGCGCCACCGCCGTCGGCCGTCTGGTCCGCGCCGACCACCATGCCGGCCTCGATCCCGTGGGCCGTCGCGGCGGTCGTGAACCACTCGTGCCGGACGCTCGGTTCGGCGCGGGTGTGGTGGTCGAGCATGCCGATCCGGGTGTGCCCCCGCGCGACCAGATGGGCGACCGCGGCGTGCACCCCCGCCGTGCCGTCGATCTCGATCGCGCTGAACCGCGTGCGCTGTTCCCGGCCGATGAGCACCACCGGCATGCCGCGCGTGAACTTCTCCAACTCGCTCTCGGGGCAGCTGAAGTAGCCGATGACCGCGTCCACCTGCGAACTGATCACCTGGAGCGTGCCGCGTTCCTCCTCCGCCCGGTCCCCGGTGTCGTACACGACGACCTGCCAGCCACGCGTCCGGGCCGCCTCCAGCGCGGCGGCGGCGACCTCGGTGAAGAACGGATTGAGCAGATCGGGAATGACCAGCCCGATCGTCATCGTGTCCTGCCGCACCAGCCCCCGGGCGAACCGGCTCGGCCGGTACCCGAGCGCACGAGCGGCATCCAGCACCCGCTGTTTCGTCTCGCTGTCGATCTCGTCCTTGTCGTTGAGCGCCCGCGACACGGTCTGCCGGGACACCCCCGCCGACGCGGCGACATCATTGATCGTGATTTTCCGGGGCTCGGTCCCCGCTGCCGAGGGCACCACCATCGCCCACCTCCCGCTTCTCGCGAACGCAGGTGCGCGCGCAGAGCCCGAGTATGCATGTACGGGGGCGGGGTCACGAAGCCGCGGGCCGGGAGATCGGGGCGTCGTGGGGCGTCGGGTCGGGGTCGGTCGCCTTCGGCGCGGGGGTCTGTGAGGTGCGGCGCTGGGCCGTTGTAGATGTGGGTATCGAGCTTCGGAGGCGCGCCTGTGCGGTGGGTGGGTGCTGGAGGCCGGGGGCAAACCTAACCACCGTCATGAGCTATGACCGGTTAGTGAAGACCCCGGCTTCCAGAGAGCAGAGTCGGCGGGGGTGGGGAGGGCAGCGCCGCCCGGCCGCCGCGGACATGCGTACGTACCGGGCCTCGCCCACGCGGCATGATCCGCCGCGCAGTTCCTACGGCGACGCCACCGCGACCGGGGCCTGCGGGAGTGCCGGAACGCCGGTGGGATCGTCGAGCAGGGCGTCGCGGCAGGTCTGGAACGCGCCGCGCAGTGTCGCCTCGGCGCCGAGGACGCCGAAGGTGATGGTCGGCTGCATGTCGGGTGCCAGGGCGCGGCGGCCGGCCAGGCGGGCGTCCAGGCCGGGACGGAGCCAGGAGGCCCAGGTGGCGAGGTAGCCGCCGAGGATGATCTCGCCGGCGTCGGTGACCCCGGACACGCCGAGGACGGCGGCGCCCAGGGCGTGCCCGGCCGCGTCGAGCGCGGCGACCGCGGCCGGATCGGCCGCACACAGTCGGCGGTCCAGCTCGGCCAGTGCCGCCTCACCGCCTTCCGACCTGGCGACATGGTCCAACCCGGCCGCGTGGATGAGGGGTTCGGGGCCGATGTACGTCGCCAGGCAACCCCGCGTGCCACAACGGCAGTCGGGGCCGTCGAGGGCGATCGGCAGGTGCCCGATCTCGCCCGCCATGCCATGACTTCCGCTGTGCACACGGCCGTTGACGAGGAGCCCGCCGCCCACGCCGGTGTCGGCCTTGATGTAGGCGACGGTGTCGGGGTGCTCCACACCGGCGGCTTCGAGGGCGTGGTATTCGGCCAGGGCCGCCATGTTGGCGTCGTTCACCACGTCAACAGGGCAGTCCAGCAAGGGGAGTTCGGCGGTCACGAGCGCGCGCAGATCGGTACTGCGCCAGCCGAAGTCGATCGCGGCGGCGACCAGTTGAGAGGTCCCGACGACCGGTCCGGCCATGGCTACGGCGAGTTGGGCGAGATGCGCGTCCGGTGCCGCGTCCCGTGCCGCCGCCTCAGCCGCTCGTACCACGCAGCCGATCACCGCGGCCAGGGCGCGCGGATCCCCGTACGGGGCATGATGGGGCGCCGATTCGCGGTGCAGGACCCGGCCCCGGAAGTCCGCCGCCATGACGTGCACGGACTCCAGGCTCACCTGGGCGGCGAGGACGACCACGCGTTCGGGGACGAGCCCCAGCAGGCGTCGGGGGCGGCCCCGGCCACCGGTCGGCACGGAACCCGCCTCGCGGACCAGGCCTCGGTCGATCAGCTCCGCCACCAACGCGGTGACCGTGGCGTGCACCAGTCCGGTGCCGGCGGCGACCTCGGTACGGGCGCACGGGCCGTGGGCGTCGAGGTACCGCAGCACCAGGGCCAGATTGCCGCGTCGTACGTCGGCCGAGTCGGCGGGTGCGTTCACGCAGACGATTGTGCCCCTGCGGGACGGGATCCGGTCAAGATGGCCAAGATATTATTTTTCGAGCCTTGAAATAAATAAATCCGCGTGGCCATACTCCCGGCACCGGCAACGATGCCGGTCCGTCCCCGTGGAGGCGTCCTTGTCCGCTTCGACCTCTTCCGCCCCCGCCACTGTCCGAACGGACGACACCCTGGGCCGCTCCCAGGTCAACGTCCTGATGTGGTCGATGGGCGCGGGATTCGCCGCTCTCTACACCGCTTACGCCGGCCTCGTCGTGGTTCTGCTCCCCGCTCAGATCCAGAACCTCGACGCCGCCGCGAAGGAGTCGAACCTCGCCCTGGTGACGATGACCTCGTCCGTCGTCACGCTCTTCGCCCAGCCGATCATCGGCGCCCTCTCCGACCGGACCCGCGGCCGCCTGGGCCGCCGCACCCCCTGGATGCTGTTCGGCGCCGTCGGTTCGACCCTCTCCCTGCTCGCCATCTCGCACGCCACCACCCTGCTCTGGCTCACGCTGATGTGGGTCGCCGTGCAGGTACTGCTGAACGTCATCCAGGCCCCGCTCACCGCCGTCATGGCCGACCGAGTCGCTCCCCGACGGTTCGGCATCGTCTCCGCCTTCGTCGGCCTCGGCTCCAACCTCGGCGTGATCCTCGCCGCCCGCTACGCCGGTCAACTCGGCCTGGGCTACGGCGTGATCGCCGCGATCGTCCTGGTGACCGTGCTCGCGTTCGTGCTGCTCAACCGCGACCGCACCCGCCCCGAGGCTCCGGAACCCTTCTCCTGGCGGGAGTTCTTCACCGGCTTCTGGGTCTCACCACGTCAACACCCCGACTTCGCCTGGGCGTTCGTGGCCCGTATGACCTTCATCCTCGGCTACTGGGGCGTCGCCACCTACCAGCGCTACGCCCTCCAGGACTACGTCGGCCTGGACGCCGACGCCGTGGACAGCGCCCAGCAGCTGATGTCCGTGCTCGCCCTCGTCGGCACCCTCGCCGGCGCGATCCCGGCGGCGAAGATCTCCGACCGCACCGGCCGCCGCAAGATCTTCGTGATCGGCGCATCGGTCCTGCTCGCCCTGTCCATGGCCATCCCGCTGGTCAGCCCCACCCTGCCCGCGATGTACGCGTACGCGCTGGTCAGCGGCATGGGCTTCGGTACGTACATGTCGCTGGACATGGCCCTGATGACCGAGGTGCTGCCCAAGGGCGCGGCGGCCGGCAAGGACCTGGGCATCCTCAACATCGCCACCAACGTCCCGCAGGCCCTCGGACCGATCATCGCCTCCGTGCTCATCACCTCGTTCGCCGCGGGCTCCGACAAACTCCCCGGCTACCGCGTCCTGTTCGCCTTCGCCATGGCCGTCGTCCTGATCAGCGCGTTCGCGATCCGGCTGATCAAGGGCGTCAAGTAGCGGGCGGGGCGCGAGACTTCGACCATCGTCCGTAACCTCCCACCTCCACAAGGAAGTTGCTCCGTGCCCCAGTCCGTACTCGCTGTCACGTCCCAGGGCCCCGTCCTCGGGACGTGGCAGCACACCACCGCCCGCTTCCTCGGCATCCCCTACGCCCAGGCCCCCGTCGGCGAACTCCGCTTCGCCGCCCCCGTCCCGCCCGAGCCGTGGACCGACCCCCTCGACGCCACCCGGTACGGGCCCACCGCGCAACGCCGCCCCTTCATCCTCGACGGCCCCACGACCATCCCCGAGCCGTCGATACCGGGCGAGGGGGTACTGAACCTCAACGTCTTCACCCCGGACCCGCACCCGGGTGCCGACCTGCCGGTCCTCGTCTGGATCCACGGCGGCGGTTACGTCGCCGGATCCGCCGCCAGTCCCTGGTACGACGGGTCCGCGTTCGCCCGTGACGGAATCGTCCTCGTGTCCCTCGGCTACCGGCTCGGCATCGAGGGCTTCCTCCCCCTCGAAGACGCCCCCGACAACCGCGGTGTGCTCGACTGGATCGCGGCGCTGACCTGGGTGCGGGACAACATCGAGGCGTTCGGCGGCGACCCCGGGAAGGTCACCGTCGCCGGTCAGTCGGCGGGCGGCGGCGCCGCGCAGACCCTGATGGCGACGCCCTCCGCGCACGGGCTGTTCCGCGCCGCGATCTCCGAGTCCGGCGCCGTCAGGGCCCCCCAGCACCGCCGCGACGCCCTCGCCGACTCGGCCCGCCTGACCGAACGCACCGGCGTCCCCGCCCGCGCCGCAGCGCTCCGCGACCTCACCGACGACGAACTGCTCGCCCTCCAGGACGCCCTCGCCACCCCCGAGGCAGGTCTGACCCTGGCGCCCTTCGCGGACGGGGAGTTGATCCCGGTCCCCGTCCCGGACGCCTTCGCGGACGGCAGCGCGACCTCCGTACCACTCCTGCTCGGCTTCACCGAGCGCGAGTTCTACCCCCCGCCCGGTAGCGATCCAACTCCCGTACCCGCAGAGGTGGTCGGCGCTGTTCTGGCCGGTCACGGCCTGGGCCCCGAGGCCGTGACCGCGTACGCCGCCCTCCGGGAGGGCACGGACCCGGAGCAGCGCATCGGCCAGGCCCTCACCGACGCCATCTTCCGCGGTCCGTCCCTCGCCCTCGCCGAGTCCCGCGCCCACCACGAACTCCCCACCTGGCTCTACCACTTCACCTGGGGCAGCGCCGCCCACTGCGTCGAGATCCCCTTCGCCTTCGACCTCCTGAACGCCGAACGCGTCACCGCGGCCACGGGCCCACACCCACCCCAGTCCCTGGCCGACGCGATGCACGGAGCCTGGGTCGCCTTCGTCCGCGACCTCGACCCGGGCCCGAACTGGCCCCGCTACACCAACAAGCGCCGCACGACGATGATTTGGGACGCGGTCCCGGAGGCCATCGACGACCCGCTGGGCGCCGAACGGCGTATCTGGACGACACCACCGACCACCCCGTGAGTCCTCGGGTGTCTCACCGAGGTGCGTGCCTAAGCTGAGCTGCGACGGAGCGACGAGGCGACGGGAGGCACGGATGTACAAGCCTGGCATTCGGATGGCGGCCAGGGCAGCGGCGGTGGTGCCGGTACTGGTCGCCATGGCGGCATGCGGTCACCAGGGCTCGGTGACAAAGGCACCTTCGGCCGGCGCCTCCCCGGATCCCTCGGACTCCTCTGTGTACGCCGCCGAGTTGGAGAAGAGCGACCTTCCCTGGAGCGGCAGCCCGAGCCCGTACAACGCCGAGGTGACACTCGACGACGGCCGCCGCGTGGCCCTGCACTACCGCCAGGGAAAGGGGCTCGTCGAGCAGCACTACAGTCCCCGGGCGAAGGCGTGGACCGAGCCGAAGGTCATCTACCGCACCCGGACCGACGCGTGCCAGGGCATCCACCTGCGCACCAAGAAGGGGACCGTGGCGGCGATCGCCGACTTCGGCCCCTACTGCTACGACGGTGAACCACCGACCGAGTCCGTCGCGGCCGTCGTCATCGGCAGCCTGACCGAGTGGAGCGTCAACGTCACCAAGAACATCGACGGTTGGGAACAGGCCACGGTTTCCAAGGACGGACAGCGGGTGGTCTTCGGGAGGGACACCACGCTCACCTGGAGTCGGACCGACGGGTTCGAGGGCAAGTGAGTTTCGTCATCGACCCTCAGCGGTGCCGGAGTTCGGTCTCCGCCAGTGCAACTCTGCCCAGGCTGCGACGAGTTCCGGTACATGGACCGTCGCCTGAACCTCCGTGCACGCGCGTGACATCCGGGCACGCAAGGTGTCGAGGTCCGCTTCCTCGGCGGTGGTGATGCCGGCGTGTTCCATCACCGGCAGGAGACTGCGTGCCGACTCGGAGATCAGGGTCACCGCGGCCGAGTCGGGGCCACCCGTGGGTACGGCGACCGCCACACGGGGATCGGACAGCCCCGAAGCCCGCAGCACGTGGGCGAGTTGCTCACCCATGTCGGGGTCGCGGCCTCCTGCCCTGAGCGCCGCGCAGATCCACTCCACGCTCCGTGTCACCAGCGGAACGTCAGGGACGGCGCGAGTTCTTGAGATGGTGAAGTCCTGGAATGTCACGACGCCACCAGGGAAGCCTGTATCCCGAGCCGGTCCGCCTCCTCGGAGGTATTTCCCATGACATAGGAATTCGGGTCTGTCTGTGCCATTCCTGATCCATTCCATCGATTGAGGCGTGCCGCAGAGAGCCGGGCACGTCGTCGATTACGGAGTGTAGGAATCGCACGGTGGGCGGTTTTCGGCGTGATCATGGAGTGAGGGGGCCGATCGCTGTGGATTCCAGAGCCGAGGTCAACCGGTGATGCCGACGACCGAGCGGAGCAGACCGGTGAAGGTGCGAGGATCGGTTCCGGTGAGCCTGTGCCACTGGCCGAGCCGGTAGGCCACCGTGTTGGGGTGGATCCGGAGCGCGTCGGCGGCGTGCGCGAGCGACAACCCGGCGTCGGCGAAGGCGAGGACGGTCTCCGCCAACTGGGGCTGCTCGCCCGCGATCCGGCGGACATCGGCGAACAGGGGAAGCAGCCGGTCCCGGCTGTCGACCAGGCTCGCCCGCAGCCACACACGTCCTCGAACGACGTGGCGCGGCCCCCTCGTTCGGCGACCACGAGGGCGCGCTCGGCGTCGGTGATGCTCATCTCGGCGCCGGCGAGCCCGGGCCGTCGGAGGCCGACGCCCACGGGAGCGTCGTCGCCGCCCAGCTTGATCACGCGGGTGACGAGATCGGCCCGGGCGCCGCGTTGCGCGACGGCCACCATCAGTTGCCCGCTCAGTCCGCAGGAGACTCTTCCGGGAACCTGCTGTGCCGCGCGTTGCAGCAGACCCAGGCGCCCTTCCGCGGCCCACACGGAGGCCGGAGTGCACAGGGCCTGGAACTCGCCGTCAGGATCGAAGCCCAGCTCGCGGGCGATCTCGGCGGTGTGCTCGCGAGGTGCCCCACCGGTGCGGAGCAGTTCCAGGAAACGCTGGCGCAGACCGGCTTCGCGCCCGTACCGTGCCCCGGCCTCGTCCGCGTAGACGTCCGCGACGACGCCGCTCATCGCCTGGACCCACAACCACAGCGGCGCGACCAGCTCGATCGCGGTGTCCTCGGCCGCCGTACCACGCGCCACGGTCCGCAGCTCGCCCCACAGCCCGCGCGCGACGAGGTGAAAGGTCGCGAGCACGTCCTGGGCGGGCAGACCGTAGTACGCCCTTCTGCGGGACGCGGACTGAACCTCCAGCAGTTGCTCGGCCGTCGGCTCCACACCGAGGGCGAGCCCCCGCAGCACGGCGCCGAGGCGGACGCGCACCGTCTCGCGCTGCTCGGCCAGCGGCATGACCGCGTAGCCGGGGATCTCGCGCCTGATGCCGTCGGTGAACCCGTCGCTGAGTTCTTCGATGCGGGACTGCAGCGACTCGCACAGCAGGCGCAGCGGATCACCGTCCGGTCGTACCGCGGAGAATGTCACGGCCGACACTGTCGAATCGACAACGAGCGACTGTCAAGCGCGCTCACTGTCGACGATTCCACCGGCGGAACGGAAAGCGCCCTGCGTGGTGATTCGCATCGGCCCCACGGACCCTGACCCGCCGTTGCATACCCATGATTGGGGCAGGCTCCGTGTGCGGTCGCCGCCCATACTGAGAAGCGTGAACGGAGAAACGCAGCTCGGGGATTTTCTGAAGGCTCGACGTTCTCACCTCCGTCCTGAGGACGTCGGGGTGAGCACGTACGGGGAACGGCGGCGCGTGCCCGGCCTCCGGCGCGAGGAACTGGCGCTGCTCGCGGGAGTGAGCGTCTCCTACTACACCCGGCTGGAACAAGGACAGTCGCCCAGCGCGTCACCGGAGGTGCTGGACGCGCTCGCCGGTGCCCTGCGGCTCGACGAACCCGAGCGGCGCTACCTGCACGATCTGGCCCGCGCGGGCAGACAGCGCCCGCGGGGCCGGCGGTTCCCGGCAGAGCGGGTGACGGAGGAGAACGCCCAACTCCTGGACGTACTGGGGGACACTCCCGCGATCGTGCAGGGCCGGTGCGCCGACGTGCTGGCGTGGAACCGGCTGGGGCACGCGCTCTTCGCCGGGCACCTCGACCCCGAGACCCCGGACCGGCCGGACCGGCGTCCCAATCTGGCCCGGCTGGTGTTCCTGGACCCCCACACCCGCGACCTGTACGCGGACTGGCCGAGCAAGGCCAGGGCGGTGGTGGGCAACCTCCGCCTGATGGCGGGCCGGTTCCCCGACGACGCGGCGCTGCACGCGCTGGTGGGTGAACTGAGCGCCAAGAGCGCCGAGTTCGCCTCGATGTGGGCCGATCACCGCGTCAAGTCCCACATGTTCGCCTCGTACGACATGCGGCATCCGGTCGTGGGTCCGCTGACGGTCGTCCAGCAGAGCCTCGGGCTGGAGCGTGGCATCAGCGTCGTGGTCGCCACCACCCCGGCGGGCTCACCCTCACGAGAGGCACTGACCCTGCTCGCCCAGGCCGCCGTACCGGCCGAGCCCCTGCCGGCTCGGTCCCGGGTCAGCACGGACTGACCCGTCCAGGGCGGTCATCCGACCGCCCCAAGTCACCACCGCATCGGCACGTCGCTGCCGCATGCCCGAAATCCCTGCCCGAACCCATCTTTCCGAAGGAACCACCCCATGCTCACCACGCTCACCAAGTCGGTCCTGTCCACGGCCGTCGTCGTCGCGACCGCCACCACACTGCTCTCCCCGTCATCCGCGTCCGCCGCCTCCGCGCCGCTGAGCGACGCACGGATCGCCCGCCACTTCGACCTGACCAAGGGGCAGACACCGGAGAACATCGCCCTGGCTCCGGACGGCAGTGCCTACGTCACCTTCGCTGCCGCCCGGCAGGTCGCCCGGCTCTCGCCCAAGGGAGTCACCCAGATCCTGGCCACGCTGCCCGCACCGGCGGACGGCGGGGTCCACACCCCCGTCCTGGGCTTCCCGCTCACGTCCGGCATCGTCCGGGCCCACGACGGAACCCTCTACTTCCTGTACGCCACCGGTACCGCCGACCTCACCGGCGTATGGCGGCTGCGGCCGGGCGGCACACCGGAGCGGATCGCCGCGCTGCCTGCCGACGGACTGCCCAACGGCTTTGCGCTGGACGCCAGTTCCCGCACGCTCTACGTCACCGACTCCGTGCTCGGCACGATATGGAAGGTGCCTGTCGCAGGCGGCACCCCCACGGCCTGGTCCACCGCCCCCGAACTGTCGTCGACCGGCTTTCTCGGCGCCAACGGCCTGAAGATCAGGGGCGGGGCCCTCTGGGTGACCAACCTCGACCGGGGCACCGTCGTACGCGTCCCCGTCCTCAGGGACGGACGCGCGGGCCGAGTCCGCACCGAGGTCACCGGCCTGCCGGGGATCGACGACTTCGCCTTCACCGGCCGCGGCGACCAACTGCTCGCCACCGTCAACGGTTCGAGCGAGGTCGTGCTCGCGAAGCCGCACAGCAGCCCCACCGTCGTCCTCACCGCGACGGACGGACTGCGGAACCCCACGTCCATCGCCCTGCGCGGCGACACGGCCTACGTCCTGAGCGCGGCCTACGTCACCGCCGAGGACCCCAACCTGCTGCTCGCCCACCTGGACCGGTGAGTCCGGCGACGCTTGCACCACCAGTCACCCCCTTCCACACCCGCCCCCAACTGCACATCTCCAGAAAGGGCTTGCCGCAGTCCCCTTGAGGCTGGCAGCATCGCTGCCTTCATCACTCCGAACAACGGGTGGTGGCCATCAAGGAGGTCCGGTGTCCAAGCGGTGGCTGTTCCTGTCGGCGGCCGCGGTACTCATCGTGGTCTCCCTGGCCCTGGTGCTGCTGCCCGGCAACAAGGGCGACGAGGACGTGAAGTCCGTGGCGGAGGGCGTCACTTCCACGCCCTCCGCCACCGCCCCGGCGGCCGACTCGCCGTCTCCGAGCGGTACTTCGCCCGCCTCCGCGCGGGCGAGCGCGACCGCGTCGAAGAAGCCGAAGGCGACACCCACTGCCCACGCGACCACCGCCTCCGCCGCGCCGGCGGCCACGAAGGCCGCTCAACCGGCCTCGGGCACAGCCTCGTTGGCCGGCCGCATCCGCCCCGGTGTCACCTACCGAGGGGTCGCCACCTTCTACGACGCGGACGGCGGCGGCGCCTGCCTGTACGACCCGAGCGGCGATGTCCTGACCGGCGCGATGAACACCGCGGACTACGAGTCGTCCAAGGCGTGCGGGGCGTATGTGGTGGTGCACGCGGCAGGCGGCGCGAGTATCACCGTCCGCATCACCAACGAATGCCCGGGGGACTGCGCCCCCGGGCAGATCGACCTCAGCGCGCAGGCCTTCGCCAAGCTCGCCGCCCCTTCGGCCGGCCGGATCCCGATCACCTGGAACCTGGCGAGCCCCAGCACCTCCGACACGATCTCGATCCGCTACAAGACCGGTTCCACCCGCTACTGGTGCGGCATCCAGGCGATCGGACACCGAAATCCCCTGGCCCGCCTGGAAGTTCAGGCCGGAGGTGGGTGGCGGCAGTTGGCGCGCGCCGACTACAACTACTTCCTCTCCGAGGACGGCACCGGCTGCGGCGGCGCTCTCCGGCTCACCGACATCTACGGCGAGCAACTCACCGTCCCCGCACTCGCGGTGCGAGCGAACGTCACACAGGCCACACGGGTCCAGTTCGCCAAGCACTGACCCTCGACCAGAGGCTCCGAACCCAACTCCCGCAACACTGCTGACACAGCTTGGTTTCCCTGGGTGCTACCGGCGGTAACACTTGAGGTGTCGCGGCACGTTCCACGTGTCGGACATACCTCCCGCACCTCCCGTATCGCATCCGGAAGGCACCCCATGGAGAATTCGGCCCCCACGACGATCAGCAGACGAAGAGCCCTGACGGTGGCCGGAGGTGTCGCCGCCGGCGCCGCCCTCGCGGCGCACGCGGCTCCGGCGTTCGCGGCCGGCACCTCGGACGCCGACGCCATCGTCGTCGGCCACGGCCTCGCCGGTCTCGTCGCCACCTCCGAACTCGTCGCCGCAGGAAAGAAAGTGCTGCTCCTGGACCAGGAGCCCGAGTCCAACCTCGGCGGCCAGGCGTTCTGGTCCTTCGGCGGACTGTTCCTGGTCGACTCCGACGAGCAGCGGCTCATGGGCATCAAGGACTCCCAAGAGCTGGCGTGGCAGGACTGGTTGGGCACGGCGGGCTTCGACCGCGGTGTCGACGACCCGACCGGCCAGGACTACTGGGCCCGCAAGTGGGCCGAGGCGTATGTGGACTTCGCGGCGAATGAGAAGCGGTCCTGGCTCTACGGCCTCGGCATCCGCTGGTTCCCGATCGTCGGCTGGGCCGAGCGCGGCGGCGGCCTCGCCGACGGACACGGCAACTCGGTGCCCCGCTTCCACGTCACCTGGGGCACCGGTCCGGCCGTGGTCGAGCCGTTCGAGAAGCTGGTGCGCGCCGGGGTCGCCAGCGGCAAGGTGGTCTTCAAGTTCCGCCACCAGGTCAACGAGATCGTCCGCACCGGCGGAGCCGTCACCGGAGTCCGCGGCTCGATCCTCGAACCCAGCACCGCCCAGCGCGGCAAGGCCACCTCCCGCACCGTGGTGGGCGACTTCGACCTCAAGGCCCCTGTGGTGATCGTGACTTCGGGCGGCATAGGCGCCAACCACGATCTCGTACGGCAGAACTGGCCGGCCCGGCTCGGCAACGCACCCAAGACCATGATCACCGGTGTGCCGGCGTACGTGGACGGCCGGATGCTGGGGATCACCTCGGCGGCGGGCGGCCGTATCGTCAACCCCGACCGGATGTGGCACTACACCGAGGGCCTCAGGAACTACGACCCGATCTGGCCCAACCACGGCATCCGCATCCTGCCGGGACCGTCGTCGATGTGGTTCGACGCCAAGGGCAAGCGCTTCTCCGCCCCCGACATGCCGGGCTACGACACGCTCCACACCCTGGGTTCGATCACCGCCAGCGGCTACGACTACTCGTGGTTCGTCACCACGAGCAAGATCATCGCGAAGGAGTTCGCGCTCTCCGGGTCCGAGCAGAACCCGGATCTCACCAACAAGGACATCCTGATGCTCCTCTCGCGCATCTGGCAGACGCCGGAGCCGATCGAGAAGTTCAGGAAGAACGGCGTCGACTTCATCACCGCCACCACGCTCTCCGAACTGGTCCTCGGAATGAACAAGTTGACCGGCGACGGCCTGATCAAACTGGCCGACCTCCAGCGGCAGATCGAGGCCCGGGACCGGGAGATCGACAACGCGTACTCGAAGGACGCCCAGGTGATGGGCATCCGCAACGCCCTTTCCTACCCTGGGGATTCACTCAGCCGCACCGCCGCGATCCACAAGATCCTGGACACGAGTGCCGGACCGCTGATCGCCGTCCGCCTCAACATCCTCACCCGCAAGACACTGGGCGGTCTGCAGACCGACCTCTCGGGCCGCGTCCTGGACGCCACGGGTACGGCGATTCCCGGTCTGTACGCGGCCGGTGAGGTCTCCGGGTTCGGCGGCGGGGGAGTCCACGGCTACCGCTCGATGGAGGGCACCTTCCTCGGCGGCTGCCTGTTCTCCGGCCGCCAGGCGGGCCGCGCGGCGGCTGCCGCGATCTGAGCGCTACGGCCGCTCGCCACCCGTCGGCAACTCGGGCGCACCCGGACCGAGTTGCCGACGGATCACCCGAGGACCATCGGCAACTTCGCGCTCAACGCGCCCAGTTGGGCTTTCTCCTCATCCGTCGGAGCGCGCCGCCCGGTGCCGACGAGCAGCGCGTCCCGGTCGGAGAACGACTCGGGGAAGGCGGCCCCGGCGATCTTCTCCAGCAACTCGCGGGCCCCGGCGAGTGTTTCCGCGGGCGGCCCGGCCGCACCCGGGACGCGGGCGACCAGGTCGAGGTGGTGCAGCGTCCACTCCAGGACGAACGCGGAGAGGTAGTCGCCCGCGGTGAGAACCTCGTCCTGGGTGCTGACCCGCAGACCCGGATCCGCGAGTCGAGCGGCACGGCCGGCGGCCGAACCGACGTCGTCCAGATGGAACTTGAGCAGCGAGGGCTCCTCGTACGCGGCGGCCAGCCGGACGATCAGCGCGTCGAGCGGATCGTCACCGGTGGGCCGTGTCCGCGTGACGGCCCAGTAGGTCACCGCGTCGCGGGTCGGCTCCGTGTCGGCGGGCGTCACGAGGGTGATCAGGACGTCCTGGGCGTCGATGACCAGATGACAGACCAGGTCCCGCACCAGCCAGCCGGCGCAACCGGACGGCCGCTCGAAATCCTCGTCCGCGAGGCCGGCGACCGCCGTGAGCAGCGCCGTCCAGGAGCTTGAGAAGAGATCCATCTCGGCACGCTACGGCGCCCGGGCGGACCGTGTCACGTGATCCGGCGGTGGATGTCCGCCAACAGGTTCCGCATCGCCATGCGGAACAGCTCGCCCTGGTGCTCGCCGAGGAAGACGGTGTGTCCGAACACCTCCAGGGCGACGAGACCGTGCAGATGTCCCCACGCGCTCATCAGCAGCGCGGTCGCGGGCGCGGGCAGATGCCCTTGGCCGTAGTGCGGCAACTGCTCGAAATAGGAACGGAGTTCGGGTGACAGCGTGGAGGTGTCGGTCGCGGCGAGCTGCTCCGCGGTGAACCCCTCGAACATCTCGCGCTCGAAGATCGCGCTCATCCGACGCGTCGCCTGGGTGGTCGGTCCGTCGGTGGGTGCCGCGTAGTCCCGCAGCGGTGTGCCGTAGAGGAGTTGGAAGCGCTCGGGGTTCGCGATGCCCCAGCGCCGGTAGCCCTCGGCCGCGACCACCAGGCGGGGCAGATCCGGGTCGTCGGGGGTGTCGACGGCGGCCTGCACGGCGTCGGCCAGGTCGTCGTACGCCTTCGTGACGAGCGCGGTGACCAGGGCGTCCCGGCTCGGGAAGTAGTGGTAGAGCGCCTGCACGGTCATGCCGAGACCGCGGGCGACCGCGCGCAACGACAGGGCCGCGGGCCCGTGTTCGGTGAGATGGCGTTCGGCCGCTTCCACTATCTCGTGCGTGGCTGCGGCCCGGCGCCGCTGGCGCAGGGAGGGCGGGGCGGTCGTGGCTTCGTCGACGGGCATGCGTCGACCGTACGGCGCCAACTCCCGGGGCCTGCAACGAATGTGTCATGTGTGAGGAAAATCTAACACTGCCAAATCTTCTTGCTCCTCACTAACGTCGGACGCGGCGACGAAGAGTGTCCCGGTGGTCAACCCCGGCTGTTTCGCGCCTCTTTCACCGTATGGACAGCAAAGGAGACTGGGCGTGTTTGAACGCATAGCCGAGCTGGTGATCCGCCGGTCCCGGCTGGTCCTCGTCGCCGCCGTCGTGGCGGTGGCCCTCATGGGCGTCCTGGGCGCCGGCGCGTTCGGCAAGCTGCTGGGCGGCGGCTACGACGACCCGGCCTCCCAGTCCAGCCGGGCCGCGCAGGCCATCGACGAGAAGTTCGGCGGGGAGACCAACCTGGTCCTGCTGGTGAGCGCCTCCGAAGGCCGCGTCGACGACTCGGCCGCCCGGCGGAGCGGCCGGGACCTGGTGACGCGCCTCAAGAAGGACCGGCACCTGGAGAACGTGATCTCGTACTGGGACACGGGCAGTTCGGACCTCCGCTCCAAGGACGGTCGCGACGCCATGGTCCTCGCCCATGTGAAGGGCAACGACACCGAGCGGGACGAGAACGCGAAGAGCGTCATCGACGCCTACACCGGACCGTACGAGAAGGCCCTCACGGTCCGGGCGGGCGGCGGTGCCGCCGTCACCAGCGACATGGGCACCCAGTCGGCCAAGGACCTCGTCCAGGCCGAGTCGATCGCCGTCCCGCTCACTCTGCTCCTGCTCGTGCTCGTCTTCGGCAGCATGGTCGCGGCCCTGCTGCCGCTGGCCATCGGCACCACCGCCATCGCGGGCACCTTCGCGGAGCTGTACCTCCTCGGCAGCGTCACCGACGTCTCCGTCTTCGCGATCAACCTGACCACGGCACTGGGCCTCGGCCTCGGCATCGACTACGCCCTGTTGATGGTCAGCCGGTTCCGGGAGCAACTCGCGACCGGGGCGAGCGTGGACGACGCCGTACGGCGCACGGTCAGTACGGCGGGCCGTACCGTCGCGTTCTCCGCCGCGACCGTGGCCGCAGCGCTTGCGGCACTCCTGGTGTTCCCGCAGTACTTCCTGCGCTCGTTCGGCTACGCCGGTGTCGGGGTCGTCGTCATCGCGGCCGTCAGCACCCTCTTCGTCATGCCGGCCCTGTTCGTCGTCCTCGGCCACCGGGTCAACGGCGGACGGCTGCCCTGGGCGAACCGCCGCCGCCCCGCCGGCCGGGCACCCCTGTGGGGACGGCTGGCCGCCACCGTCATGCGCCGCCCCGCACTCACCGCGCTGCCTGTCCTCGCGGTCCTGTTCGCCGCGGCGAGCCCGCTCCTCGGCATCACCTTCGGCACACCGGACGAACGCGTCCTGCCCGAGGACGCCGCGAGCCGCCAGGTCTCCTCCGTACTGCGCGAGAAGTTCAACGGCAACGACGACTCCGCCCTCCACATCGTCATCGACGCCCCCCTGAGCAAGGCCCCGCTGGAGTCGTACGCGACCGAACTGTCCGGGATCGAGGGCGTCGTCCGCGTCGAGACCAGTGCGGGAACCTACGCCGACGGTCAGTCGACCGCGACCGACCCCGGCAACCCCGCTCTCGGCCGCCCCGACGCGCAGCAGCTCAACGTGGTGAGCACCCTGACACCGAAGTCCGACGCGGCCCAGAGCCTGGTCCGGGACGTACGCGCGGTCGTCCCGCCCGCCGCAACACACCCACTCGTAGGGGGAGTTGACGCCGTCCTGGTCGACTCCAAGCACTCCGTCGGCAGCCGCCTCCCGCTCGCCGTGGCCCTGGTCGCCCTCACCACCTTCCTCCTGCTCTTCCTGTTCACCGGCAGCGTCGTCCAGCCGCTGCGCGCGCTGTTCCTCAACATGGTCAGCCTGGGCGCGACCCTCGGTGTCATGACCTGGATCTTCCAGGACGGCCATCTCTCCTCCCTGCTCGGCTTCACGGCACAGCCCATGGACGTCTCGATGACGGTGCTGATGTTCTGCATCGCCTTCGGCCTCTCGATGGACTACGAGGTCTTCGTCACCAGCCGGATCAAGGAACTCCACGACCTGGGCGAGGACAACGAGTCCGCCGTCACCAACGGCCTCGGGCACACGGGACGCATCGTCACCGCCGCCGCCTGCCTGCTCGCGGTGAGCTTCTTCGCCTTCGGGACGGCGAAGCTCAGCTTCATGCAGCTGTTCGGTCTGGGCAGTGGACTGGCCATCCTCATCGACGCCGTCGCCGTACGCGGCATCCTCGTCCCCGCCGCGATGCGCGTCCTCGGCCGCTCGGCCTGGTACGCGCCCGGCTTCCTGCGCAGGTTCCATGCGCGGTTCGGTCTGAGCGAGGGCGGTCCCACCCCCGAGCCCGGGTTGGCCGCGAGGGATGCGTCCACAGTGCATTAGCTCTAATATGATTAGAGCTAATGCATCTAGCGGGGAGGCCCGCCCGTGGACCTGCGGCAAGTGTTCGACGACCTGGTGCGCTTCGAGACCGACCTGTGGAACGGGATCGACGCCCGGCTCCGGCAGGAGTGCGAGGTGACCCTGGGCGGTCTGAACGTGATGCTCGTCGTCGAACGCGCGGGCTCCTGCCGGGTGAACGACATAGCCGCCGCCCTCTCGATCACAGTCGGCGGCGCCAGCCAGGCCGTCGACCGGCTGGAGAGGCTCGGCCACTGCACCCGGCGCCCCCATCCCGCCGACCGCCGCTCCTCGATCGTCGAACTGACGGCGGCAGGGCGGGAGTTGGTGGACGAGGCCGGTCCCGTCCTCGACCGCGAACTCGCGACCCGGCTGGCCGCCCCGCTCCCGGACACGGCACTCGCCCACCTCGCCGGCACGCTCGCCGTGCTCCGCGCCACCACCCCGGACCCCGGACCGACACCCCTGACGAAGGAGACCTGATGAGCACCACCCGAGCCCGAGCAGTGCGCTTCGACGAGTACGGCGACCGTGCCGTCCTCCATGTCACCGAGGTGCCGATTCCCCGACCCGCCGCGGGAGAAGTCCTCGTCGAGGTACGGGCCGCCGGCATCAACCCCGGGGAGGCGGCGATCCGTTCGGGCGCGATGCACGCGATGTTCCCCGCGACCTTCCCGTCCGGCCAGGGCAGCGACCTCGCCGGCGTCGTCACCGAACTCGGCGAAGGCGTCAGCGACTTCGCCCTCGGCGACGAGGTTCTCGGCTTCTCCTGGCAGCGCTCCAGCCAGGCCACCCACGTCGTCGTACCGGTGTCGCAGCTCATCCTCAAGCCACAGGCCCTGAGTTGGGAGGCGGCCGGCGCCCTCTACGTCGTCGGCTGCACCGCGTGGGCCGCCGTCGAAGCGGTCGCGCCGAAGCCAGGTGAGACCGTCGCCGTGTCGGCCGCGGCCGGCGGAGTGGGCACCGTCGTCGTCCAACTCCTCGCCGTACGCGGGGCGCACGTCCTCGGCATCGCCTCGCCCGCCAACGCCGACTGGCTCACCGACCACGGCGCGACCCCGGTCCCGTACGGCGACGACCTCGCCGGTGCGCTCACCGCGGCGGCGCCCGACGGGATCGACGCCTTCATCGACCTCTTCGGCCCCGACTACGTCCAACTCGCCGTGGATCTGGGCATTTCCCGGGACCGGATCGAGACGATCATCTCGTTCCAGAAGGCCCAGGAACTCGGCACCAAGAGCGCCGGCAGCGCCGAGGCATCCAACCGCGAGGTCCTCACCGAGATGGCCGACCTCGTCGCCTCCGGCCGTATCGAGATCCCCATCGCCGCCACCTACCCGCTCGACGACGTCCGCGACGCGTTCGCCGAACTCGAGAAGCGTCACACCCGCGGAAAGATCGTGCTCATTCCCTGACGCGAGCCGGCCTCACTTGCTGCCGCGCAGCGCCGACGTCGTCTTCCCGGTGCGTTCGCGCAGGAGCACCCGCAGTGTGTTGGGGTGCTCGTAGCCGACCTTCCTGGAGATCGTCTCCAGGGAGAGGCCGGTGGTGCGCAGGAGATGGGAGGCGCGTTCGATCCTCAGGTCCTGGACGAACCGGATGGGGGAGGTCCCGACGGTGCGCTGCACGGCGCGCTGGAGGGTCCGCTCGCTGACGCCGATGGCCTTGGCGGCCTCGGGGATGCTGATGGGCGCGGCCAGATGCTCGCGGGCCCAGACCTCGAAGGCCGCGACGGTCGGATCACTCTGGGCCAGCGCGCTGGGAATCGCGTACGCCGCCTGCGACGGGCGCTCGTCGACCACGAGATAGCGGGCGACCAGGTCGGCGAGCGCGGGGCTGCCGGTCCGGACGATCGACAGCGCGAGGTCGACATGGCCGAAGGCCGCACCGGCGGTGGTGATGCCCTCGCAGCCGATGACCATCCGGCTGTGATCCAGCTCGACCTTGGGATACCGGTTCCGGAACGCCGGCGACAGCCACCAGGTCGTCGTGGCACGCAGCCCGTCCAGCACTCCGGTCTCGGCCAGCAGGAAGGTACCCGCGCACGCCGAGGTAATCGCCGTACCACGAAGGCGAGTTCGCACGATCAGCTCGCGCACGGGCAGGGACGCCCCGCCACCGACATGGTCGAGCAACACCGAGGCATCGCTCGCCGCGAGTGCCGGTACGACCAGGAGGTCGGCGGCGTCGGCGGCATCGAGCGGCTCAGGCGCCACGAGGAATCCCGCACCCGTCCGCACCTGCGGAGCCGGGCCCACCAGTGTCACGTTCCAGGTGGGCGACAACTCGTGGATCTGTCCGCCCAGCGCGTTGGCGTTGCTCAGCACGTCGAGGATCGCCGAGAGCCCCGAGTCGAACACCCCGTCGTAGACGACCACCGCTACCCGCATGGCGGAAACACTATCAACCGTGTCGTTTCTGCCGCTGATGTGATCACCGGGGGCCGCCATAGGTTCGTTGTGCGCCGGGAGTCCGGGAGTCCGGGAGTCCGGCGGTTCGTGTGGTTCATGCGGTTCATATGCAAGGAGTGGTCACAGTGAAGGTCGGTCTGTTGGTACGCGTCGAGGCCAAGCCGGAGTACGCCGACGAGGTGGAGGCCCTGCTGCGCGGCGCCCAGGAGTTGGCCGAACAGGAAGAGGGCACGGTGACCTGGTTCGCGTTCCGCGAGAGCGCCACCGTCTTCGGGGTGTTCGACACCTTCGAGGACGAACAGGGCCGCCAGGCGCACTTGACGGGCCGGATCGCCGCCGCCCTGGGGGACGCCGCACAGACGAAGCTCAGCGCGCCGCCGGTGATCGCCCCGGTGGACCTGCTGGCGACCAAGGTCTCCTGACCGGGACCGCACGCCGCCCCGCTGTCAGCGGCGCAGCCCCAGCGCGGCCCGTCCCGCGTACCGCGCCTGGTCGCCCAAGTCCTCCTCGATGCGCACGAGTTGGTTGTACTTGGCGGTGCGGTCGGACCGGGAGAGCGAACCGGTCTTGATCTGGCCGCAGCCGGTGGCGACGGCGAGGTCGGCGATGGTGGTGTCCTCGGTCTCGCCGGAGCGGTGGGACATGACGACGGTGTAGCCGGCGCGGTGGGCCGTCGCGACCGTGGCCAGGGTCTCGGTGAGGGTGCCGATCTGATTGACCTTCACCAGGATCGAGTTGGCGATCCCGTCGCGGATCCCGGCGCTCAACAGCGTCTCGTTGGTGCAGAAGACGTCGTCGCCGGTGAGCTGGCAGCGCCCGCCGAGCCGCTCGGTCAGGTCGCGCCAGCCGGCGTGGTCGTCCTCGGCCATCGGGTCCTCGATCGACGCGATCGGGTAGCGGTCGACCAACTCGGCCAGGTAGTCGGCGTGTTGGGCGGGGGTGCGGCGGACGCCCTCGCCGGTGTAGTCGTAGACGCCGTCGTGGAAGAACTCGGAGGTGGCCGGGTCCAGGACGAGGGTGATGTCGGTGCCGGGTTTGTAGCCGGTCTTCTCGATGGCGTTCACGACGAAGTCGAGAGCCTCGTCGGCGGTGCGCAGGTCGGGGGCGAAGCCGCCCTCGTCGCCGACGTTCGCGCTGTGGCCGGCCGCGAGCAGGTCGCGGCGCAGGGTGTGGAAGACCTCGGAGCCCATCCGGACGGCCTCGGCGAAGGTGCTCGCGCCGATCGGGGCGAGCATGAACTCCTGGAAGTCCAGCGGGTTGTCGGCGTGGGCGCCGCCGTTGACGATGTTCATCATCGGCACCGGCAGCAGGCGGGCGTCGACGCCGCCGATGTAGCGGTACAGCGGCAGTCGGTGGGCGGCCGCGGCGGCCTTGGCGGTGGCCAGGGAGACACCGAGCAGGGCGTTGGCGCCGAGGCGCGACTTGGTGTCCGTGCCGTCCAGCTCGATCATGGTCCGGTCCACGGTCGCCTGGGCCTCGGCGTCGAGCCCGATCACGGCGTCCGCGATGCTCTCGTTGACGGCGTCGACTGCGCGCCGAACTCCCTTGCCGTGGAAGCGGGTTGGATCGCCGTCGCGCAGTTCGACGGCTTCCCTGGCGCCGGTGGAGGCGCCCGAGGGTACGGCGGCCCGGCCGAGCGAGTCGTCCTTCAGTTCCACGTCCACCTCGACGGTGGGATTGCCCCGGCTGTCGATGATCTCCCGTGCGACGACCCGGCTGATGGCGGTCACGATGCAACTCCTCACGCAGGGCCCGCTTCTCTGGCATCGGCGGGCGGTAAGTTCCATTCGGAAACAAAGTGAGTCCTGAAAGAGAACCTACTATGGGCGCATGAGGAAGCACAACGCCGACGAAACCTGTGGCATCGCGCAGGCCGCCGAGGTCATGGGGGACTGGTGGAACGTTCTGATCCTGCGGGAGATCGCCCGCGGCCATGTCCGCTTCGACGCGCTGGCCGCCGAGATCGGCCTGTCCCGCAACGTCCTCACCGAGCGCCTCGGCCGGCTCGTCGCCCAGGGCGTCCTGCGCCGCAGCCTCTATCAGCGGCGCCCGGTGCGCTACGAGTACGTGCTCACGGATGCCGGTCTCGCGCTGCTGCCGCTACTCGTCGCGATGCAGGACTGGGGCGACCGATGGGGGCTCGGCGACGGAAGCCTCACCGCGACCGCGGCTGAGGACAGCGCCGAACACGCCCGCGTGCACGCCCTCCCCGGTGCCCGGCTGCCCGAGGATCTTCGACTCCCTGGCACCCAGGGCACCGACCTGCCCGTGGTACCGCCGGACGCCGCCGCGACCGTGCTGTTCACCTACCCCGGCACAGGCATCGGGTGGGGCGAGCCGCCGATCCCCGGGGCCGAGGGCTGCACCCTGGAGAACCGGCTCTTTCGCGACGCCTGGCCCGACTTCCGCCGAGCGGGCGTGGAGATACGCGGAATCAGCACCCAACTCCCGCACGAACAGGCGGAGTTCGCCCGAGCCGAGGAGATCCCGTACGCCCTTCTCTCCGACGCCCACCACCAACTGGGCGCGGCCCTGCGGTTGCCGACCTTCCGAGGCGCCGGCCGGCTGCGCCACAAACGTCTGATCCTGATCGTCGACGCCGAACGGACCGTACGACACACCCTGTTCCCGGTCGACGACATCCCGCACGCGGTCGCGGAGGGCCTACGACTGGCCGCGGACCGCGCTCGTGCCACGTGAGCCGGGTGAGCGGATCCTAGGCGAATCCACCGTTGCTCATGAGGAGTTGGCCGTTGATCCACTGGCCTTCCGGCGAGCAGAGGAAGTCGACGAGATGGGCGGTGTCCTGCGGGGTGCCGAGACGGTTGAGCGGCGTCTGCCGGAGCACCTGCGCGCGGCCCTCGTCGGTCATCCAACCGGTGTCCACCGGGCCGGGGTTGATGACGTTGGCGGTGATGCCGAGGTGGGCGAGTTCGTGCGCGGCGGCCAGGGTGATGCGGTCCAGGGCGCCCTTGCTGGCGCCGTAGGGAAGGTTGCCCACGGTGTGATCGCTGGTGAGGGCGATGATCCGGCCGGTGCCCGGGGTGGCGGCGAACCGCCGGCCGTACTCGCGGATCAGCAGCCAGGTGGCGCGGGCGTTGACCGCGAAGTGCCGGTCGAAGCTCTCCACGGTGGTGTCGAGGATGCCGGAGTCGACCGACTCGCAGTGGCACATCACCAGGGCCGTGACCCCGCCCAGTTCGCGCTCGGCCTCGTCGAAGACACGGGCCGGAGTGTCCGGGTCTGCCAGGTCCGCCTCAACTGTCGTTGTTCTGGCGCCATGTTGGGTGAGTGAGTCGGCGATGGCCGAGGCCGCGCCGGACTCGGGGCCCCAGGCCATGCGTTCGTCGTAGGGCGTCCAGTAGGTGAAGGCGACGTCCCAGCCTGAGGCCGCCAGCCGACGGGCGATACCCGCACCGATGCCGACGGTGCGTCCTACTCCGGTGATCAGGGCGAGCGGGCGGGTAGACGGGTGAGTGGGTCGGGGTGTCATGTACCGAGATCGTTCAGGACCGGAATCGGATGGGCAACTGCCTTCTTCGCAGGGTTACTTCTGCGCGGCGGCTTCGGTGGAGGTGCCTCCGGTGATTCCTGGGCGGCCGTGACGACGGCTGCCAGATCCGTTCCCGCTCGCAGCAGCCCTACGGTCCGTAGCGCGATGTCGTCGAGACGCTCACGCAGGACGCGTCGGGCCTCTTCCGTGCCGTCGAGTTGATGCAGGGACCCCACGATCTCGCGCACCGCGGGGATGCCGTAACCGCTGCTCCGGAGGGCCGTGACGATACGGGCCGCCCTGATCGCGGAGAGGCCGTAGCGGCGTGCCCGCAGGGAGGTCACGCGTTCGGGGGTGACGAGCCCTTCCTGTTCCCAGAACCGCAGGGTCGAAGGGCGCACGCCGAGTGCTCTGGAGAGTTCGGTGATCGTCATCGCGTCGCTGTCCTGCGCGGAGTCCTGCTCGAACTCCGGTGTGTCCGCTTCGGCTTGGATCGCACGCAAGGCCTCTCCTGCACGCAACGCCTCCTCGCGTTCCCGCGCCAGCCGCACATGGATCTCGTTGATCGCCGAGGCCGCCTCCGTGAGCCTCCGCGTGTGCAGCTCGGTGAGCAACTGCCTTGCTACGACTGGCCCGACGGCACCTGCGAGTCCTCGATAGGCCCGAAGGGCGTGGAGGTGCAGCGGTGTGTAGGAGCGGTATCCGTTGCTCGCCCGGGCCGCCGGAGGGATGACGCCCAGCCGTTCCAGGTCGCGGACCTGCTGCACCGAGTACCCCGACTCCCGTGCGACATCGGCGGTCCTGAGCGGCTCGCGTCGCGGAGCGCTCACCGGCTCATCCATCGGCCAACCCCACATAAGCACTTGAAGGTCATGCTCGAACCATGAATACGGACATGAGTATGGAACAGATCATCGCGACCGTACGAGACTTCACCGGCGCGCTCGTGGTCGTACCGGAACCGGGTGGCGACTTTCCCGAACTCGCCTGGGGCGACGCGTTCTTCTACTACGCCCCCGACGGTCAACTGCCCCAGCACGTCCAGCCGTACGGGACCGTCGTCACCAAGAACCTCCCCGGCGACACCGCTTCCGACCTCGATCCTCCGGGCCGCTGGCGCGTGAACATCCACGTCGGCCGTACGGCGTTCCGCGAACTCACGGGAGAGGAGCCGCGCAGTGTCGTCCGGACGCGCGACTTCACGGTCACCGACAGCGTGCTGCCGCACCCGGTGTACGGGGCGCTCGGCTGGGTCTGCGTCGTCAATCCCGGTGAGGGGACTGGGGAGTTGGTGGTGGAGCTGTTGCGTGGCGCGCATGGTGATGCCCGTGTCAGGTGTGCGCGGCGGGATGGGCAGGGAAGGTCTCGCACTCCTTGAACCTCCGTGTCCCTACAGGCAGTTGGAGTGGATCTCAGGGCGGGCGTCATTGCCCCGGAAGACCTGGTGAAGGTGTCCGGTCGGCGGTTGTACAGCGATGATCACGATTCCAGGCCAGGAAGTGAGCACGTGCACGCCCGAGTTGAAGTCCGACCGGAGGATGCCGGAGCCAGGTGTACCGCGGTGAGCGCTCCCGCAGTCCGTACCGTCACCCCGTCGCACGAGTTGCTGTCGCTCCAGGCCAGGGCGGGCAATGCCGGAGTCGTGCGGATGCTCGGCGAGGGGGGCCATGGGTGGGCCGGGCGGGCGGCCGATCCGGCACCGGCCGTACAGCGGGCGGTGGTTCAGCGCAACAAGCTGTCGCACGGGAACATCACCCTCACCAACGTGTCCCTCAAGTTTCCCGGGTCGCAGGGCAAGGCCACGCGGATTCTGGACCTCCTGACCTCCAACACGGCGATCAAGTCTTTTCTCGGCGACCGGCCTTGCCGGATCATGCTGGAGAAGCGGACGAAGGAGACGCCGGCGAACGTGGTCGACAAGGGGACCGAAGGCGTTTTCGTCACCCTGGCGTCCTACTACCTCGAGAACTACGACATCGGCTACATCGTGGGCATGCTGTGCCATGAGTTCGGTATGCATCCGATGGCGGAAGCCGACCCGAGATGAACGAGGAGGAGGAGAACTTCAGGGGCGTGCCGTACCCGGTGCCGGGTCTCGTCACCCTGGAGATGGCGGGCGCGGCATGCCGATCCTGGGCAACACCGAGGGCGAGACGATCCGTAAGGACATCGCGGCCGTGTACAACGCCTACAAGGCCCGCCTCTCCCAGAACCTGCCACTGGAACGGCAGCCGATGAAACCCCTGTTCCCGCCGGAGAAGACCCCGGAAGCAGTCAAAGCCGACTTCAACACCCTCCTCAAGCGGATCGCCAAGGGCGGATTCTGGGCCTGGAGCATCGACAACGGCGAATGAGCCACGGCACCGACACCGGACGGCGAGCCGCGCGCACCGGATTTTCACAGCCCGGGCCGTCTGGAGTATCGGACATTCCACATGCCCACTGTTACGATTCAGTAGCTCTCGCCGCTCACTCGGACGCCCCCCACCAGGACTGTCCAAGATCTTCCACAGGAGACCCCCATGGCGCGCAGGACCGCCCGTGTGACGGCGACCGACGTCGCCAAGGAGGCAGGGGTCTCGCAGACGACCGTCAGCTATGTGCTGAACGACGTGTCGCACCAGAAGATCTCCGAGCAGACCCGGCGCAAGGTGCTCGACGCCGTGGCGAAACTGGGCTACGAACCGTCGGCCGCCGCACGCGCCCTGCGCCTGGGCCGCAGTGACCTGGTGCTGCTGTTCCTCCCGGACGTTCCCGTCGGCGGCACGCTGACCGCCCTGGTCGAACTGCTCGGTGACGAACTGGAGCGGCACGGCCTGAACCTCGTCACCAGGCGCGAGCGGCACGCCCCGCTCAAGTCGCTGTGGCGTGAGCTCATGCCGGCGGCCGTGATGACGACCTTCGAGGTCGCCGCCGACGATGTGGCCAGCATGCGGGCAGCCGGAATCCACGTGGTCAGCACCGGGATGGGCCCTGCGGTCACCCCGGGTGTCCTGACCGTTCCCCAGACCCTGATCGGCTCGATGCAGGTCGAGCGCCTCGCCGCGACGGGACACACGCGCATCGGGTACGCCGCGCCCGGGGATCCCCGACTCGTCGACTTCCTGGCGCTACGGCTCGACGGTGCCCGTGCCGCCTGCGCGGAGCGCGGTCTTGAGCCGCCGGTCGTGCTGGAGGTGCCGCTCGACATCTCGGCGGCCGCCGCGGCGGCGGAGCAGTGGCACTCGGCCGTCCCCGCTGTCACGGGAGTGTGTGCCTACAACGACGAGACGGCCTTCGCCCTCCTCGCGGGTATGCGCAGAGTGGGCCTCGCCGCCCCCGGCGACCTGGCCGTGATCGGCGTCGACAACGACAAGTTGGCGCCGTTCGCGGTACCGCCGCTGACGACGATCGACAACAACCTCGATGTCGCCGTGGGCCGCATCGCCCGCATGATCGTCGGCGGCGTGACCGGCCAATCCCAGCCACAGGCACCCCAGGTGACCCCGCTGACGCTGGTGGTACGCGAGTCCGCCTGACGGGGGACGGGTCTGCTCGAGCGAGGCCCGCACTTCACAAGCCGCGAGTCAGCTTGACGTGGGACGGGTCCGCGCAAAGCCGCGGGTTCGTCTGACGGGGGACAGGTCTGCGCAAGCGAGGCCGGTTCTGCGCAAGCGGTGGGTCCCTGTCACCACCCCGGCCCCTCACGCCCGCGCCCCTCACACCCCCTCCCCGTTCGTCCGAATCCCCCCTTCCCAAAAACCTCCCGCACGCCCCTTGTGGTCCACCAACCGCGGGGCTACGTTACGCATACGTTTCACTTGTACGTATCAGTGGCTGATTTCGACCCACCGAAACACGGTGGATGCATAGCCCCTTCCGCCAGGAACGGCTGACCGCCAAGAACGGTCCAGGCCGCGTCAGGACCTGGTTTCCCACTCCCTCCGAGGCCCTTGAGGGCGGCTCGTCGACCGATGCCGCCCGGTCATCCACTCACCAGCGGAGCACCCATGCGAAGAATCGCGCTGACCGCCGTATCGGCTGTCCTGATGTTGTCCGCGGCCGCGTGCGGCTCGGGATCGGGTTCCGGTTCGGGCAAGGCGGCCACCGGCGGCACCCTCACCCTGGCCCCCCTGGTCGCCGCGCAGCCGTGGGATCTGGCCGACGCCGGTCTCGGTAACAACGCGCAGTACTACCAGCCCGTATACGACTCGCTGCTCCGGCTGTCCCCGACGGCCGACGTCAAGCCCAACCTGGCGACCAAGTGGTCGTACAACGCGGCCCGTACGGTGCTCACGATGACCCTGCGCAGCGGCGTCAAGTTCACCGACGGCACCGCCTTGGACGCGACGGCGGTCAAGACCAATCTGCTGCACACAGAGAAGGGCACCAGCGAGGCCGCCGGCCAGCTCAAGGGCATCACCGGCATCGACGTCGTCAACGCCACCACGGTCGCGATCAAGCTCTCCGCCCCCGACCCCTCCCTGGTGCCGAACCTCGGCAACGTGGCCGGAATGATGGCCAGCCCGAAGGCCATCGACGCGGGGACGATCAAGACCACGCCGGTGGGCTCGGGGCCGTACACCCTGGACAAGTCCGCGACCACGGACGGCAGTACGTACACCTTCGTGCGCAACCAGGGCTACTGGAACAAGGCCGCCTTCCCCTTCGACAAGATCGTCCTCAAGCCGCTCACCGACCCGACCGCCGTGCTCAACGCGCTGCGCTCCGGGCAGGTCAACGGCGCCCTGCTGGCCAGCGCCAAGAACATCGCGCCGGCCAAGAGCAGCGGGCTGACCGTCACCAAGTTCACCTCCGGTGACGTCGAGGGCGTCTACATCTGGGACCGTGAGGGAAAGATCGTCAAGGCGCTCGGCGACGTCCGGGTCCGCCAGGCCCTGAACTACGCGTTCGACCGTTCCACGATCGTCAAGACGGCGAAGCAGGGACTGGGCAAGGCGACGACCCAGATCTTCAACCCGGCCGGCTCGGCCTTCGACGAATCGCTCGACTCCAAGTACTCCTACGACCCGGCCAAGGCCAAGCAACTGCTGGCCGAGGCAGGCTATCCGCACGGTTTCTCGGTCACCGTCCCGGACGTCTCGTCGGTCTTCCCCGACCAACAGGCCGCGATGGTCCAGCAGTTGGAGGACATCGGGATCAAGGTCAAGGTCGACAAGATCCCGGTCAGTCAATTCATCAGCGCGCTTCTCGCGGGCAAGTACCCCTTGTCGTACATGACGTTGGCCTCCTTCCGGCCCTGGGACACCATCCAGATCGAGGTCGCCAAGAGCGCGCTGTGGAACCCGCTGCACAGCTCGGACCCGAAGGTCACCGACCTCATCACGAAGGCCCAGTCGGCGACCGGCGCCGCCCAGGACGCGCTGTTCAAGCAGCTCAACACCTACCTCGTGGACCAGGCGTGGAACGCGCCCTGGGACTCCGTGGAGAACACCTACGCGACGACCAAGGGGATCACCTTCACCCCGCAGGAGTTCGCCGCCGTCCCGCCGATCTACAACTTCAGGCCCGCCGGCTGATCGGGTCGGCGTGCCGGGCGGGACGGTGACCCGTCCGCCCGGCCCGCCGACCAACACCGGTCAGGGAAAGGCAAGGTGGAGAGACTAATGATCGTTTTCTTGGTCCGGCGCATCGCCGCCGGGCTGGTCCTGGTCCTGGTGATCGCGACCACGACCTTCGCGTTGATGAGCCTCACCGGCTCCGATCCGGTGCGCCAGATCGTCGGACAGACCGCCACCCAGCAGCAGGTGACGGCGAAGTCCGCCGAACTCGGGCTCGACCAGTCCTTCGTGGTCCGCTACGGCCACTGGCTCGCGGACGCGGTGCACGGCAACCTCGGCAGCTCGTGGTTCAGCGGTGAGTCCGTGACGAGCTCACTCGAGAACAAGCTGCCGGTCACCCTGTCGATCGTGCTGGCGGCACTCCTGGTGTCGGCGGTACTGAGCACGGTGCTGGGCGTGGCCGCCGCGGTCCGCCGGGGCGCCCTCGACCAGGTGGTGCAACTGCTGGCGGTCCTCGGGTTCGCGGTGCCCAGCTTCCTGGTCGCCCTGGTGTTCGCCGTCGTGATCGGCGTCGACCTGGGCTGGCTGCCCGCGACCGGATACGTGCCGCTGGCGGACTCGGCGGGCGGCTGGCTCAAGTCGATCACCCTCCCCGCGCTGTCGCTCTCCGTCGGCGCGATCGCCGCCACCGCCCAACAGGTGCGCGGCTCCATGGTCGACGTCCTGCGCGCGGACTACGTACGCACCCTCCGCAGCCGTGGCATCAGCGAGCGGAGCCTGCTGTTCCGGCACGCGCTGCGCAACGCTGCCCCGGCCGCGCTGACCGTGCTGGCCCTCCAGTTCATCGGCCTGGTCGGCGGCGCGGTGGTCGTCGAGAAGGTCTTCGGCCTCAACGGCATCGGCAGCCAGGCCACGACCGCCGGCTCCCAGGGCGACACCCCGGTGGTCATGGGCGTCGTCGTGGTCATGGTCGCCCTCGTCGTGGTGGTCAACATCCTGATGGACCTCGCATACGGCTGGCTCAACCCGAAGGTGCGTGTGGGATGACGCTTCCCCAGTCCGAAGAAACGGTGGCCCCCGCCGTCGCCGCGCAGGGGCGGGCGGGACTCCTGCGCCGGCTGCTGCGCAACCCGGTGGCCGTGGCCTGCCTGGTGGTCCTCGCGATCATCGCGCTGGCCAGCCTGTTCGCCCCCCTGCTCACCAGTCAGGACCCGGCCCGCTCCTCGCTGACCGACAGCCTCGCCCCGATGAGCGGCAAGCACCCGCTCGGCGGCGACGGCGTCGGCCGCGACGTCCTGGCCCGGCTCCTCTACGGCGGCCGCACCAGCCTGCTGGGTGCCCTGATCGCGGTGGCCGTCGCCGTGGTGATCGGCGTACCCGCCGGTCTGGTGGCCGGCTACTACCGCAAGTGGTTCGACGCCGTGAGCAGTTGGCTGTCCAACCTGCTGATGGCCGTACCGGCGATCATCGTGCTGCTCGTCGTGATGTCCGCGCTGGGCCAGAACACGTACCTCGCCATGGCGGTCTTCGGCGTGCTGATGTCACCGGGTGTCTTCCGGCTGATCCGCGCCTCGGTGATCTCCGTACGCGAGGAGCTGTACGTCGACGCGGCCCGGGTGTCCGGCCTGTCGGACTCCCGGATCATCCGTCGTCACATCCTGCCCGTGGTGCAGGCGCCGACCATCATCCAGGCCGCCCAGATGCTCGGACTCGGCATCGTCATCCAGTCCGGGCTGGAGTTCCTCGGTCTGGGCTCGGCGACCCAGGCGAGCTGGGGCTCCATGCTCAACGACGCCTTCGGCAACATCTACACCAAGCCGGAGTTGATGGTCTGGCCCGGAGCGGCCCTCGCGATCACCGTCGCCGCGTTCGGTCTGCTGGGCAACGCCCTGCGGGACGCGCTGGACGGGACCGCGGTCGCGGTGCGGAAGCCGTCGCGTGGCGCCGCGTCCCGCGGACCGGCCGCCGACAAGAAGGCACCGCACGCCGACAAGAAGGCGCCGCAAGCGAACAAGAAGGCAGAGCCCGCCCCGCCCGAGACGGACGACGCCCTGCTCGTCCTCGACGGCCTGACGGTCTCCTATCCGACGGCCCAGGGCGAGAAGACCGTCGTCGACGGGGTCTCCCTGACAGTGCGCCGGGGCGAAGTCCTCGGACTCGTGGGGGAGTCGGGCTCGGGCAAGAGCCAAACAGCCTTCGCCATCCTCGGGTTGCTGCCCCGCGAGGCCCAAGTCACCACCGACCGCCTTCTGTTCGACGGCACGGAACTGGGCCGCCTCGGCCGCGCGGCGATGAACCGCTACCGCGGCCACCGGATCGCCTACGTCCCGCAGGAACCCATGTCCAACCTCGACCCGTCCTTCCGTATCGGCGCCCAACTGGTCGAACCGGTACGCCGGCACCTCGGGCTGTCGGCCGCCGAGGCGCGGGCGAAGACGCTGGGCCTGTTGGAGCGGGTCGGCATCTCCGACCCGGAACGCGTCTTCCGCTCCTATCCGCACCAGATCTCCGGCGGCATGGCGCAGCGCGTCCTCATCGCCGGTGCCGTCTCCTGCGAACCGGACCTGCTGATCGCCGACGAGCCGACCACGGCCCTCGACGTGACCGTGCAGGCCGAGGTGCTCGACCTGATGCGCTCCTTGCAGCGCGAGCGGAACATGGGCCTGATCCTGGTGACCCACGACTTCGGCGTCGTGGCCGACCTCTGCGACCGCGTGACGGTGATGCAGACCGGTGCCGTCGTCGAGTCCGCACCGGTGGACCGGTTGTTCGCCGATCCCCAACACCCGTACACCCGCATGCTCCTGGCGTCCACGCTGGAGGACGCCGAGCCGCGGCCCGCGCTCGATCCGAGCCGCGCCGTCTCGGCGAGCGGCGCGGGCATCACCCACACCGGACGTCAGGAGGGTCCGGCATGACCGCGACCATGAACGGGACACCGAAGAAGGAACTCCCGGCCGAACCCCTGCTCGTGGTCGACGACTTGGTCGTCGAGTACCCGTCGAAGGGCTGGCGCAGGCCGCCGTTCCGGGTGCTGAAGGGGGTGTCGATCACCATCGGCGCGGGCGAGACGCTCGGGCTGGTCGGTGAGTCCGGCTCCGGCAAGACCACCCTGGGCCGGGCCGTCCTCGGACTGGCCCCGATCACCTCCGGCACCGTCCGCTACGACGGCAAGGTCATCTCGGACCTGGGCGCGAAGGAACGCCGGGCGCTCAGCAGCGACATCCAGGTGGTGTTCCAGGACCCGTACACCTCCCTCAACCCGGCGATGACCGTGAACGACATCCTCAGCGAACCCCTGCGCGTAGCGGGCACCCCTCGCGCGGAGGCCGAGAAGCGGGTCCGGGACCTCCTCGACCACGTACGGCTGCCCGCCGACGCGGGGGACCGGCTGCCGCGCGAGTTCTCCGGCGGACAGCGCCAACGCATCGCCATCGCACGGGCGTTGTCACGCGACCCCCGGGTCATCGTCTGCGACGAACCGGTCAGCGCACTGGACCTGTCGACCCAGGCCCGGGTCCTGGACCTGTTCGTGGAGATCCAGGAACGCACCGGCGTCGCCTACCTCTTCGTCACCCACGACCTGTCCGTGGTCCGGCGCATCAGCCACCGGGTGGCGGTCATGCAGGGCGGCGAGATCATCGAGACCGGGGACGCGGCGACCGTCACCACCACACCCCAACACCCCTATACCCAGCGCCTGTTGCTCGCCGCGCCGGTGCCGGACCCGCAGCGGCAGGCGGAGCGCCGGGCCGAACGGCGCCGACTGGCGGCGGCCACGGCGGCCGACGCCTCCACGACCACCCCCGCTATCGCCGCGACGTCGGGAGACCGAGCATGACCCTGCCCAACCCCACCGTCCCCGGCTTCCACCCGGACCCCAGCGTCACCCGTGTCGGCGACGACTACTACCTCGCCTGCTCCAGCTTCGAGTACCTCCCCGGCATTCCGCTGTTCCACAGCCGCGACATGGTCCACTGGGAGCCGATCGGCCATGTGGTCACCCGCCCGGGGCAGTTGGCGGTCGAGAAGGTCCCCACGCTCGGCGGTGCCTGGGCGCCCACCATCCGTTTCCACGACGGCCGCTTCTGGCTGGTCGTCACCGACGCGATGGGGCGCGGCAGCCTCATTTTCACCGCCGACCGCGCCGAGGGCCCCTGGTCCGACGGCGTCGCCATGCAGGGAGCGCCCGGCATCGACCCCGACCTCGCCTGGGACGCCGACGGCACCTGCTACGTCACCTACTCCGGGCTCCAACTCGACGGCGACCACGCCGGCGAACACCTGGGCGTCCAACAGGTCCGCATGGACCTCGAAACAGGCCAAGCCCTCGAAGAACCACGGTCGTTGTGGTCCGGCACGGGCCTGATGTTCCCCGAGGCGCCGCACCTCTACGAGATCGACGGCACCTGGTATCTCCTGATCGCCGAGGGCGGCACCGAGCGCGGCCACTCCGTGAGCATCGCCCGGGGTCCCAGCCCCGTCGGCCCCTTCGAGGGCTGCCCGGCCAATCCCGTGCTCAGCGCCCGCAGCACCGCCCGTAAGGTCCAGAACACCGGCCACGCCGACCTCGTCCGCACTCCGGACGACGGCTGGGCCCTCATCCTGCTGGGGATGCGGCCCGGCGGTCTGACCAGGGCCTTCTCGCCCATGGGCCGGGAGACGTTCAGCACCACGTTCGAATGGGTCGACGGCTGGCCGGTCGTGCAGCCGGTCGAACTGACCCCGCCCACCGCCCCGGTCGAGCACCACGACACCTTCAGCGGCGCCCAACTCGGCCTGGAATGGCTCTCGATACGGACACCGGCCGCCGACTGGTCCTCGCTCACCGAGCGCCCGGGCCACCTCGTCATCCACGCCGACGGCTCCACCATGGACGACCCCCGGCCACGGTTCGTCGGCCGCCGCCAGCAGCACGAGTCGGCCGTCTTCTCGGTGCGCGTCGACAGCGCCGAGGGAGTCGGCGGGCTGAGCCTGCGCATCGACGAACGCCATCACTACGACATCGAGGTGGGCGCCGGCCTGGCCCGTGCCCGCGCCCGGGTGGGCGGGCTCTCCCAGACCTGGGAGCAGCCGATTCCCCCGGGACCGGTGACCGTACGGATCGAGACGGAGCCGGTGCGCGGCATGGGCCTCGACGCCCTGGGCCCCGACACGGTCCGGCTGTCCGTCGAACCCGGCGACGACTCCGGGACCGGGCCGGTCGAACTCGCGGCCCTCGACGGCCGCTACGTCTCCGCCGAGACCGCCGCGTCCTTCACGGGCCGGGTCGTCGGCATGTACGCCGTCGAAGGCTCGGTCGCCTTCGAGCAGTTCAGCTACCGGGGCGAGGACTGACGCCCACGTCCCGTCCCGAACCAGCCGACCGGTACCTGAAAGAAAGCCACCAGCACCGTATGGGCACTTCCTCCTCACGCATGCTCTTCGGAGCCGCGTACTACACCGAGTACCAGCCGTACGAGCGGCTCGCGCAGGACCTCGATCTGATGGCCGAGGCCGGGTTCAGCGTCATCCGGGTCGGCGAGTCGGTCTGGTCGACCTGGGAACCCCGCGAGGGCCACTTCGAACTCGACTGGCTGCAACCGGTGCTCGACGCCGCCCAGGAGCGCGGCATCAAGGCGATCATCGGCACCCCGACGTACGCCGTCCCGCCCTGGCTGCGCCGCAAGTACCCGGAAACGGCGGCCCGTTCACGCACCGGCGAGCCGATCCCGTACGGCATGCGACAGGACGCGGACTACTCGCACCCCGCCTTCCGGCACCTCGCCGAGCGACTGGTCCGCAAGATCGTCGGGCGCTACGCCGACCACCCGGCGGTCATCGGCTGGCAGGTCGACAACGAACCCGGACTACGGCTCTTCCACAACGACTCGGTGTTCCAGGGCTTCCTCGACCACCTCCGCGACCGCTACGGCGACGTCGAGACGCTCAACCGCCGCTGGGGGCTGACCTATTGGTCCCACCGCTTGCAGGACTGGGCGGACCTGTGGACCCCCGACGGCAACTCCACCCCGTCGTACGACCTCGCCTGGCGCCGCTACCAGTCCCGGCTGACGCAGGAATACATCACCTGGCACGCCGAGTTGGTCCGCGGCCTCGTCGCGGAGCAGCATTTCGTCACCACCTGCGTCGCGCTCGGCCAGCAGGGCCTGGACATCTCGGCGATCGGCCGGCCCCTCGACGTCGCCGGCGCGAACATCTACTACGCCACCCAGGACGGCCTGGCGCTGCCGGGCTCCGACGAGCCGGACGGCGGTCTGTACCCGTTCTTCGTCGCCTGGTCGGGACCCGCCTGGCTCTACCTCCAGAACGACATGGCACGCGGCATCCGCCAGGAACCCTTCCTCGTCATGGAGACCAACGCCACCTCGATCGGCGGCTCCGCGGACAACTTCCCCCTCTACCGGGGCCAGGCCCGGCAGGCCGTGTGGAGCATGGTCGCGCGCGGCGCCCGGATGATCGAGTACTGGCACTGGCACTCCCTGCACTACGGCGCCGAGACCTACTGGGGCGGCATCCTCGGCCACAGCCTGGAACCCGGCCGGACCTACGACGAACTCGCCGTCATCGCCGGGGAGTTCGAGCGGGCGGGCAGTGCGATCGAGGGCCTGCGTCCACGCAGCGACGTCGCGATGCTGCTGTCCGCCGACAGCCGCTGGGCCATGGAGTTCATGGGCCCGCTCAGGGGTAACGCCCCTGCCTGGTTCGGCGATCCGCAGTCCTACGACCGCATCGTCGCCGCCTTCTACCGGGGGCTGTTCGACGCCGGACTGTCCGTCGACATCGTTTCCCCGGAGCAACTCCCGTCCGATCCGGAGGAGTTGGTCGACCGCTGGCCGGTGCTCGTCGTCCCCGCGCTGTACATCGCGGACGACACGACACTCGACCTGCTGCGCCGGTACGCCGAAGCCGGCGGCCATCTCGTCCTCACCCCACGCACCGGCTACGCCGACGAGGAGGCCGTCGCCCGGCACACGGTCATGCCCGGAGTGCTGCGCCCCGTCGTGGGAGCGCGCTACCAGGAGTTCACCAATGTGCTGACCCCGGTCACGATCACCAAGGGCGAGGGGACGGCTGACGGCCCCGCCCTGCACGGACGGGCCACCGCCTGGGCCGACGGACTGATCGCGGAGGGCGCCACCGTACTGGCCGGCTACGAGCATCCGCACCTGGGCCAGTTCGCCGCCGTCACCACGCACGAGCACGGCGAGGGCCGGGTCACCTACGTCGGCACGGTCCCGGACCGCGAACTCTCGCACAGCCTCGCCGACTGGATCGCCACGGTCTCGCTCCCCGCCGACGCCTGGCGCGCGGACCGCCCGGCCTCCGTCACCTGCACAGCCGCCACCACCGCCGACGGAGCGGTCCTGCGCTTCGTCCACAACTGGGCCTGGGATCCAGTCGGTTACCGCCTCCCGGCGGACACCACCGACCTGTTCACCGGTGAACACCTCCCCGCGGGCACCACGCTCGAACTCGGGCCCTGGGACGTCCGGTTGCTCGTCCAGCGCGACGGCGACGCGCTTGCTGCACCCCTTTCCTCCACCGACCCCACTTCACCGAGGAGCACTCCGTGAACCGGCAGCCCACCACCGACGCCCCCTCCGCCGACGAGGCCGAGTTCGCCAGGCGCCTCGGCGCGCTCACCCTGGAGCAGAAGGTACGACTGCTGACCGGCGCGGACTTCTGGTCCCTCCACCCCGAACCCGCCGTCGGCCTGCGCCGGTTGGTCGTCTCGGACGGCCCCGCCGGAGTCCGCGGCGAGCTGTGGGACGAGCGCAGCCCCTCCGCCAACGTGCCCTCGCCCACCGCACTGGCCGCCACCTGGGACGAACCCCTGGTCGAGCAACTCGGCGGACTCCTCGCCCACGAGGCACGCGCCAAGGACGTCGATGTCCTCCTCGCCCCCACCGTGAACCTGCACCGAACCCCCTACGGCGGACGGCACTTCGAGTGCTTCAGCGAGGACCCGCTGCTCACCGCCCGGGTCGGCGTCGCCTATGTCCGAGGCGTCCAGGGCGGCGGAGTGGCGGCCACCGTCAAGCACTTCGTCGGCAACGACTCCGAGACCCAGCGCATGACGCTCGACGCGCGGATCGGTGAACGCGCCCTGCGGGAGCTGTACTTGGCGCCCTTCGAGCGGATCGTCGGCGAGGGCGGGGTCTGGGCGGTGATGGCCGCCTACAACGGGGTCAACGGGCACTCGATGACCGAGAGCCCGCTGCTGCGCGAAGTACTGCACGACGACTGGGACTTCGACGGTCTGGTGATGACGGACTGGTTCGCCGCCCGCACCACCGAGCCGTCCGCCCGTGCCGCGCTCGACCTGGTGATGCCCGGCCCGATCGGCCCATGGGGCGACGCGCTGGTCGCCGCCGTACGCAAGGGCAAGGTCGACGAGTCACTCGTCGACGACAAGGTGCTGCGGCTGCTGCGCCTCGCCGCCCGCGTCGGCGCGCTGAGCGACATACCCGCACCCGCCCGGCCGCCCCACTACGACACCGCTTCCGTGGCGGCCCGACTGCGCGAGACCGCCGCCGCCGGATTCGTACTGGCCCGCAACGAGGGTGCCCAACTGCCTCTGGACCGCGCGGCCTTGAGCCGGGTCGCCGTCCTCGGACCCAATGCCGCCACGGCCCGCACTCTCGGCGGCGGCAGCGCCACCGTCTTCCCGTCCTACACCGTCTCGCCCCTCGACGGCATCCGCGCCGCCCTGGGCGACGACGTCGAGGTCACCCACGGCATCGGCGTCACCCCGCAAACTCGCGTACCGGCGGCGGCACTTACCCACCTGCGCCACCCCGACGGCTCCGGCGCGGGCGTGGAGGTGAGCTTCCTGTCCGAGGACGGAATCCTGCTCGGCTCCGAACGCCGCACCGGCGGCGCCTACACCTGGATGGGCTCGTACGGTCACGGAGTGCCGACCGGCCAGGTCGCCCGGGTGGAGGCGCGCACCGTGGCCCGCGCGACCGTCGCCGGCCGGTACGCCATCGGCGGCTCGGGCATCGGACGCTTCCGGCTGTCCGTCGCGGGCGCCGAGGTGTTCGACGTACGCCTCCAACTCCCGCCGGGCGCCGACCTGGTGGAAGGTCTGATGACCCCGCCGCAACATCTCCACACCGTCGAGCTGGCGGAGGGCGAGGAGACCGAGGTCGTCCTCACCCACGACATCGTCTCGTCGGACGAGGCCCTCGGTGACGCCGTCACCATGTTCCAGCTCAACGTCCAGCCCCCGCACGGCAGCGACGACGAGGAGATCGAGCGGGCCGTGGCACTCGCCCGCGAGGCCGAGGTCGCCGTGGTCGTCGTCGGCACCACCGAGGAGGTCGAGAGCGAGGGCTTCGACCGTGACACCCTCGCCCTGCCCGGCCGGCAGGACGAACTCGTCCGCCGGGTCGCCGAGGCCAACCCCCGTACCGTCGTCGTGGTCAACTCCGGTGCCCCGGTGCTGCTTCCGTGGGCGGACGACGTGGCGGCGGTTCTGCTCGCCTGGTTCCCAGGGCAGGAGTTCGGCAACGCGCTCGCCGACGTCCTGCTGGGCCTCGCGGAGCCGGGCGGCCGACTGCCCACCGGCTGGCCCGTCTCCGAGCACGGACTTCCCTCCACCGAGCCGATCGACGGCGTACTCGCCTACGACGAGGGGCTGTTCATCGGCTACCGCGGCAACGGCCGCACGGGATACCAGCCGCCCCGCTACGCCTTCGGCCACGGACTCGGCTACACCACCTGGGACTACGTCTCGGTCGACGTCCCCGGTGAGGTGCCGTCCGGCGCCGAACTCGCCCTGGACGTACGGATCCGCAACAGCGGTACCCGGCTCGGCAAGGAGGTCGTGCAGGTCTACGCCTCCCGCCCGGGCGGTGCCGTGGAGCGCCCGCTCCGCTGGCTCGCCGGGTTCGCCGTGATCGAGGCGGCGCCCGGCGAGGAGGTCGTCGCGACGGTCACCGTGGCCGCGCGGACGTTCGAGCACTGGGACACCGAAGCAGGCGCCTGGGCAACCGAGTTGGGGACCTACACCTTGGAAGCCGGCCCGTCGTCGACCACGTTGCCGCTCACCGCCGACGTCATCGTCAGCCGGCCATGAGCGAGCCCAAGCCGGAAGCGGACCCGGTGCTCGCCCCCTGGCGGCAGACCGAGATCACCCTCACCGGGGTCCGAGACCACGCCAACCCGTACACCGACATCGACGTATGGGCCGAGTTCACACACGAGTCAGGGACGGTCCTGCGCCGTCCCGCCTTCTGGGACGGCGGCCGGGTCTGGAAGATCCGGTTCGCCTCCCCGGAGGTATACGGCAACTGGACCTGGCGCAGCGGCAGTTCGGTCGCGGACGAAGGACTGTCCGGACAGGGCGGCACGCTCGTCGTACGCCCTGCCGTCGACGGCGACGCCAACTCCTTTCACCGGCACGGGTTCTGGCGGATGTCGCCCGGCGGGCGCAGCCTGGTGCACGCCGACGGGACGCCCGCGCTGTTGGTCGGCGACACCGCCTGGGCCCTGCCCTGGCGGGCCACCGAGGAACAGGTCGAGGAGTACGCCGCCGACCGCCGGGCCAAGGGCTTCAACGCGGCGCTGCTGATGAGTGTCCAGCCCGACATGGACGCACGCGGACCACGCGACCGCACCGCCGACGAGGGGTTCGACGTCGGCTTCGAGGACCTGCCCACCGGCCACGTCAATGTGCTCAACCCGGCCTATTTCCAGTACCTCGACCGCCTGCTCGGTATCCTCCGCGACCACGGGATCGTCCCCGTACTCCAGCCGCTCTTCCACGGGTTCGGCTGGAAGGGCCAGCGCGTGGCGGGACCGGTGGTGCCCCCGCAGGAGTACGCGCGCTACTGCCGCTACCTCGTGGCCCGTTACGGCGCCGCCCCCGTCGTCTACCTGGTCGGCGCCGACGGCGAGGGCCGTGAACCGCAGATCGCGGCGGGCGGTGCGGAGGTCGGCCGCTGGGACGGCTACGGCCAGCCCTGCGGCATCCACTACCGCCCGCACGCCGACAACAGCGCCCACCAGAGCGAGAGTTGGCTGCACTTCCAGTGGTGCCAGACCGGCCACATGGGCGGCCACGTCCAGGAACGCGTCGCCGACATGTGGCGCAACACTCCCGCCAAGGCGGTCGCCAACGCCGAGCCGACGTACGAGAACACCGGCCGCCCCGGCCGTGCCGCGGGCTGGTGGCAGGGGCACGAGGCCTGGAGCAACCTCTGCGCCGGCGGCACGATGGGCGTCGTGTACGGCGCGGCGAGCCTGTGGCAGTGGCGGCTGCACGCCGGCGAACCCGGCCACCAGGAGTTCTTCCTGGCCGAGGGCGCCGGCTGGCGAGAGGCCCTGGACTTCGAGGGCTCACGCCACGTCGGGCTGATCTCCCGCATCCTCGACGGCCTCCCCCTGACGGACATGCGGCCCGACTGGCGATTCGCCCTGGCGCCCCGGGGACTGTCCGTCCCCGGCGAGCTGTACCTCTGCTACGCGGAGGAGGGCGGCCCGCTGTTCATCACCGCCCCGGAGAACGTCCCGCTCCCTTACCGAGTGATCGATCCCCGCACCGGCGAGACCGTCCGCGAGGGCGTGCGCGCCGACGCCGGAGACCCCGTGCCCGACGAGGGCGGAGCCCCCCGGGTGTACATCTGCCACGCCCCGAACCGGAGTTGATCCCCGTGCAGGTCACACCCCCGACCTTCGAGCACCACCGCGAACCCCTCGGCATCGGCGAGTCCGCACCACGCCTCAGCTGGCGCACGGTCGCCGATGCCGGGGGCTGGCGGCAGACCGCCCACCAGCTGGAGATCACCGCCGCCGACGGCACGGTCCTCACCGACACCGGCCGCGTGGAGTCCGCCGAGTCCGTCCTCGTCCCCTGGCCAGGGCCGCACCTCGGCTCCCGGGAGCGCGTCGGCGTACGCGTACGCGTCTGGGGGGACACCGAGGACGACCCGTCGCCCTGGTCGGAGCGCACGTACGCCGAGACCGGCCTCCTGGAACCGGCCGACTGGACGGCCCACCCCGTCACCCCCGACCGAGACGCTCCCACCGGAGAACCGATCCCCGCAGCGCTGCTCCGCCGCGACTTCATCCTCGCCGGCCGAGCCGTCTCCGCCCGTCTGTACATCACCGCGTACGGCGTCTACGAAGCCGAGATCAACGGCGAGCGCGTGGGCGACCACGTCATGGCCCCCGGCTGGACCTCCTACCAACACCGCCTGCGCTACCAGACGTTCGACGTCACCCCACTGCTGCGCACCGGCGAGAACACCATCGGAGCACTTCTCGGCGAGGGCTGGTACACCGGCCGCCTCGGTTTCCACGGCGGAAGACGTGCCATCTACGGCGAACACCGCGCGCTCCTCGCCCAGTTGGAGATCGCATACGCGGACGGCACGACCCAGACCGTCGTCACCGACGAGCACTGGCGCACGGCGTCGAGCCCCGTCCTGCGTTCGGAGATCTACGACGGCGAGGTCTACGACGCCCGGAGCGAACGGGCGGGCTGGTCCATGCCGGGACACGACACGTCCGAGTGGGCGACCGTTGGCGAACTCCCGCCCCCCAGCGCGGAGTTGGTGGCGCCGACGGGACCGCCCGTCCGACGCACCCAGACCCTCGGCCCGGTGCAGGTCGTCACGACGCCGTCCGGGAAGACCGTCCTGGACTTCGGACAGAACCTGGTCGGGAGACTGCGCATCCGCGTCAAGGGTGCCGCCGGACACGAGGTCACCCTGCGCCACGCGGAGGTGCTGGAGAACGGTGAACTGAGCACCCGCCCGCTGCGGTTCGCGGCTGCCACGGACACCTACGTGCTGCGCGGCGAAGGGGTGGACGGTAGCGAGAACGTGGAGGTGTACGAACCCCACTTCACCTTCCACGGCTTCCGCTACGCCGAGATCGGGAACTGGCCCGGACCGCTCGACCCCGCCGACATCGAGGCGGTCGTACTGCACACCGACATGGCCCGCACCGGCTGGTTCGAGTGCTCCGACCCGCTGGTGAACCGGCTGCACGAGAACGTCGTGCAGGGAATGCGCGGCAACTTCCTCGACGTCCCCACGGACTGCCCTCAGCGCGACGAACGCATGGGCTGGACCGGTGACATACAGGTCTTCGCGCCCACCGCGTCCTTCCTCCACGACTGCTCCGGCATGCTGACCGGCTGGCTGCGCGACCTGTCCGCGGAGCAGTTGGCGCGCCCGGACGGCGTGCCGCCCCTCGTCGTGCCCGATGTGTTGCCGGATGCCTTCGAGGGCGTAGGCGCTCAGGCGGTGTGGGCCGATGTCGCGGTGCTCCTGCCGTGGACCCTGTACCAGCGGTTCGGGGACCTGGAGGTGCTGCGCACCCAGTACCCGAGCATGCGGGCGTGGGGCGAGGCGACGATCCGACTCACCGCCGAGGGTGACGGGTTGTGGCAGCAGGACTTCCAACTCGGCGACTGGCTCGACCCGCAGGCCCCGCCGGACCGGCCGGGGGAGGCGCGGACCGACGGCGATCTCGTCGCCAACGCCTATGTCGTCCGTTCCGCCGAGGTGCTGGCCGAGGTCGCCGAACTCCTGGACGGTGCCGGGGAGTTGGACGGCAAGGAGGACGCCGTCCGGTTCCGTGCGCACGCACAGGCCGTGCGCGGGCGATTCGCGGACCGGTTCGTCACGCCGGACGGCCGACTGTCCTCGGACACCCAGACCGCGTACGCCCTGGCCATCGCCTTCGCGCTCCTCCCTACGGAACGCCAACGGCGGGGCGCGGCCGAACGGTTGGCGCACATCGTGCGCCGCGCGTCCTTCCGTATCGCCACCGGATTCACGGGCACACCCCTGATCTGCGACGCCCTGTGCGCGGCGGACGAACCCCAACTCGCCTACCGCATGCTCCTGGAGAAGAGCTGCCCGTCGTGGCTCTACCCGGTGACCATGGGAGCCACCACCGTCTGGGAGCGCTGGGACTCGATGCTGCCCGACGGCACCGTCAACCCCGGCGAGATGACCTCCTTCAACCACTACGCCCTTGGCGCCGTCGCCGATTGGCTGCACCGTACGGTCGCGGGTCTCGCCGCAGCGGCGCCCGGCTGGCGGCGACTGCGCGTCGCCCCGGACCCGGGCGGCGATCTGACCTGGGCGAAGGCGGCCCACGACACTCCGTACGGGAGAGCGGAGGCGGGCTGGCGCATCGAGGGCGACGACCTCGTCGTCGAGGCGTTGATCCCCCCGAACACCCGGGCGGAGGTCCAACTGCCGGACGGCAGCGCGCCGTTCGAGGTCGGCTCGGGACGGCATGTGCTTTCCCGCCCCTACGCCTCCCCGGCCTGGCCGCCGACGGCGATCCGGCATCCCTGACTGCCGGCCCCCGACTCCGCTTGAAGTTTCAAGCGGAGTCGGTCAGACTCTCGTTTGAGACTTCAAGCGATCCGTCGTGGGTCTTTGGGGACTCTTCCCGCAGTCACCCTGTCCTGGAGTTGCCATGTCCTTTGCCTCTGATGCCGTCGCCGTCCGCCGTGGTCCGCTCGCCGTGGTCGGCGGCGTGCTCGCCGCGATCGTGGTGGCCTCGACGGCGGACGCCGTGCTCGCTCTCCTCGCCCGGACGGCGGGCGCGCCCGACGACTTCCAGCCGCTGAAGGCCTCGTCGTACATCTTCCTGACGGCGGTCGGGGTGATCGCGGGTGCCGTCGGGTGGGCCATCATGCGCAGGGTGTCGAAGGACCCGGCGGCGCTGGTGCGGTGGCTGGTGCCGACCGTCGTCGTGGTGTCCTTCGTCCCCGACTTCCTGCTGTACGGCGACGGTGGCGCGACCGGTGTCGGAGCGCTGCTCCTGATGCACGTGGTGGTCGCGACGGCCGCGGTGTTCGCCTACCGCAAGGTCATGCCCCTGTCGTAGGCGCCCACCGGGGCCGCCGGATTCCGAACCGTTACAGTGCGACCGTCGTACGCCACAACTCCCCGGCCTCCGCCGCCGCTTCCGGCGCCACGAGCAGCAACGGCTCGCCGTACGAAGGGAGTTGCGGCAGCGCCACCGCCCCCGCCTCGGTCGCGATGAGCAGGGCGGGCAGGCCGTCCACCGGGTGGAACTCGCCGATGGCTGCGGCCGTCGCCCGGCCCGCCGCGACCTGGACCAGGGACAGCGCGGTCGAGCCCATCACGCGGGCCGTGCAGTGCCGTTCGGCGAGTTTCGCGAGCAGCGCGTCCAGGCCGGGCCAGTGGGCGTGTGCCGCCCATTCGGTGAGGAACACATGGCCCGTGAGGGTGGTGTGGTCCGCCGCGTGGATCGGAGACCCGTTGAGGTGCGCGCCCTTGCCGCGTACCGCCGTGAAGACCTCGCCCCGCCAGGGGTCCGCCACCAGGCCCAGCAGTGGACCGCCGTCCGGCTCCGCCAGGCCCAGGGAGAAGGAGCACCAGCCCAGTCCGTGGGCGTAGTTGGTCGTTCCGTCCACGGGGTCGATCACCCAGTGCGGGGCGTCGTCCGACGTGCCTGCCTCGGCGCCGTACTCCTCGCCGTCGATCCCCCAGTCGGGGAACTCCCGCCGCAGCACCGCCCGTACGTGTCGCTCCACCGCCTCGTCCGTGTCCGTGACGATGTCGGCCGGGCCCGCTTTCTGCCGGACCGGACCCGTACCTCCTCGGTTCCCGTCACGAATCGCGTCCGATGCCCACTCGGCCAGCTCCACGGCCACCCGCAGAGCACCGTCCAGGTCATGTCCGTTCGGCACAGCTCTTCACCACCCCGTCCAGGTCGTCCCTCATGATCGCGTCCACGTCCCAGGAGACCAGAACGGCCGGATGAACGTGGACTTTCCGCAGGGCGACACCTGGGCGGGGCGGGGCTCACTTCGGCAGGGCGGCGCTGTAAGTCCATCGCCGGAGCAGGCCCGTTGGCCACCCCGCAGGCCAACATCCTCTTCTGCCGCCTACCCCAGCAGGTCACCGAAGGACTCCTCGCCGAGGGCTACGCCTTCTACCACGACCGGTGGGAGCCGGGCATCGTCCGCCTCGTCACCGCCTTCTCCCACAGCGCCGACGACATCGACCGGCTCCTGGACGCGGTCCGCCGCCACACCCACTGATCCGCGGCGGCGGGACCGTCGAACTCCCGCTCATTCAAGGCGAGTTGACGCCGACTCGGACTCTCCTTGTCAGGCGGTGACGAGTGGCTTGAGCGGTGGTGCGGGGGTCGGCAGGGTGGTGTGCAGGCTCCTGGTGACCTCGGTCAGGTCGGCGATGAACATGCCCGCGAGTTCCGCGGTGAATCCGGTGCGCACCACCAGACGCAGTACGGAGACGTCCTGGCAGGGCGCGGGGAAACTGTAGGCGGGCAGATGCCAGCCGCGGGTGCGCATCGCGTGGGAGACGTCGAAGACCGTGAAGCTCTGCGCGCCGGGCACCAACCGGAAGGCGAACGCCGGGAGTTCGGAGCCGTCCGTGATCAACTCGTAGGGGGCGACGGCCTGGATGCGTGCGGCGAGTGCGCGGGCCGTGGCGCGGCTCTGGGCCGCCAGATCGCGCAGCCCTTCGAAGCCGTAGCGGAGGAAGCTGTAGTACTGCGCGACGACATGCGCGCCCGGGCGGGAGAAGTTGAGGGTGAAGCTGGGGGAGCTGCCACCGAGGTAGTCGACCTCGAACACCAGGTCGTCGGGGAGGGCTTCGGCGTCGCGCCACAGGGCCCAGCCCAGGCCGGGGAAGACATGGCCGTACTTGTGCCCCGAGGTGTTGATGGAGGCGACGCGTTCGAGCTGGAAGTCCCACATGAGGCCCGGGTCGAGGAACGGGGCGACCATCGCGCCGGACGCGCCGTCGACATGCACGGGGATGTCGGTGCCGGTGGCGGCCTGGTAGCCGTCCAGTGCCATGCAGACGTCCGCGACGGGCTCGTAGGAACCGTCGAACGTGGACCCGAGGATCGTCACCACGCCGATGGTGTTGTCGTCGCAGTACGCGGTGAGCGTGTCGGCCGTGAGGTGGTAGCGGCCCGGTTCCATCGGGACGTAACGCGGCTCCACCTCGAAGTAGTTGGCGAACTTCTTCCAGCACACCTGGACGTTCGCGCCCATCACGATGTTCGGGCGCGCGGTGTCCTTGCCCTGGGCACGCCGGCGTTCCTGCCAGCGGCGCTTGAGCGCGAGGCCGCCGAGCATCGCGGCCTCGCTGGAACCGGTCGTCGAGCAGCCGTGGACCTGCTCCGGCCGCGGCGCGTGCCACAGTCGGGCGAGCATCCGTACGCAGCGCTCCTCCATCGCCGTGATCTGCGGGTACTCGGCGCGGTCGGCGAGGTTCTTCTCGGCGGTTTCCGCCATCAACTCCCTTGCCTGCGGCTCCATCCAGGTCGTCACGAAGGTGGCGAGGTTCAGCCGGGCGTTGCCGTCGAGCATCAGCTCGTCGCGTACGCGGCGGCAGACCAGGTCGGGTTCCGACGCGAACTCGGGCAGCTCGTCGACGGGCTGGAGGAGATCGACGGCCGGCGGGAGACCGCCGCCGCGGGAAAGGGTCAGGGTGTCGAACTCGGCTTCGGGCATGACGTCGGTATGCGGGATGGGCATGAGTGTCTGGATGCCTTTCTGGTCCGTGCGGCCCCGTGCACTCCGACGCTAGATCGCTGAGAGGTGCGGCGTATGTGTCGATTACACCGATCCAGTGATCGATTTGCGGACTGATGAACTGGATTTTCCCTTGTACATACTGGACATTACTTTTTGCAGAGCAGAAGCCCCCGACACGGCGAGGTCAGCGCCGTCGGACCTGGCTCAGCTCCTGTACCAGTCGGTCGAATTCGCCGTGGGTGTTGTAGAAGGCGAAGGAAGGGCGGACGGCGGCGGTGAGGCCGTAGCGCCGTAGGACGGGCTGGGCGCAGTGGTGGCCGGCCCGGACCGCGATACCGGCGGTGTCCAGCGTCCTGGCGATATGGGCGGGGTCGGTGCCGTCGATGGTGAAGGCCGTGACGCCGACCCCGTTCGAGGAGCCGAGCGGGCGCAGGCCCGGCACATCCTCGGCGAGGCGGTGTCGGGCGTACGCGACGAGTGCCCTCTCGTGGGCGTGGGCCGCGTCCAGGCCGATGGATTCGAGATGGTCGGCGGCTGCGCCGAGCCCGATCGCGCCGGCGATGTGGCCGGTGCCCGCCTCGAACTTCTGTGGGGGCGGGGCGTATTGGGTCTGCTCGAAACTGACGGACTTGATCATCGCGCCACCGCCCTGCCAGGGCGGTATCTCCCCAAGGAGTTCCGAACGGCCGTACAGGACACCGATTCCGGTCGGGCCGAAGAGCTTGTGGCCGGGCAGGACGTAGAAGTCGGCGCCCAACTCGCCCACGGCCACGCGGAGATGGGGGACGGCCCGGACGCGCTCGCGAGGTGCTGGGTGGCCGGCCTGAACCGGGAACCCAGTGTAATTTTTGTGAGTCCGGTGAAAGGACGCGGAAATTCAGGCGGGGGCCGGGGCGGAGGTCTTGCCGGCCGGGGCGGAATTCTGCGAGGGCACGCCGGACGACCGGGTGCCGAGGAGTTTCGACACGGCCGATGTGCCGGTGGGCGGTCTCGACGCCCTGCTCTTCGAGGGCCATGCGGTAGCTCACCGTCTTGGAGACGGACTGCACGCAGAAGGGGACCTCGCTGTCGCCCACGGTGTACCGCTGGCCGTCGATGGTGCACAGCGGGATCGCGAACTGTTCCGGGTTGATACGGGCCAGTTGGGGGATGCAGTCGGCCACGGCGCCGCCGCGCGCGCCGGAATCAGGTCGTGGTGGATCTGGTCGATCTCCGAGGTCAGGGACTGGAAATCGGGAACGATCAGGGAGTTCCGCATGGCCCGCTGGATCAGACCGCTGTGATGCTGGATCAGGGCGACGAACTCCCGGAAATCCATTTCCCGTTCGCCTGGACCGTCCTGGGTCGCGTCGAGAATTCCCTGGATCCGGGGGTGCTCCGGCTGGTGCCTTGCGGGCGGTGAGACACAGCGGGCCGCACGTGCGGCGGGCGATGAGCCGGGGCAGTAGCTGGGCGGTGCTGGACTGCCGGTGATTCCCGGGGCGGACAGAGGTACGACCCGAGCGCGGCAACCGAAGCGCGTCCCCACTCCCGAGATCGGTCACCGATTCGATCGTCACGGCGCCCCGTCCTCCTGACACTGCCGCACGCAGTGAATGCGTACGCATCGCCCCGGCGGCCGGAATGGCCCGCCGCAGGTCGCGGTGATCACGGCAGGGGCTCTGTCGCGGTAAATCCGGCATTTTCTGCGGCAGTTGCGAGCGCGTTTCCGCGATCGATCATCCGCCCGAATGCGTTTCTGCTGTGCGGACTTGAGGGGAGAGGATTGTCAGTGCCCGGCGCCGACCATGCCCGGCGCCAGCATGCTTACCTGGGGCATGGCCCGAGATCCTCCGTCACGGGCAGGCACTCGGCGAGCAGGTCGACGACGTCGCGCCAGGCTCGCCGCGCGTGCCGTGGGTGGTAGCCGACGCCGGGGACGATGGGGTGGTCGACCGGCGGGTGGTGGAAGGCGTGCAGGGCGCCGCCGTAGACCGTGAGGCGCCAGTCGACGCCCGCGGCCTGCATCTCGGCGGTGAACGCGTTCCGTTGCGCGGGCGGCATGATCGGGTCTTCCGATCCGACCCCGGCCCACACCGGGCAGCGAATGCGCGCCGCCTCGCCCGGTCGGCCCGTGGTCAGTGCGTTGACTGTCCCGATCGCGCGCAGGCTGACGCCGTCGCGCCCGAGTTCCAGCCCGACGGCGCCCCCGGTGCCGTAGCCGACGACGGCGATCCGGTCGGGGTCGGTCCGGGGTTCGGTGCGCAACACGTCGAGCGCCGCATGGCCGATGACGCGCATCCGGTCGGGATCAGCGAGCAGCGGCAGGCAGCGGGCCAGCATCTCCTCGGGGTCGCCCAGATAGCGCCCGCCGTGAAGGTCGAAGGCCAGCGTTGTATATCCCAGTTCGGCGAGGGCATCGGCCCGGCGGCGCTCGACGTCGCTGAGGCCCATCCCCTCCGGTCCGAGCAGCACCGCGGGCCGGCGGTCGACACCGGCCGGGAGCGCGAGGTGCCCGATCATCGTCAGACCGTCGGCCGGATACTCGACCGTACGCGTCGTAATCGTCGCCATGAGACTGGACTGTAGTGATCGTCGAGCCTGGTTCGGCCGGTGTTCTGCCGCTGGCAGATCAGCGCGGGTATCCCTCTGGCATACGGCGAGGGCTCACGAGAACCCCGACCCGGAGATGCATAAAGGATTCATATAGTGCCAATGCTTCAGGCGTGAGTCGCCGAGACGCCGCGCACGGCGCTTCCGATGCCATCGGGTCAGCCCTCTACGGTCTGGCCACCAGGGCCGTGAGACGCCTTCCCCGCGACATGAGTCTGACGTCCGCCGCCACCTTGGCCACCCTGGACAAGACCGGCCCGCGACGGATCACCGATCTGGCGGTGGCCGGGGGCGTCACCCAGCCCGCGATGACCGTCCTGGTCCGGGTGATGGAGGAATCCGGGCTGGTCGAGCGGAAGGGCGATCCGTCCGACAAGCGGGTCAGGCTGGTGTGCCTGACCGGGGCCGGCGCGTCGTACGTCCGGACGCGACGCCAGGCGGGCGTCGACGCGTACGCGCGATTGATCGACGGACACGTCTGCTGGTCCCCGCCCTGATGTCCACCGCCCTGGTCGTGGCGGCGGTCGCCAGCCTCGGGACGCCGCTCATCATCAGCGTGGCGACCACGTTCCACGTCTCCCTCGACAGCGCGCAGTGGACGCTGACGATCCGATCACAGCCCCGGTCGGTGTGCCGGGTTCGGGCCGGTCGAGTCGAACGGAAGACTGAGGATCGAAGCTGTCCGACTTCGATGCCGTCTCCGGCTCGCTGACCCACAGCGCGCCGACCATGGATCTGAACATGCTTCTGAGCATCAATTCCGAACACAGGAGGTAACCGTGGCCAAGGGCTATTGGGTCAGCGCCTACCGCACCATCGCGGACCCCGAGAAGCTGGCTGCCTACAACGAGCTGGCTGCTCCGGCCGTCAAGGCCGCGGGCGGGCGGCCGCTCGCCCGCGGCGGCCGGATCGTCGCACACGACGCCGGAATCGCCGAGCGCACCGTCCTGATCGAGTTCGACAGCTTCGAGCAGGCCGTCGCGGCGCACGAGAGCGCGGCCTACCAGGAGGCGCTGACCGCACTTGCCGACGGCGTCGAGCGCGACTTCCGCATCATCGAAGGCCTCGACTGACGACCGAGGCTGCGTCGGCGACGAAGACGAAGCCGACTGCGGGGAAACACCCCGTCCGCCGGTACGACTTCAGCATCACCACCAACGACACTGAACGGAAAGGGTGATGACCGACGGGCGCTCAGGCTTCAAGATCATCTCGTTGCCCCTTTGGCGCGTATCTGGGTCACAGCCCGTCCAACTCCCTTGCCCGGGTGGCCAGTGCGGTGACGACGGCGGCTGATGTGGTGCGCGGGTCGTCGGGAATCCGGACGTCGATTTCGGCGCGCCGGGCGAGTGCGACCGCCGTTGCCACGAACCCCTCGGAGAGCGCGAGGATCACGGAGTGCGCTGTACGGCGATGACGGGCGACCAGGGCGCGTACGAACTCCGCGTATACGGCCGGATCGACCTCGAGTGTGTCGGGGTCGCCCCAGTACTTGCCCTGGCCGATTCCCGAGGGCAGGTTCAACTCCGCCTCGAAGAGCTCGAGTTGTCGTAGAAAGAGGCGTCCCGCGCCGTTCGACGGGTTCCAGAGCGTCTCGTCGCCGATGTCGAAGTACATGCTCATCGTCGGTTCCCCCTGATCGACGGCCCCGGCACAGAGTAGGAGATCGGGGAACGGTCGGCACTTGGGTATGTCGGTGGTCACCGCGTTGCGCTCTTTGCGATGGGCGCCCGTTCTTCGCGTGAACAGGCGTCCATCGCGGGTGAGTTACCCCTGTGTCGCGAACGACAGGGTGCCGGAGGCTGTCGTATCGCCGTCCTGGGTGACCTGGAAGGCCCAGCCGTCCTCGGCCGGTCCGCATTCGACATGGACGGGGGAGTTCCACTCGGTGAAGCGCAGGGCCCGCATGTGGCAGCCGCTCAGTCGGCCGGGGGAGGCCCCCGCCAGGCAGGCCGCCTGTCGGGCCGCCTCCAGCAGGACCATGCCGGGTACGTGGTCGCTGGGGTGGTCGAAGAACCGTGGGTGGCGCAGGTCCGCGGGCGCCACCAGCAGAGCTCCGGAAGGGTCGCGGACGAGCATCACGTCGCCGGGGGACGGGACCCACACCTCGGTGGGCGAAGGGCGCCGGTGCACGTCGTCCGGAACGGGGCCGGCGGCGGCGTTCGGGCCGCGGAACGTCTCGTACTCCTCCTCGGACAGGACCCGGACGCGTCCGAAGGCCGAGCCGAACTCACGCCCGGCGGCGGAGAGTTGGATCCGTACGCTCAGCGCGACCGGCCACGGCACGTCGTCAGCGCGGCGCACGTCGAACACCTCGGCCCGGCACAGCACATCGGTGGCGCCGTAACCCACCACCGGCTCCGTGTCGTTGTCGAGCCGGAACCCGACGCTCCTGATGACGGGTCTGCTCGTGCTCGGGGCGCCGAGAAAGCGCTGGCAGATGTAGAGGCCGACCTGGCGAATGGTCTCGGCGGCCAGTATCGGATCGTGCCGTTCGTCGCAACCGGAACCGGAACTGGACCCGGGACCGCCACCGGCACCAGTACGGGACGTGGCGTACGAGCGCGGCCACTGGGCGGCGAGGAGGAACTGGTCGTCGCCCAGTGCCCGGGCGTCGGTGAGCAGGACTTCGGCGACCGCTCTGCGGTGCACGAGGGTCCGGGACACACAGCTGTCCCAGTTCAGCGTCAGATGTTCCGGGGTGGCTTCGGGCGGTGCGAGAGAGCGTGAGTCGGTCATAAAATAATAGAAGCTATGGTTCTCCGGCATACGTGCGGGAAACGTCGGCCTGTCGGCTAGATTCACCGGAAAAGACGATCCGGCACGCAGGACAGGGGCGACCGAGAAAATGCAGGAACGTGCGGAAGTCACCCGGCGGGCTGTTCTGGCGACGGCCGCGGTGCTGTTCGAACAGCACGGGTACGTCGGTACGAGCATCAGCGATGTGGCGCGTACGAGCGGGTACACCAGCGGCGCGATCTATTTCCATTTCGGCAGTAAAGAAGGGCTGGCCCGGGGCGTTCTGGAAGCCCATTTCGCCGAATGGCCGCGCTATGTGGAGCACTGGGAATCCCGGAATGCCCCGGTTCTCGACCGACTGGTGGGGTTGAGTCTCGCCGTGGCCCGGGAATTCCGGGACAACGTGATCGTCCGCGCCGGCAACAGACTCTGGAGCGAGCGCAGATCCATCCCCGTGTCCCTGCCCCGGCCCTTCGTGGGGTGGATCGACGCGGCTGCCCGCATGCTGGCCGCCGCCACGGAAGCGGGTGAACTCGCCCCCGGCATCGATGCCGAGCGCGCCGCGCGGGTCCTCGTCTCCAGCTTCTTCGGCACGCACACCGTCTCCGACGCACTGGACGACCGCCGCAACATCGAGGACGCGGTGACCGACCTGTGGATTCTGCTGCTGCCCGGGCTCCAGGCGGCGCCGGTCGATCCGGCGAAGTGTCTGGAGGGGGCCCGGAAGCTCCTTGCGGGTACTCCGGGGCAGCCTGCGGCTAGCGCCTGATCACCAGATCACCGGAATCCGGTGAGGATCGCTCACCTGTCCCGCGACAAACCTGGGTGCGTGCCAACGCACAGGAACGGCAAGGGACTTCGGCAATGCCGGGCAAGCCTGGCAACGCCCGGCAAGGAGGCGGTCTCATGAGCGAGCGCGTAGCAGTGGTGGTCGGTGCGGGCGGTGACCTGGGTCTTGCCACGGCGCTGCTGCTCGCGGACGCCGGGTTCACGGTGACGGCGGTCGACCGCACGGAGAAGGCGCTGGACGCAGTGCCCGACGGCATCCGGCGGGAAGAGGGCGACGCGACCGACCCCACCGTGGCCAGGAACGTCATCGACCGGATCGCCACCGAGTCCGGACCTCCCGAGGTGCTGGTGAACACCCTCGGTGTGTTCCGCCCGGGAGAGGCGCTCGCCGCGACCCCCGAGGACCTGCGGCTCATGATGGACGTCAACCTCGGCGCCGCGCTGTGGCTGAGCCAGGCCGTGGCGCCGTACATGCGCGGGCGCGGCGGAGGCGCCATCGTGCACGTGTCCGCGCGGCCGGCCAGCGAGCCGACCCTCGGCGTGGCCGCCTACAGCCTCAGCAAGGCGGCACTCAATCACCTCGTCCGCGTTCTCGACCTGGAGCTGCGCCCGCACGGCATCCGTGTGAACGCGGTGGCGCCGCAGCTCCTCGACACGGCCAAGAACCGGGCGATGCTCCCTCCGGAGGCGCTCGCGCACGCCGTACCGCCGGAGACGATCGCGAACGTCATCGCGTTTCTCGTCGGCGACCTCGCGACGAACATCAGCGGCGCGATCGTGCCGGCCCACGGCGTGTAGCCGGGCAGGTCCGACGCCCCCACCTCGATCCACGCCACCGTCACCCGTACCTCACCACTGTCCGAGGGGATCCACCATGTCATCGACGAACCGCCGCTCGTTCCTCGCCCGAAGCGCGGTGCTGGCGGCCGTTCCGACGGTTGCCGCGCTGGCCGACGGCGCGCTCGCCGGCCAGGCCTCCGCCGCCACTCCCACGCTGCCCGACTACGCGCCGATCCCGCCGTCCGCGCTCGGTCCCGCCGTCAACGCGCAGGGCTACCACATCGGTCGGGTCACGAAGAACCTGTACTGGGTGACCGACGGCACCTACCAGGCGGCCTTCCTGACGACCCGTGAGGGTGTCGTGCTGTTCGACGCGCCGCCCACCATCGAGCACAACCTCCAGCGCGCCATCGACGAGATAGCCGCCGCCAACGGTGTCTCCAACAGAGTGACCCACCTGATCTACTCCCACCACCACGCCGACCACCTCGGAGCGTCGTCGCTGTTCGGCCGGCATGTGACCCGGATCGGCCACGCCGAGAACCGGCGGCTCCTGGCCCGCGACAACGACCCGACCCGGCCGCTGCCCGACGTGACGTTCGAGAAGCGCTACACGCTGCGCGTGGGCGGCGAGCGCGTCGACCTGGCGTGGCGCGGCACCAACCACTCGCCCGACAACATCTACATCCACCTGCCGGACCACGACACGCTCATGCTGGTCGACGTCAACCTGCCCGGCTGGGTCCCCTTCGACAGCTTCAACCTGAACGAGGACGTGCCCGCCTCCATAGCCGCCCCGGCCAAGTCCCTGACGTATCCGTGGAAGCACTACATCGGCGGCCACATGGGCCGGCTCGGCACCCGCCAGGACATGGTCGTCTACCAGCAGTACGTGAACGACATCGTCGAGAACGTCAAGAAGGCGCTGGCGACGATCGACCCCACGCCGTACTTCGTCAAGTACGGCGACAACGCCTGGGCCGCGGTCAAGGAGTACCAGGCCGCCCAAGTCGCCTACGCCGCCGACCCGGTCATCAAGAAGTACACCGGCGTCCTGGCCGCCGCCGACGTCTACACGGCCAGCACGACGTTCATCGTCCTCGAGTCGCTCCGCCTCGACCTCGGCCTGGGTTCGCAGGTCCACGCCTGATCAAAGTCCGGCGCGGGCAAGGGAGTTGAACCCACCCGGATCAGCCGGTCGCGCCCACGAGGAGCTCGTAGAAGATCGGCTCGCCGGTCGTCGTCACCCGGTGCTGGAACCGTGTGCGTTCCAGCACCGAGAGGCGTCCCTCGGCCACCAGCCGTTCGACCGCGACGCCGAACCCGTCCGGATCGGATACGTCCATCCACCGCTCGCTGATCGTGAAGGCCACGGGAGTGCCGGACGGCAGCACCGCGAGCGCGTTGTCGAGGGCCCGAGGCGTGGCGTGCGTGCCGCCGAACGCCCCCGCCGACACCCCCCCCGAGCGCGTACGGGAGCAGAGCCTCACGGAGCGCGTCGGGACGCAGGAAGTCGCCGACCACGTAGTCGGCGTAGAGACCCGGCCGGTCGCGCAGACTCGCCTCGCGCGCGGCCGGCAGCGCGTCGACCCCGACGACCCGAGCCACGCCACCACGTCGGGGGAGCGACGGTCTGTTTCCCGTGGGAATGATCAGAGCGCTCGGTTACGCTGACCGCGTGCCTGATGGACATCGCGCGCCCCCCGCCCCACGGGCCGCAGCGGGTTCGGGCCGGGGGCGACCTGGGCTCATCGACCGCCGTGACCTGGTCACCGTCCTGGACCGCGCGGCCGAGAAGCAGGTGACGCTGGTGTCCGCGCCCGCCGGCAGCGGAAAGACCTCGCTGCTGCGCACCTGGGCGGACCGGCCGGACCGGAGCCGCCGTATCGCCTTCATGTCCGTACGGCCGGGCCAGTGGGACGCGCAGTTGTTCTGGCTCGCGCTGCTGGACGAGGTCCGCGCGGCGGCCGGCGCCGAGGGTGCCGCGGAGCCGTCGGCCGTGACGCCCGGTTTCGACGGCGACGCCGTCATGGGCAAGGTGCTGTCCGAGATCACGGCGTCCCCGAAGCCCTTCTTCCTCGTCATCGACGATCTGCACGAGCTCGGTTCCGCAGCGGCCGTCGAGCAGTTGGGGACACTGCTGAGCTGTCTTCCCCCGGGCGCCCACGCGATCGTGGCCACCCGCCGTGACCCGGCGCTGCGTCTGCACAAGCTGCGGCTGGACGGCGAACTGGCCGAGATCCGCGCCGCGCACCTGCGCTTCACCGAGGCCGAGACCCGCGAGCTGCTGGCCGCCGCCAAGATCGTGCTGTCCGACGACGTGGCCGGTCTCCTGCACCGGCGCACCGAGGGCTGGGCGGCCGGGCTGCGGCTCGCCGTGCTCTCCCTGGCCGGGCATTCCGATCCGGAACGGTTCGTCGCCGAGTTCTCCGGCAGCCACCGTACGGTCGCCGAATACCTGCTGGCCGAGATGCTGGAGCGGCAGCCGCCCGACGTACAGCGGCTGCTCCTGCGCACCTCGCTGCTCGACCGGGTCAACGGCGAACTGGCGGACCTCCTCACGGGCGCGACCGGCTCGGAACGCATCCTGCTGGAACTGGAGGACGCCAACGCGTTCGTCGTGGCGCTCGATCCCGGCCGGACCTGGTTCCGCTACCACCACATGTTCGCCGACCTGCTCCGGCTGGAACTGCGCCGCACACTCCCCGGGGACATCCCGGAACTGCACCGGCCGGCCGCCCGCTGGTTCGCCGAACACGGCCAGGCCGCCGACGCCGTACGGCATCTGCAGGCCGCCGGCGACTGGACCGAGGCGGCCCGGCTGCTCGCCGATCACACCGTCAGCCTCACCCTGGACGGACAGGCCGGAACGGTCGTGGCGCTGCTGCACGCCTTCCCGGCCCGCACCGGAGAGGAACCCCCGGAGCTGGCCCTCGTGCACGCCAACGCCGAGCTGCACCAGCACCGCCTCGACGAGGCCCAGGCACACCTCGAACTCGTCAGGGCGTACGCCGACACGACGGCACCCGACCACCGGCAGCGGCTGCGGATGGCGATCGCGTGCCTGGACCTGTTACTGGCCCGGCTGCGCGGGCACTTCGACGCCGTGTTCGAGCAGGCCGACGCACTGCCGTCCCCCACCACCGGCCGGTCCACCACGGAGATCGCGCTCGCCGGTGACCTACGAGCCCTCGCCCTCCTCAACCTGGGCGTCAGCGAGGCCTGGTCGCTGCGGCTCGACGCCAGCGAACGCCACCTGCTGGAGGGCGCCGCGCTCGCCCAGGACATCGACCGCCCCTATCTGGAGGTCGCCTGCCGCGCCCACCTGGGCTTCGCCTCCGGCAACCGTTCCTTCACCCTGGTCAGGCAGCGCTGCGAGCAGGCTCTGGCGCTGGCCGACCGGTACGGCTGGGGCGCCGAGGCGGTCATCGTCCCCGCGCAGGTGTCCTTCGCCGGGACGCTGATCTGCGCGGGCGATTTCGACCAGGGGGAACAGTGGCTGGAGCGCGCCCGGCACGCCACCCGGTCCGAGGGCGAGCCCGGTGTCCGGCTGCTGGTGCATCTGATGTCCGCGATGCTTCTCGCGGCGCGCGGTCGACACCGCGACGCCCTGGCCGAGTTGACCGCCGCCGAGCAGGTGCAGACACACATGAGAGGCGAGCACGGGCTCTGGTCCCAGGTGACCGCCTGGACGGTGGCCACCCAGGCCCGCCTCGGCATGGTCGAGCAGGCGTGGGCCACCCTCGCCGCCCTCGACGAACGGCGGGCCGCCACCGGCGAGATCCGCGCCGCCGCCGCGGTGGTCCGCCTCGCCGAGCGGGACCCCATGGCCGCCCGCCGCGAGCTCGGGCCGGTCCTCGACGGCACCGCCCCCGTCAACTCCTTCCTCACCCCGATCGAGGCCCGACTCCTGGACGCGCTCGCCTGCCGCGACCTCGGCGACGAGCACGCGACGGCGACCGCCGTGGAACAGGCGCTGCACCTCGCCGAACCGGACCGGATGATCCTGCCCTTCGCGATGACCGGCGCCTGGGAACTGCTGGAGAACCTCCAACAGCGCACCTCGCACGCCGCGTTGGTCTCCGACATCCTCGACGTCGTCCGCGGAAACACCCCGGCCGGACCGGACCGCCCGGCCACGGAACCGGCCGAACACCTCAGCCCGAGCGAACTGCGCGTCCTGCGCTACCTCCCGACGAACCTCACCCGCCCCGAGATCGCCACCGAACTGTCCGTGTCCCTCAACACCGTCAACACCCACATCCGCCGGATCTACGCCAAGCTCGGCGCCGGCGACCGCTCCGCGGCGGTACAACGCGGCCGTGAGCTGCGCCTCCTGTCGAACGGCCGCGGCTGAGGGCCGCACGATCACCGGATTCCGGCGACGCGGCCTCACCTGTCCGCCCCCGACCATGGGTCCAAGTCCCCTCCACCCGCGGCCTGTTCGCCAACACCGTGCGCAACAGGAGGAGTTCGTCATGGCCGACGTACCCGCGACCGCCGATGTCGTGGTCGTCGGCGGAGGTTCCGCCGGCGCGGTCCTCGCGGCCCGCCTCAGCCAGGACCCCGCGCGCACGGTCCTGTTGCTCGAAGCCGGGCACGTCTACGCCGCCGACGCCTACCCGGCCGCCCTGCTCGACGCCGACCGGATCGCCGACCCGGAACACGACTGGGGCCACACCTCACGCGGCACCGACCGGGGCAGTTGACCCCGGATGCTCAGTCCGCCAGGCCCTGCCGGGCGGAGCGTTTGCGCCGGGCGTCGAGCACGGTGTCGGCGACCGGCACCACGATCCAGCACAGGTACGCCCAGTGCGTGACGAGCGAGACCGGGATCGAGAGCAGGAAGCCCAGCGCCACCATGCCGATGCGCCGGATGGACCGGGTGAAGACCTCGGGCGGGGTGCTGACGCGGTGGAGGCCGTCGCGGCGGACCTCGCGGACCATCAGGATGAACAGGAGACAGGACGCGAACTGTACGGCGGCGTAGAAGACGAACCGGGCCTGGAACGCTCCCTCGCCGCCGATCACGTCCGTCGCGAACGGGGTGATCACCAGTGTGAGCAGCCAGTACATGGTCAGCGACGTCAAGCGGCTGTTGGTCGCCGTGACATAGCGGAACACCCGGTGGTGCGAGCGCCAGTGCGCGGCGATCACCACGAAACTGATCATGAACGCCAGATAGCTCTCACGGTGTGACGTGGCCGAGTGCCACAGCTCGGAGTTGGTCGACCCCTCCGGCACCGGCAGTTCCAGCGCCAGCAGTGTGAGCGCGATGGCGACCACCGCGTCCCCGAAGAACGTGAGCCGGTCGCCGGAGACGGCCCGGATCTCCATGTCCTCGTCCTCGGACGGCAGTTGTCGATCAGTCGAGACATCCATGGCAGCAGAGAATGCCACACGTGGTGGGAGTGGTACTGCTGGTCCTACCCAGACGGCTGGCTACCGGCGTGTGCGGAAGCGGATCATGGGACGGACAGTGCACGGCCCCGACCGGAGACCGCTGATCGCGCAGAACGGAACGCCACATGACCATGGCCTACCTCGCACAGCCCGAGCAGCAGCAGAAGCTCGAATGGCTCGACGGCGGCGAGTTCGCCGTCCTCCTGGACGCGGCGGCCACCGGCGGCCAGTTGACCGTGGGACGGTTCTCCGTCGCCAAGGGCGAGGCACCGCCGTACCACAAGCACACCCGTGAGGACGAGGTCTTCATGCTCATCAAGGGGAGTGCGCTGCTGTGGTGCGACGACGAGGAGATGGAGCTGTCGGAGGGCGGCATCGTCTTCCTGCCGCGGAACGTGCCGCACGGTTACCGGATCACCTCCGACACGGCCGACCTGCTGATGATCTGCACGCCCGGCGGCATCGAGGGCATGTTCCGGCACGCGGGACGTGACCTCACGACCCCGCGCCCCGAGGGCTTCGAGATCTCGCGGGACATCATGGCCGAGGCCGCCGACCTGTACGGCCAGGTCATCGTCGGCCCGCCCCGCTGACCGACGCCCGCTCGACCGCTCCACCGCATCGACCGGAACCACGAAAGGCATCACCATGTCCCGGCAACAGCGCCAGGCCCTCCTCGAGATGCTGCGGCACGGCCCGCTCGACCTCGGCGGGGACGTCGTCGAACAGCGCGCCCTCTTCCACGACATGATGACGTCCATCCCGCTGCCGCCCGACGTCTCGACCACCGAGGGCGAACTGGGCGGCGTACCGGTCGTCATCGTCGAGACGCCGGCGACCGACCCGGCGACCGTCCTGCTCTACCTGCACGGTGGCGCGTACGTCATCGGCTCCGCTGCCGACGCGGCGGGGCTGGCCGGCGAGGTCTCCCGGCGCACCGGTGCGCGCGCGGTCTGCGTCGACTACCGGCTGGCGCCCGAGCACCCGTTCCCCGCCGCGGTCGACGACGCCCTCGCCGTGTACCGGGCCCTGCTGGACGACGGCGTGCCCAGTTCCGCCATCGCCTTCGTCGGTGAGTCCGCGGGCGGCGGGCTCGTCGCCGCGACGCTGGTCGCCGCCAAGGACGCGGGCCTGCCCCAGCCCGCCTCGGCCGCGGTCTTCTCCCCGTGGGCCGACCTGAGCGTGTCCGGCGACAGCGCGAAGAGCAAGGCCGACGTCGACGCCTCCCTCACCCCGGAAGGCCTGCGCGCCCGGGCCCGCGACTACCTCGGCGACACGGACCCCACCGACCCGCACGCCAGCCCCGTCTTCGCCGAACTGACCGGCCTCGCGCCCCTGTTCATCCAGGTCGGCTCCTACGAGATCCTCCTGGACGACGCCGTACGCCTGGCCGCGCGCGCCGCCGAGCACGACGTCCACGTCGAACTGCAGGTCTGGCCCCAAGTACCGCACGTCTTCCAGGCGTTCGCCGCGATGCTCGACGAGGGCGCCGCCGCGCTCGACGCCGCGGGCGCGTTCATCCGGGCCCGGTGGGCCGACGGGGACGCGGCCGAAGGGGACGCGTCCGGCGAGTAAAGACTCCGCCGACCGGCGGGTGAACAGCCGTGTGCGGCACGCCAGTTGAACGACAATGTGCTCCATGGCTACGACGAACCACTTCGGCATCGCTCTGCGGGGGTGGCGCGAGCGGGTGTCGCCGCAGGACAGCGGGCTGGAGGCGGGCGGGGACCGGCGTATCCCCGGGCTGCGCCGGGAGGAACTGGCCGGGCTGGCCGGCCTGTCCGTCGACTACGTGGTCCGGCTGGAGCAGGGCCGCGCCCGCAACCCCTCGGTCCAGGTGGTCACCGCGCTGGCCAGGGCGCTGCGGCTCCAACCGTCCGAGCGCGACCATCTGTTCCGCTGCGCGCACCTCGCGCCGCCCTCGGCCGGGAACGTGTCCCTGCACGTGCCCGCGAGAGTGCACCGGCTGGTGGGTCAACTGGCGGGAAACCCAACCGCGGTGTTCGCCGCCGACTGGACCCTCGTCAGCTGGAACGACATGTGGTCCGAGGTGATCGGCGATCCCCGCACGTACGGCTGGGGCGAGCGCAATCTCGTGGCCGGCATGTTCCGGCCGAGGGGCGCACTGGGCCGGGCACCGATCGCGGCCTGGCCGGTCCGGTCCTGGGCGGGCGACGAGGTCGAGGAGGAGGACCTCGTCGCCGACCTGCGGGTGACGGCCGCCGCCCATCCCCATGACGCGCGGCTCGCCGCCCTCGTCGACCGCATGCTGCACGACAGCCCGCGCTTCGCCCACCTGTGGTCCAACGGCACCGCGCGCACCCATGTCGGCGACCGCAAGACCGTCGAACACCCCCGGGTGGGCGACCTCGACCTCGATCTCGACGTCGTGATGGCCGCCGGCACCGACCTCAGGATCGTCACGTACACGGCGGCCGCCGGGACGACCGACGCGGAGAAGCTGGACACCCTGCGGGCCGCCTGTCCGCAGCAGGCCCACGCCATGTCACGTACGGGCGGTCCGAGTTGAGGGGTGCGGATGAACCGGTTGCTCCGGTTTGTTACGCTCCCCAGGCCTCCCGCGGGGGAAGTCCGGTGAGAGTCCGGCGCTGACCCGCAACGGTGTGCGTGGCGACCCCTGGTCGTCGCGCGAGTCCGATCGCCCGTGGGTGGTGCGACCCGTTGACTGCTCGCCGTGGACTGCGAGAGGGGACCGAGCGGCCTCCACGGTCGTCCGGGGCTGTCTCCTCGATCGAGGCTCACCAGGCGGCCCCAGGTGAAGGACCGCCCGCCGTGCGCCGAATACCCTTGCCGCCCTTGCTCCTCGGGCTGGTCCTCCTGCTCTTTGTGTCGCTGTTGTGCGGGGTCGGGCTCGGGGCCGCCGGGATCGGCACGGCGGACATGTTCCGGTTCCTGTGGGCCGGAGTCACCGGCGGGACCGTGCACGCCACCGACGCCGCCGCCTACACCATCGTCTGGGAGATCCGGCTGCCGCGCGTCGTGCTCGCGGCCGTCGTCGGGGCGGGACTCTCGTCCGTCGGCGTCGCCGTACAGGCCATGGTCCGCAACGCGCTCGCCGATCCCTTCGTGCTGGGCATCTCCTCGGGCGCCGCGGTGGGCGCCAACGCCGTCATCCTGCTGGGCGCGTTCGCGGGTCTGGGGGTGTGGGCGCTGTCGGTGTCGGCGTTCGCCTCGGCACTCGCGGCCATGGTCCTGGTGTACGCCGTGGCCCGCTCGCCGCAAGGCCTCACCCCGCTGCGGCTGATCCTGACGGGCACCGCGCTGGCGTACGGCTTCGAAGCCGTCACCACCGTGATGGTGTTCGGCGCGGCCCGGGGCGAGGCGGCCCGTTCCGCGATGATGTGGCTGCTGGGCAGCCTGGGCGGGGCGACCTGGGCGCAGGTGCCGCTGGCCGCCGGCACCGTGGCGGCTGGCTGGGCCTGGCTGCGCCGGCGGGCGGAGTCGCTCGACGCCCTCGCCATGGGCGACGAGACCTCCGCCGCGCTCGGCGTCCAACCGGGCCGACTGCGCCGGGAGTTGTTCCTCGTCACCGCCGCCGTCACGGGGACCGTGGTCGCGGTCAGCGGGGCCATCGGCTTCGTCGGGCTGATGGTGCCGCACCTCGTACGGATGCTCGTCGGCGCCGATCACCGCAGGGTCCTCGCGGTCGCACCGCTCGCCGGAGCGGTGCTCCTGGTCTGGGCGGACGTGCTGTCCCGGCTGCTGCTGGCGCCGGCCGAACTGCCGGTCGGCGTGATCACCGCCGTCGTGGGAGTGCCCGCTTTCCTGCTGCTGATGCGGCGTGGCGGCTATGCGTTCGGGGGGCGTTGATGCGACTCGACATCGAGGGACTGTCCGTCGACGCGGGCGCGACGCGGCTGGTGCACGACATCCGGCTCGTCGTGGACAGCGGGGCCTTCGTCGGGCTCGTCGGCCCCAACGGCAGCGGAAAATCGACCCTGTTGAGGTGTGTGTACCGGGCGCTGCGACCGGCCGAGGGCGTTATCCGGGTCGACGGCGACGACGTGCACACCATGGAACCGCGCGCCGTCGCACGGAAGTTGGCCGCGCTGCCGCAGGAGTCGTCCGCCGAGTTCGACTTCACCGTCGCCGAAGTGGTCGCCATGGGACGGTTCCCGCACCGGGACCGGACGGCCGCGTCGGACCGGGAGATCTGCGCCGCAGCCATGGCACGCACCGGCGTCACCCACCTTGCCGACCGCGGATTCCTCGCCCTGTCCGGCGGTGAACGCCAACGCGTCCTGATCGCCCGCGCACTCGCCCAACAACCCCGGGTCCTGGTCCTCGACGAACCCACCAACCACCTGGACATCGGGCACCAGTTGGACGTGCTCTCCCTGGTGCGCGGCAGCGGCCCGACCGTTCTTGCGGCCCTGCACGACCTCAACCTCGCCGCCGCCCACTGCGACCTGCTGTACGTGATCGCCGGCGGCCGGATCGTCGCGTCGGGACCACCCCACGACGTGCTCCAACCCGCCCTGCTCGCCGAGGTGTTCGGGGTCCGCGCCCACCCGGTACGACACCCCGAGACCGGCGCCCTCCAGCTCCTGTTCGACCTGCTCCCGCCCACCCCGTAAGGACAACCGCCCCCATGCGCAAGCTGCTTGCCGCCGCCCTCTGCCTCGCCGCGACCGCCACCGCCGGCTGCGGCGCCACGGTCGAGACCTCGCCGCAGGACGCCAAGTCGTCCGCCGCCGTCACCCTCACCAACTGCGGTCAGCGGGTGACGTACAGGACGGTCCCGAAGCGCGTCGTCACCAACGACGTCGGCATCACCGAGCTGATGTTCGCGCTCGGACTGGAGAACCGCATGGCCGGGTTCGCCATGCCCGACGACAAGGGCGACCTGACCGACGTGCCCTGGAAGGACGGCTACGAGAAGGTGAAGTGGCTGTCCAAGGACCAACTCACCAAGGAGAACGTCCTCGACGCCCGCGCCGACCTGGTCTTCGCCGGCTGGAACTACGGTTTCCGCGACGACAGCGGCTTCACCCCCGACGCCCTCAAGAAGCTCGGCATCCCCTCGTACATCCTCACCGAGTCCTGCCGCAACGGCCGCACCGACACCTCACGCGGCATCATGCCGCCCCTGGACGCCCTCTACGCCGACCTCACCAACCTCGGAAAGCTCTTCGGCGTCGAGAAGCGCGCGGCCACACTGATCGCCGACTTCAAGAAGCAGACAGCCACCGTCCACAGCAATGCCCCCGCGAAGAGCCCCAAGGTCTTCCTCTACGACAGCGGCCAGGACGCCCCGTTCACCTCCGGCCGCTATGCCGCCCCCGACCAGATCATCAGCGAGGCCGGCGGTGTCAACGTCATGCACGACGTCAACGACTCCTGGACCACGGTCGGTTGGGAGACCGTCGTGCAACGCGACCCCGACGTCATCGTGATCTGTAACTACGGCGACGTCAGCGCCGAACAGAAGAAGAAGTTCCTCCTCTCCTACGCCCCACTGCGCAACGTCTCCGCCGTCAAGCACCGCCGGATCTTCGTCCTCGACTACGTCGACCTCGTCGAGAGCCCCCGCAACCCGTCGGCCATCGCCCGCCTCGGCGCGTATCTGCGGACCGTGGCCGCGACGCAGACCGCCAACTAGAGGCTGTCTCAAGGGGGTTGGGCACGCTCAGCCCCTGGAAGTCTCTAAGACCCGCCCGCGCGCACCTGGTCGTAGCGGCCCAGGAAACGGAACGCGCCGTCCCTGACCCGGTACAGGAAGGCGCCGTTCTCCGGGTTCAGCGCGTGGGTGGTGCCCTGGACGAAACGGATCGGCTTGGCCACGCCGTCGTACGAGGTGTGGAAGAGGCGCTCGGCGACCTGCGCGGGCTCGATCGAGGTGGTGGTCCCGAGCGCGTCCAGGGCTCGGGCGATCAGGCCCACGGCGTCGTACGCCTCGGCGGACCACCGGCCGGGCGGCTCGCCGTTGCGTGCCCGGTAGGCCGCGGTGAACGCCTTCGCCGCCGGGGTGCCGGCCGACTGTGCCTCGGTGTACGGCGCTTCGAAGACCCAGCCCTCGGCAGCTTCCCCCGCCGCGTTGAGGAAGTCGGCGCGCATGACGGGCTCGAAGCCGGTCACCGGTCCCGTGAACCGTGCCGTGGCCAAGGCGCGGGCGCAGGCCGCCGCACGGAGCGGTGACGTGCCGCCGTAGACCACGGCCTGCGGACGGGTGGCGAGCGCCTTGGCCACGGCGGGGCCGAAGTCGTCCCTGTTCGCGGCGATTTGGTGGACGGTGACGGTGCCACCGCTGGGCGGTGTCTCGACCAGGTTCCGGCTGATGTCGACGGCCGTCTCGCCCGCCGCGCCGTCCTGGATGATCGCCGTGCGACTGCTGGGGCGGGTCCTGGTCAGGTAGAAGAGGATCGGCAGGGTCTGTGAGGTGTCGGACGCCCTGGTCGTACAGAGCGTGCGCAGGGACGTGGTGGACAGTCCGGCGGCGTCGTCGGCGACCGACACCAGGACCACCGGCATGGACGCGGCCGAGTAGAGCGGGGCGGCGGCGCGGGCACCGGCCGTGGTGCTCGGGCCGATGACCGCGCTGACGGAGGGTTGGGCGAGCACCCGGCGGGCCGCGTCCCGCGCTCGGGTCGCGTCGCCTCCGTCGTCGAAGGAGGAGAGGGCGAGGCGGTAGGTGACGTTCTTGCGGGCGTTGTGGGCGGCGACCGCTAGCAGCGCGCCCCGCTTCTGCGCCTGGCCCAGCGTCTTCTGAGTGCCCGTCAGGTCGGCGTGGAGGGCGAGAGTGTGGGTGGGGACGTCGTGGCGTGAGCCGCCCGTCGCCGTGTGTCCTCGGGCGAGCAGGACGGCCGCGCCGGTGCCGGACGCGGCGAGCACGGCGGCTGCCGAGCCGCCGACGGCCAGGATGCGGCGGCGTGAAATCCCTTGTGGCGTGCGTGTGTTGAGCGGCTCGGGGACGGACGGTCCTGCCGTGCGGGGCGGTGGGTCGAGGGCGCGGGCGGAGCGCTCGGCGACCAGCCGTAGGACGGCGGGCGGCAGCCATTCGGTTGGCGACGGTGGGCCGTCGGCCGGGTGCTTCTCGTCCGTCAGCGCGGAGTGGAGCGCCGCTGCCGTCGGCCGTAGCGCGGGGTCCTTGGCGAGGCAGCCGTCGATCACCGTCCGCAGAGGCGGCGGGAGTTGGGCGAGGCCGGTGGGGTCCGGGGCTTCGTGCACGGTGCGGTAGAGGACCGCGGGTGGCTCGCCGGTGCCGAAGGGGCGTCGGCCGGTGGCCGCGTACGCCAGCACGCAGCCGAGGGAGAACAGGTCGCTGGCGGGGCCGACCTCGCCGCCCCGGGTCAGGGCCTGCTCGGGGGAGAGGTAGCCGGGGGTGCCGATGACCGCGTCGGGAGCGGTGAGCGCGGTCGCGCCGGCGCCCTTGGCGATGCCGAAGTCGATGAGCCGGGGGCCGTCCGGGACCAGCAGGATGTTGCCGGGCTTGACGTCCCGGTGCACCAGGTCCACGGCGTGCAACTCGCGCAGCGCCAGGGCGAGTCGGGCGCCGAGCGCGACGACCGTGTCGGCGGGCAGCGGGCCGAGGCCGTCCACCGCCTCGGCCAGCGACGGGCCGGGGACGAAAGCGGTGGCCAGCCACGGTTCACGCGCCTCGGTGTCCGCGGCCGTCACCGCGACCACCCAGCGGCCGGTGAGCCCGGTGGCCAGCCGCACCTCGCGCCGGAACCGGGCGCGGAACGCGGGGTCGGCCGCGTACTCGGCGCGGATCACCTTCAGCGCGACCGGAGTCCCGTCGGTGGTGCGGGCCAGATAGACCACGCCCATACCGCCCACGCCGAGCCGCGCGAGCAGCCGGTGTCCGCCCAGGGTCTCCGGGTCCTCGGCCCGCAATGCCTGCATGGTGTGGCTCCTGTTGACGCTCCGCGTTGGCCTCCCTGCTGGTCAGGAAGCGGTGACTCCCACCGGACCGGCGTAGACGAAGCGCCCGTCCCTGACCTCGTAGTGCTGTACCTGCCGGGTGATGAGCTGGTGGTCGGCGTCGAACGCGTAGGTGGCGACCAGCCCCTTGAACCTGGCCTTGGCGAGCGCGTCGGCGAGCTGGGTGCGAGTGGGACGCCGCTTGGCGGTCCCGGCGAATGCGGTGAGCCGGTCGGCCAGCAGGCGGGTGACGTCGTAGGCCTCGGCCGCCCAGTCGCCCGGCGCGGCGCCGTACCGTTTCCGATAGGCGGTGGCGAACGACCGTACGGCCGCGGCGCCCGGGTCGATGTACGGAGCCAGGACCTGCCAGCCCTCGCTCGCCGGGCCCGCCGCCGAGAGGAACGCGGGCGTCGCCGAGGAGACGTCCAGGAACCGCGGGCCGGTGAAGTCCCGTGCTGCCAGGGCCCGGGCGAGCGGGGCGGCACGTTCGGGAGTACCGGTGTAGTAGAAGCTGTCGACGCCGTGGGCGAGCATGTCGGCGACGACGGTCGACACGTCCGGTGCGAGAGCGGGGACGACCCTGGCGTACAGCGCCATGCCGACCGCGCCCGTCGCGCTGTGGACGACGTTGACGGACTCCATGCCGGTGATCCCGCCCGCGCGGTCGACCAGCAGTCCCGGTCGGCGTGACCTGTGGGTGGCCAGCGCGGTGACGGTGGCGAACGCGGAGTACGCGGCCAGCGGGGCGGCCCGGAAGTAGCTTCTCGGCTTGGCGAGGAGGGCCGACTGGACTGCGGAGACCGAGAGTTCGGACACGGTCACCAGAGGCAGCTTGGCGCTCTCGTACACCTCTACGGCACTCTGCGCCGAGGCGTAACCGGTGGGGCCGAGCACGGCGAACACATTGCGGTCGCCGGTGAGTTGACGGGCCACCGCCTGGGCCCGGGCCGGCTCGCCCCGGTCGTCCACGATCCGCAGGGTGAGCGGAAACGCCTTGTCCTTGCGGGAGTTGAACTGCTCGACGGCCAGTCGCGCGGCCCGCGCCTGTGCGGTCCCCGCCGCCTTCAGCGGGCCGCTCAGATCGGCCTGCACCCCGATGGTCCAGGCGCGCCCGGTGACCGAACTCGCCGGTGTCTTCCCGCCGTTGTCCCGCAGGGCCGCCCACAGCGCCGTGCCACCACCGGCCGCGAGCAGTGCCGTACCGCCCGCGGCGAGGGCCAGTACCCGACGACGGCCCGGGCCCGCGACCTCCGGTGCGCCGGAGATCTCGGTCGGTTCGATTCCGGGAAGGGCCAGCATCTCCGCCGACCGGTCGGCGACCATCCGGACCACCGGATCCGGCAGCCAGCCGATCGAACCGGTCGGCGCGTCCTCCACCAACTCCGCGTCCAGCGCGCTCAGTTGGGGTCGATCCTCGGGTTCCTTGGCGAGACAGCGTGCCAACAGGTCCCGCAGCTCGACATCCTCGACCCCCTCCAGTTCCGGCGCGTCGTGCACGGTCCGGTACAGCAACGCGTCCGCCGTGCCACTGCCGAAGGGCAGGCGCCCGGTCGCCGTGTACGCCAGCACACAGCCCAGCGAGAACACATCGCTCGCCGGACCCACCGGCAACGCCCTTGCCTGCTCGGGGGAGAGGAAGCCAGGCGTGCCCACCACCATGCTGTCCGAGGTCAACTCCGTCTCCCCGGCGGCCGTGGGCCGGGCGATACCGAAGTCGATCAGCCGCGGTCCGTCCAGCGCGAGCAGCACATTGCCCGGCTTCACGTCCCGGTGCACCAGCCCCGCCTGGTGTACGGCCTCCAGGGCCCGCGCCAACACCTTGCCCAGCACGCGTACCACCCGGGCGGGCAAGGGCCCGCACTCCAGCACCGCCTCGGCCAGCGACGGCCCCGGCACGAACGCGGTCGCCAGCCAGGGCGCCGGGCCCTCCGTGTCGGCGCCCAGCACGGGCACCACCCACGGGCTGTCCACCCCGCGTGCGGACTCCGCCTCACGCCGGAACCGGGCCCGGAACTCCGCCTGTTGGGCGAACTCGGGCTGGATCACCTTCACCGCGGCGAGTTCCCCGGCCGCACCGCGCGCCAGGTAGACCACACCCATGCCGCCCGCGCCGAGCCGCCCGAGCAGCCGGTAACCGCCGAGCCGCGACGGATCGTTGGGAAGGAGCCGCTCCATCACGACCCGCCCTTCGTGGCCGACACGGAGGGGCTCGCCCCACCGGCGGTGCTTCCGATCTCCTCCTGCACCCGCAGCAGCATCCTCGGAAGTACCTCCGCCACAAGGGAGTTGAGCTCCTCCTGGCTACGACCGCGCCCGCCGCACACGGACGTACCGGCCACCACCGAGCCCAGTACCGCCTGCTGCCACCAGTACGGGTACGGGCCCCCGTGTGTGTCGCTGACGCACTGTCCGGTCTCCAGCAGCAGATCGTCGCCGCTGGTGTTGCCGCCCTCGCCCCGGGCGAACGACAGCGACTGGAGCCCGGTCAGGCGCTCACCCGGCCGCTGTGTCTGCTCCGTGCAGTCGAGGTCCTCCTCCAGCATCCGGGCCTGTTCCCACGACGCGTCCAACGCGGCGCGGTGCACGGTGACCGTGGCCGACAGCCGCACGGCTCCCTTCGCGCCGGCGGCCGGCACCTGGAAGTGCCGGGTCAGCGTGGCCAGCGCGTCCCCGGGTAACGGCTCCAGCCGCCACAGACAGTCGTCACCCAGCACGGCCCACTGCGCGGGATCGCTCTCGTACGGCGTCGCCCGTGTCACGCCGGTCCCGAACAACTCCGGCCCGGAGATGACCTGTTCGATCAGCGCCCGGGCCTGCGCGGCGGTCTTCGGCTCCTTGCCCGGATCGGCCTCCGGGGTCGCCGACGCGGAAGACCGGGAGCCGGCGGTGGGGGTGCCGCCCCGAGACGCCCCCGACATCGTCGGTGGCGGCGACGCGGAACCACCACCCCCCGTGCACCCCAGCACCAGCGCCCCGCAGGCCGCCACCACCCCGCCGACACGCACCGCTCTGGCATACGCCACGACGTCGCCCCCTCTACGGCCTGTCGTGCGGCCGAATCCATGCCAGTACCGATGCGCTCGGTCGGGGGACGGTTCCCGGCCCTCCGCTTCTGTTTCCGGTTTCGCACAGGATTCGTACGGACACGTCGATCGTAGTGTCGGACTCCTCAACTCCCGCTGTGCGAAGCGAAGTTCGAAACGGCGGTCTCACCTGACGAGTTCGGTCGACTCGCCCAGTTGCGTCAGCTTCCGCGGATTGCGCACCACGTAGATCGTGGTGATCCGGCCGTCCTCCACCACGAGGCTGATCGCGGACGGCTCGCCGTCGGTCTCCATCAGACCCGCCGGCTCACCGTTGAGCCACACGGGAACGGTGTCGAACGCGGCTACCGACCGGTGCGCGCGGGCAAGGATCGGCGCCACCAGTTCGGCCCCGTGGACCGGGGCGAGCGCGGCGGCGACCACTCCGCCACCGTCGGTCACCAGCACCACGTCCGGCGCCATCACCGCCAGCAGTTCCTGCAACTGCCCGGTCCGCAGCGCCCGCAGGAACCGCTCCACCACTGCCTGCTGCTCCGCCCGGCTCACCCGCACCCGTGGCCGCCGCGCCGCCACATGCTCCCGGGCCCGCCGCGCGACCTGCCGCACCGCTGCCGCGGACTTCCCGACGACCTCGGCGATCTCGTCGTACGGCAGCTCGAAGACCTCGCGCAGCACGAACACCGCCCGCTCGGTGGGCCCGAGCGTCTCCAGCACGGTCAGCATCGCGATCGAGACGTTCTCCGCGAGTTCGACGTCCTCGGCCACATCGGGACCGGTCAGCAACGGTTCCGGCAGCCACTCGCCCACATAGTCCTCGCGGCGGCGCGACACCGTGCGCAGCCGGTTGAGCGCCTGCCGGGTGACGAGCCGGACGAGGTACGAGCGCGGGTCCCGCACCTGGGACCGGTCGACGTCGGCCCACCGCAGCCAGGACTCCTGGAGCACGTCCTCCGCGTCGGCCGCCGACCCGAGCATCTCGTAGGCGACGGTGAACAGCAGGCCGCGGTGGGTGACGAACGGGTCCTGGGTCATGCCGTCGACGCTACGTCGGCTCCGGCGGGCCCTGTCCGGAGCGCCGGTGGAATCTCGCACGAGTCCGCGTAGCCCTGGGAGGTGATCCCGTGCGCGGTGTTGCACCTGGCCGCCATGTTGGCGAAGCCGATGAACACGGTGAGTTCGACCAGCGCCGCCGGGCCGAGCCGGTCGAGCAGGCTCTTGGACAGGTCGTCGGTGACGGTCGGCGGTGTGTTCGTCATGGCCTCCGCGTACGCGAGCACGTCCCGCTCCAGCGGTGTGAACACCTCCGACTGCCGCCAGCGCGGCACCTGGCTCGCCTTGGTCAGGTCCAGGCTCTGGTTCAGCGCCTGGAAGTAGGTGATGTCGAGACACCAACTGCAGCCGATCTGTGCGGCGACGGCCATGTGCGCGAAGGTCTTGAGACTCGCGTCGGCCGCGTTCCACGTGCCCACCTGGGCCGAGAACTCCTGGTTGGCCGCGGCGAGTTCGGGGTTGTTCCACAGCACTTCGACGGGCTCGGGAACGGCCCCGAGCTGCTTGATCATGGTCTCCCGCAGTTCGGCGGGAAGCTCGGCCTTCGGAACGCGGAGTGTCACGGTGTTCTCCTTGTCGGTGCGCCGGATCGGCGGTTCGGACATGAAGACACCGGCGGGCTCGCGGATGTGACACGGGGACGAAGATCGGTAGAGGCCCGGCAGGACGACTGACGACCCCGGCTCGGGGTACTCACCGCTCCATGCGGATGAGCGTGGTGGACGTGGGCTCGAACACGGTTCGGCTCGTGGTGGCGGACCTGGTGGACGGCGTACCCCTGCCGGTGCACACGGCCAAGTGGAAGCTGCGGCTCTCCGAGCGCGTCGGGCAGCCGTACGGGGAGCTCCCCGAGGACTCCGTACGCCATCTCGTGAAGGCGGTGTCGGCCGCCGCGGAGACCGCCCGGCGATGGGGCGCCGCAGGGCCACTCGCCTTTGCCACAGCGGTGGTTCGCGGCGCGCCGAACCGGCCCGACGTGCTGCACGCGGTGCGCGCCGAGACCGGCGTACGACTGTGCACGCTGCCCGGAGAGGTGGAGGGCGAGCTGACGTTCCTCGGCGCGCGGCGCTGGATGGGCTGGCGCGCGGGACCGCTGGCCCTGTTCGACATCGGCGGCGGATCCTTCGAGGTCGCCTTCGGACGTGGCCGGTTGCCCGACTTCGTCGCATCCCTGCCGCTCGGCGCGGGCCGGCTCACCCGGGACTTCCTCGACGGCCAGGACCCGCCGCCCGAGCGCGCGGTCAAGGCGCTGCGGCGCGAGGTTCGGCACCAGCTGCGGGACGTGGCCGCACGGATCCGCTGGGAAGGGCCCCGGACCACGGTCGTGACCTCCCGTACCTTTCAGCAGTTGGCCCGGCTCTGCGGTGCCGCTCCCGGACGCCAAGGTCCCTTTGTGGAAAGGCGGTTGGCGCGGTCGGAACTGCGCGTGGGCCTCGACCGGCTGGCCGCCCTCGCGGCCTCCGAGCGTGCCCTGCTCCCCGGTGTCTCGGCACCACGGGCCGCGCAGAGCCTCGCCGGAGCCGTGGTCGGGCACACGGCCATGAAGCTCACGGGCATCAAGAACGTCACCGTCTGTCCCTGGGGCATCCGTGAAGGAGTCATGTTGCGGTACATCGAGGACGGCGGCTCGTGGTGGGCGGAGATGGCACGGCGCAGCGACGACACCGAAGCCGCGGGGGCGGTCGCCCTGCGCATCGCGCCGATGCCGGGGCCGACACCCGTCGGGGGGTAGGGGACGCCCGCGTCGCACCGATCTCCCGCTGACCGTCGTACCCTCAACGACGCGGAACGCAGGGCCTGTTGAGCGGTTCCGCTTACGGTCAGGGCGAGTGCGTACGGGACGTCCCGGCGTACCGGTATGCTCTCGACTGTTGTCTGACGGCAACTATGTCGACAGGGGTCGTGGGAGACCGATCGGTGGGGAGGGCAGGGCCATGGTGGTGCCACAGCCGCGGGCCGACGACCTGCTGTCGGTGGGTGGCGTAGGAGCCGGCCCGGAGACCTGGGCGGTCTGGGAGCCCACTGTTCTGCTGGTCGAGGACGACGCCGGTGACGCGCTGCTGGTGGAGGAACTGGTCGCCGACAGCGCGCTGAAGATACGTCTGCAATGGGTGCGGTCGATGGCCGAGGCAGCCGAGGTGCTCGCCGCCGACGTGCCGGACTGCGTCCTGCTCGACCTGCATCTGCCGGACGCGCAAGGGCTCGAGGCGCTGTCCCGGGTACGCGCGAGCGCCGAGCGCGCGGCCGTCGTGGTCCTCACCGGCCTCGCCGAGGAGGAGACCGGACTGGCCGCCGTCGCCGCCGGCGCGCAGGACTACCTGATCAAGGGCCGGGTCGAGCCGGGACTGTTCGGACGGGCGGTGCGCTACGCGATCCAGCGCAAGCAGGCCGAGCGGGCGGCCGTCGCGCTCCAGGCCAGTCGTATGCAGGCGCAGGAGAACGCCCGCCTGGAACGGGGCCTGCTGCCCAGACCCCTGTTGCGCGGCGAGGGCGTGGAGGCGGTGGCCCGCTACCGCCCCGGGCGCGCGCAGGCGCTGCTGGGCGGCGACTTCTACGACATCGTGCAGAGCGTCGACGGCACCGTCCACGCGGTGGTCGGCGATGTCTCCGGGCACGGTCCCGACGAGGCCGCCCTCGGTGTGGCCCTGCGGATCGCCTGGCGCACGCTGGTGCTCAGCGGTGTCACGGGCGCCGAACAGGTGGCCCGGCTGGAGGAACTCCTCGTCGCCGAGCGCGCCCGGAGCGAGGTCTTCGCGACCCTCGTCAGCCTCTCCGCCGCACCCGGCGAGCGCACGGCCCGGGTGGTGCGCGCCGGGCACCACGGACTGCTGATGCGCGACGGCGGCCGTGTGGAGTGGGTCGAGGTGTCCGGCGGTCCGGCCCTGGGCGTGGTGCCCGGCCTCGCGGACTGGCCGGTCGAGGACCTCGCCGTACCGGCGGACGCCGCCGTGGTGCTGTTCACCGACGGCCTGTTCGAGGGGCATGTCGGGCGGGGTTCGGAGCGGCTCGGGGAGGACGGGCTGCTGCGGCTCGCGCGGGAGCGGGCCGCACTGGCCCCGGAGCCGTTCGTCGACGAACTGATCGCCTGCGCCGAGAGCCTCGCCGAGGCACAGGGCGGCCTGGCCGACGACGTGGCCGTGATGCATCTGCACTGGACATGAAGGTGACGCACCCGCGCGGGACAGGAAGCGGCAGCTGCCCCGGACGTGATTCACCGCGTCGGAAAAGAGCAGGTGGGACGAGAGGATGTCGAGACGGGACGAACGGTGACGGGACGAACGATGAGGGACATGACGGGCGGAACGGGGATCGGGCGCCGGCTGACGGTGCAGAGATGGTTCTTCCTGGCGCTGTCGCTCATGGTGCTGCTGGTGGTGATCGGCACCGCGATCGGCGCCAACCTGCTGAGCCGGACGGCCGCCGTCACCGACGATCTGCTCCGGCGCGTCCAGCCGGCCCAGACCGAGGTGTACCGACTGCAGGCCGCCCTGGTCAACCAGGAGACCGGCGTCCGCGGCTACGCGATCGCCGCCGACCGGCAGTTCCTCACCCCGTACACCAGCGGCAAACAGGACGAGGCCCGCTCGGCGGCACGGCTGCGCGCACAGCTCCAGGACCGGCCCGAACTCCTCGCCGATCTGCTGGCGGTGGAGCACGGCGCGGCCGCCTGGCGACAGGACTACGCCGAGCCCCTCGCCGCCGCCGTCACCCCCGGCCGGCCGGGGGCCGTCGACCAGGCCACCGTGGACAGCGGCAAGCACGAGTTCGACCACCTGCGCGGTCTCTGGGCGAAGCAGAACGTCGACCTCGCGAAGGCCGTGAAGGAGGGCCGGGCCCACCTCGCCCACCAGCGGACGGTACGCAACGTCGTCCTGAGCGCGATGGTCGCCGCCTTCCTGCTCACCGGTGTCGCCCTCGCCGTACTCGTACGCCTCCTGGTGACCCGTCCCCTGGAGGCGCTGACCAAGGCGTCGGAACAGGTCGCGGCCGGCGACTTCGCGCACCACATCCACGGGGACGGCCCGGCCGACCTCATCGCGGTGGCCGGAGCCGTCGAGGGCATGCGCAGACGGATCGTGGCCGAACTCGACGTCTCCCGCGACAAGGAGGAGGCACTGAGCCGGCAGGCCGACGAGCTGGACGCCCAGGCCGTGGAACTGCGCCGGTCCAACGCCGAGTTGGAGCAGTTCGCCTACGTCGCCTCGCACGATCTGCAGGAGCCGCTGCGCAAGGTCGCCTCGTTCTGCCAGCTCCTGGAGAAACGCTACGGCGACAAGCTGGACGACCGCGGTCTGCAGTACATCGACTTCGCCGTGGACGGCGCCAAACGCATGCAGGTCCTCATCAACGACCTGCTCACCTTCTCCCGCGTCGGGCGCCTCGACGACACCCGGGAGCGGGTCGGCCTCGGCCCGGCGCTGGACAAGGGTCTGCGGAACCTCGCGGCGGCCGTCGAGGAGTCGGACGCCCGGATCGACCGGCCCGAGACCCTGCCCGAGATCGTCGGCGACCCGACGCTGCTGACGATGCTCTGGCAGAACCTGGTGGGCAACGCCCTGAAGTTCCGGCACCCGGACCGTGCCCCGCACGTCTCCGTCACCTGCGACCCCGACCCCGAGAACCCCGGCATGTGGCGCCTGAGCGTCGGCGACAACGGCATCGGCATCCCCCCGGAGTTCGCGGACAAGGTCTTCGTCATCTTCCAGCGGCTGCACAGCCGCGACGCCTACGGCGGCACCGGCATCGGACTCGCCCTGTGCAAGAAGATCGTCGAACACCACGGCGGCCGAATCTGGCTCGACACCGAGACCGCCGAGGGCACCCGCTTCTGCTTCACGCTCCCCTACGCCGAGGAGACCGCGGAACCCACCGGAACCACAGAATCCACCGAAGCCGCCTCAGATCCTGAAGCCCCTGAAGTCACCGACGACGAGAAGGCCCTCACATGACCCTCCCTGACGCGACCCCGATCGACGTCCTCCTCGTAGAGGACGACCCGGGCGACGAACTGATGACCCGGGAAGCCTTCGAGGACAACAAGATCGGCAACACCCTCCACGTCGTCCGGGACGGCGAGGAGGCCCTCGACTTCCTCTACAAGCGCGGCGAGCACACCGACGCCCCGCAGCCGGACCTCATCCTCCTCGACCTCAACCTGCCCAAGTACGACGGCCGTCAGGTCCTGGAGAAGATCAAGTCCGACCCCGAGCTGGCGCACATCCCGGTGGTCGTCCTGACCACCTCGTCGGCCGAGGAGGACATTCTGCGCAGCTACAAACTGCACGCCAACGCGTATGTCACCAAGCCGGTCGACCTCGACCAGTTCATCGCCGCGGTCCGGCAGATCGACGACTTCTTCGTGCAGGTCGTCCGGCTGCCCCACCGCTTCGGCTGAGGCGCCGCGGGGTTTCGCGGGAGGTGACGCATCGGGTTGCCGCTCCAGCGGATCCCGGCCGCTTGGGCGCGGGAATCTCGGGTAGGCCAACCCCATGAGCGGCGAATCACCACACTGCCGACTTCCTTGAGGTGTCGAACTCGTGGCAGCGCCCGGGGAGGCGGACCGGAAACCGGCGCAGGCGGAGGGCGCGGACGCCGTCGCGGGCGGGATCGCCGATGCCGTGGACGGCCTGGCCGACCTGTGGACCACGGCGGCGACCGAGGCGTCCGTACGACTCTCCCCGCATCAACTGCGCGCCCTGCACGCCCTGGAGACCACACCGGGCGCGAATCTGACCATGCTGGCGGAGCGCCTGGAGGCCGGGCTGCCGACGGTGAGCAGACTGTGCGACCGCCTGGAGGCGGCCGGGCTGCTGCTCAGGGAGGCCGCGGCGCACAACCGCAGGGAGATCCAACTGCGGCTCACCGCGCACGGCCGGGACGTCCTCGCCGAAGTGGCCGAGCTCAGGTCCCGGGCGCTGACCGAGATCGTACGCGGGATGGAACCGGACGACCGTGCGGCCCTGGAGCGCGGCCTGCGGGCGTTCGTCGAGGCGCAGCGGCGGCGGCCGTCCGCAGAGGGCGGATGATCACGGGGTCGTGGGGGCGCGCCCGTTCCAGTCCAGGCAGACCACGGCGGCATCCGCGGCCAGGTCCGTGCTGCCGAAGTGCTCGGCCAGCCGCGCCACCACCGAGCGCGCGACCTCCTGCGGAGTCTGGGCCGGCGCCGTGTCGAGAGCCCGGCGCAGCGCCTCCTCGCCGAACGCGGCGCCCTCCGGCGAGCGGGCCCCGTGGACGCCGGTGCTCACGGCCACGAGCCGGTCACCGGGTCGTACGCTGAAGATCTGCTCCTCGTACGCGGTCTCCTCGAACATGCCGAGCGGGAGCTGTGCCTCAAGCTCGATGTGCTTCACCGTGTCGCCGCGCCGGCGGTAGAGCCGGGGCGAGCCCGCGTCGACGGCCTGGACCGTGCCCGTCGCGAGGTCGAAGCGGAGCAGCAGGGTCGAGGCGTACACCTTGCCGCCGAACTGGGCGTAGACGGCCTGGTCGGCCAGGCGGGCCTGGTCCGCGAGGCCGAGGCCGGCCCGGCGGGCGTTGCGCAGGGCGCCCACCGTGACGCTGGTGAGCAGCGAGGCGTCGATGCCCCGGCCCATGCCGTCGGTCACCGTCACGGTCAGCCGGCCGCCGTCGGTGCTCCAGTCGAAGTTGTCGCCGCCGACGGTGTACGCGGGCTCCAGATGGGCGCCGATCACGAACTCCGGGCGTTCGCAGCCGCGCCCCGGCAGGAGCTGCCACTGCATCTCGGCGGCGAGCGTGAGACGCCGGGTACGGCGGGCCAGGAGGTAGAGGTCGGTGTCGCGTTCCGCCGTGCCGATCTCGTGGCCCAGCGCGGTGGCGAACTCGGCGAGCCCGCGCACCCCGGCCGCGTCGGCGCCGGCGGCGGGCAGCCGGACGGAGAGGACACCGAGCCGGTCGCCGCGCACGGTCACCGGGACGTGCACGGTGGCCGTCCCGTCCGCCGACGGTTCGACGACGGGCGTCTGCATGGTGAACGCCCGTCCCGACGGGCCGTCGTAGGCGGAGACGGTCTCACCGGTGCCCGGCAGCGGGGCGACCGGACGCAGCACGCGCAGGCCGTAGTCGGCGAGGAGGAGGGTGACCTCCCGGGCTCCGGCGCGGTCACCGAGCAGGCGGCGGGCCGCCTCCACGAGAGCGTTGGGCGGGGCCGAGCGCAACTCGCTCTCCACGGAGGGGAGCGGCTCAGAGGTGCTCACGGCGTTCACCCTTCCGGCTCAGTGTCTTCACACTAGCGTCACGCCGCTGGTCGCGGGGTACGACGCCGCACACCTCACCGCCCCCGCCAGTCCAGGCACACCACCAAGGCGTCGTCGTCCGGGGTCGGCGTGCCGCGATGGCCGGTCAGCTCGCGCAGCACCGCTCGCGGCACCTCGGCGGCGGGCAGCAGTCGCGTGTGCTGGATCGCCCGCGCCAGGGCCGCGTCGCCGTAGGCCTCGCCCTTGGGGGAGGCGACGGCGTACACCCCGTCGCTGACGAACAGCAGCCGGTCCCCGGGCGCGATCAGGAAGTCCTGCTCGACGTAGTCGGTCTCCTCGAACATGCCCAGCGGCAACTGCGCCTCGAACGCGATCCGTTCCACCACCCCGTCCCGCAGCCGCAGCGTCTGCGGCGATCCGGCGTCCACCACCCGCGCCCGCCCGGTGGTGAGGTCGAAGTCGAACATCAACACGGACATATGGCTACGGCCCCGGTAGTGCGCGTACACGGCCTGGTCCGCGAGGGCCGCCTGGTCGCCGAGCGGGATGCCCGCCCGGCGTGCGTTGCGCAGGGCGTTGACCACGAGGTTCGTCAGGAGCGAGGCCTCTATGCCCTCGCCCATGCCGTTCGAGACGTAGAGCGTGAGGTGGTCGGCCGTGGCGGACCAGTCGAAGTTGTCGCCGTGGATCGCGTACGCGGGCTCCAACTGCGCGCCCAGGTCGAACTCGGAGCGCGAGCACGAGCGGCCGGGCAGCAACTGCCACTGCATCTCCGCCGCGAGCGTCAGCCGGTCCTTGCGCCGGGCCCGCAGATAGAGGTCGGTGTCGCGCTCGGCGACCAGCACTTCGTGTCCCAACACCTCGGCCAGCTCGGTCAGTTCGGGCAGACAGTCACGTGCGTGCTCGCCGCCGGGCAGCGTCACCGAGAGCACGCCGAGACGGTCCCCGCGCACGCTGATCGGAAGGTGCACCCGCACGCTTCCGTCGCCGAAGTTCCCTTCCACGAACGGCTCTTGGGCTCCGAAGGCGCGGCCCGCCGGGGTGTTGTGCACGGAGACCGCCGGCAGGGTGTGCGGCAGGTCGGTCACGGGCTGCAGCACGGTCAGGCCGTAGTCGGCCACGAGCAGGTCCACGGAGTCCGCCGCGTACCGCAGGCCCAGCTCCCGGCCGACGACGTCGGGCAGTTCGTGGGGAGCCGCTGTGCGCAGCGCCCGCTCGACAGCCATGAATCTGTTCACGATCGTAGGTATGCCAATCTCTCGCCCGGGGCACGCGTCGCCCGCCCTGCGGTGGGCCGTACGGCCCCGTCGTCGCGTGTGGTCTCGTCCATCGGTGTCGGTCGCGGGTGCCTAGTAGGCTGGGGCCCGTCCCTGTGCCTGCGAGAGTGTGACCGTGACGTCCTTCCACCCCCGCCCCGAACCCGCCGAGGTAGCGCGCGTCACCTCGACGGCCGCGGAACTACTGGAAGTGCTGTGGGGGCGCGCCTCGACGGCGCCCGCGTCCGCCTCGCAGCTGCGGGTCCTGTTCATCCTGGAACACCACGAGGGCATCAACCTGCGCACCCTCGCCGACCACCTCGCCTCGACACCGCCGTCGACCAGCCGACTGTGCGACCGTCTGCAGGCCGCCGGGTTCGTCGACCGCGAGGTGAGTCCCACGGACCGGCGCGAGGTGCGCCTGTACCTCAGCAACCTGGGGCGGGCCTTCCTGTCGGACCTGCGGGCCCGGCGCGAGGAGGCGCTCGGTGCGGTGCTTGCGCAGATGCCGGCCGCCGGGCGCAACGCGCTGCTGACCGGTCTTGAGGCGTTCTGCGCGGTGGCGTCGGCGCAGATACACGACCACGACGAGTCCTCGGGCAGCCGTACCGCCTGACCGGTCCGTCCGGCAGCCGACCGCTCGGCGGCCGCCCGTTGTTCGTGGCCGGCGCACGGAGTGGCCCCCGCCGACCGGGACATCCCAGATCCTTCCCCCTGCTGCGACGACACCCGCTACTTTCTTGCCTCATGGCCATAGTTGTCAAACGGCAAGTTTCGCGGGTGCCGGTGCCGACGTGTGGTCGAGCGGGGGAAGTTCGGTGCAGGTTGCGGGCCGGTCAGCCGAGTCCGGCGCCCTTTGTCGCCGCCTCGGACTCGGAGTGCGCGTCACCGGTGGCGAGCGTGCCGCCCGAGCTCTCAAGATGCGCCCGCACGAACCACTGGAACTGCTCCAGGTCGCGCAGTTGCCCGATCAGCAGGTCCTCGGTGGCGGGGTCGATCGCGCCCGCCTCCTTGATCCCGGCGCGGAGGTCCTCGACCAACCCCGTGTAGACGAGGTCGAGCGCGCCGAGGTGCGCGATGGCGTCGGCCCGGCCGATCGAGTAGTCGTCCCAGGTCCGCTCGGTCACCAGCGTCCCCGGTGTGCCCGGCGCGATCCCGCCGAGCGCGGCGATGCGCTCGGCCACGTCGTCGGCCATCTCCCGTACCCGGTCGACCTGCGGGTCGATCATCTCGTGCACGGCGATGAAGTGCGGCCCGACGACGTTCCAGTGCACGTGCTTCAACGTCAGGTGGAGATCGTTCAGCGAGTGGAGCCGCAGTCGCAGCACACCGATCAGCCGGCCCGCGGCCTCGCGCTCGATGCCGGGAACGGTGTACTTCGGGGTCAGGTCCTTGATCTCCTCGGTCATGGTTCACCTCAGGCAATTCGGTAGGGCGTGCGGTTCCTTACCTGCACTCGGGTGCCCGGGTCCGACGCGGTCAGACATGCCGTCGCTGCGTGATACGTCACGTGCGGGCCGCCCGACATGGCGACGGGCCGCAAGCCCTCGGCCTCCGGCCCGTCGTCCGGCCCCTGTCTCCGCGAATCAACTCCGGGCGAATTCCAGCAGATCCGCGTTGAACCGCTCGGCGAACCTGGGCACCATCGCCAGGCCGTGCGGAGCGCCCGGATAGACCTTGTAGATCGCGTCCTTGACGAGCTTGGACGATTTGTCGCCGGAGGCCACGATGGGAACGATCTGGTCGTCGTCGCCGTGCACGATCAAAGTGGGGACGTCGATCTTCTTCAGGTCCTCGGTGAGATCGGTCTCGGAGAATGCCTTGACGCAGTCATAAGCGCCCTTGATTCCCACGGTCATGCTCCAGAGCCAGAACTCGTCACGGGTTCCCTGGGTGACGGTCGAGTCGTCCCGGTTGGCGCCGTAGAACGTGGCACTGAGATCTTTGTAGAACTGCGAACGGTCCGTCTCCACACCGTCGCGGATCCCGTCGAAGACCTCGATCGGCAGCCCCTCCGGATTGGCGTCCGTCTTGAGCATGAGCGGCGGGATCGCCCCGACCAGCACGGCCTTGGCGACCCGGCCGGAACCGTGCCGGCCGAGGTAGCGGGTGACCTCACCGCCACCGGTCGAGTGCCCGACCAGGATCACGTCGTGGAGGTCCAGGGCCTCGATGACCGAGGCCAGGTCGTCGGCGTACGTGTCGAGGTTGTTGCCGTCCCAGGGCTGGCCGGAACGGCCGCCCCCGCGCCGGTCGTGGGCCACGGCCCGGAAGCCGTTGTCGGCCATCACCTTCAGTTGGGGATCCCACGCGTCGGCGGTCAGTGGCCAGCCGTGGGAGAAGACGACGGGCTGTCCCGCTCCCCAGTCCTTGTAGAAGATCTGCGTGCCGTCCGTACTGGTGGCGAAGGGCATGGTGTTTTCCTCCCGAAATGCTCGGACTGCTTGAGTACGTCACACGGGGAACCGACGGAAAGGGGTCGGCGGCGAGAGCCGACCGGAATCAACACGTCGACCACAACACTCTAGGTGAGTCGCGGTGCTCCCGCGTGTCGAGCGAATTCCTGGGCCGCTTCCACCGTAACCCGGGGGCCAGGGAAAAACGTCGGACCGTGGATCGATCTTTCCCGCCCGTGCGATGGCTACCGTTTCGGCCATGCCAGAAATGACAGCGCGGAACGTCGGCCCGTCCGGAATCGAGATCGCCTACGAACGCTTCGGTGACCCGGAGGCCACTCCGGTCCTGCTGATCATGGGAGCGGGCGCCCAGATGATCAATTGGCCCGAGGGATTCTGCCGGGCGCTGGTCGACCGGGGCCTGCACGTGATCCGCTTCGACACCCGCGACGCCGGCCGCTCGACCCACTTCCCCGACGCACCCGTGCCGGACTTCGCGGCGGCCCTGGCCGGCGACCTCTCCTCGGCGTCCTACACGCTCTCCGACCTGGCGGCCGACACCGTCGGTCTGCTCGACGCGCTCGGCCTCACCGGCGTGCACCTCGTCGGCTCCTCGATGGGCGGCATGATCGCCCAGATGATCGCGATCGAGTACCCGGACCGGGCCCGCTCGCTCACCTCGATGATGTCCACGACCGGTGAACCCGGAGTGGGGGAGGCCGACTTCTCCGTGTTCGCCGGACTGGGAGCACCGCCGCGGGAACGGGAGGCCTTCGTCGAGTGGCAGGTGCGCGCCCTGCGGCTGGTCGCGTCCCCGGGCTTCGCTTTCGACACGGCCGCGGCGGCCGAGCGGGCCGGCCGGGTCTTCGACCGCGGATACGACCCCCTCGGCATCCAGCGCCAGGGCCTCGCCGTCGTGGCCACGGGCGACCGCACCGAACGGCTGCGGTCACTGCGGGTGCCGACACTGGTGGTGCACGGCGCGGACGACCTCGTGTGCGACGTCAGCGGAGGCCGAGCCACGGCAGCCGCCGTCCCCGGCGCCGAACTGCTGATCCTGGCCGGAATGGGCCACGGCCTTCCGCAGGAACTGTGGCCCGAACTCGCCAACCACATTGGCGAGTTCGTCCACCACGTCGAGACGGTGACCGCCTGACCGCTAAGCCCGGCCCGTGTCGCCGCGCGCCCACCGCGCGGCTCGGACCTTTCCGTCCTTGATGTCCTGCTGGGGGAGTTGAAGACCGAGCGAGACCTCCAGAGCGTGGAAGTACAGCTCGAAGTCGTCCATCAGGTAAGGGTGGTCCAGTTCGGCGCGGCGCAACGCCCGGTTGAGGAAGTCGAGTTGGCCGCCACGGTAATAGGGGGCGCGGCCCCGTTCGTACCCGAGCAACTCCGGTGTGCCCCGGCCTTCGTCGACGCGACGCCCCTCCCGCGTGTAGGTGAAGGAGTAGAGGCCCTTCGCGGACGTGGCGGTCAGCCGCACGGTCTCCGTGACGCCGAGCCGGGCGAGAGCCTCAGCGTCGGCCCGGAAACCGGGTGGTGTCTCGTGGTACATCAGGAACGCCCAACCGCCCGCGTCGCCGAAGCAGAATGTCTGCCAGGCGAGGTCCCCGTACTCGTGGCCCAACTCGTCCAGGTCATGCAGATCCAACAGGCGTGTCCTGGTGGAGATCTGCTCCGGGTCGGCCCCGTGGAGCAGGGTGATCTGTTCGGCGCTGACGTCCTCGCCGCGAAAGAAGGCCAGGGTGGTGTAGGGATTCTGGTCGCGCCACTCGCGGACGATCCAGGCGAAGCGCTCCAGGGGGTCGCGTCCGCACGGTCGCGTACGGTCCGCACCGTCCACGTTGTCCATGCCGCCGTCGCGGAATCTGCTGCCCCACGCGGGGTTGATCCGGTCCAGCAACTCGGCCTGACCGGTGACGAGATTGACGGCGGGTCCGCGGCCGGGGGAGTGGGCCACGATGTGTTCGGCGAGATCACGGACCGCTTGCTCCGCGACGAAGTACAGCACCTGGTCGTGGTCCCGGGTGGCGAAGAACTCCCAGTGCGGGCCGCGGTATCCGCGCACGGTGCCGTCCTCGTCCGGAACGAGGAAGAGGCTACCGGAGTCGCCCACGCGCTGTGTGTAGTGGTCCCCCGATGTGCCGACGGGCGGGAACATGATGTCGTCGAGCAGGTCGGAGCCCGCCGTTACGTTGTGCCAAGCGCGTCTGAGCGCGCGCTCCGTTGTCTGCATGGGCGTCAGTATGCAATGGACCGTTGGTGTGCCCGCCGACCGGCTCTCATCTCAAGTCGCGGGACTGGCAACGTAGTTGCGGACACGGACGGACGGGAAGCTCCATTCCGGCGAGCGCGCTGACAGAGAAACCCGTCGAGCGGGGCTTCGAACGCTTCACCCGGCTCGGCGACGCCCGCTCACGCGATGCCGGCGGCAGCGGCCTGGGGCACCGGAGTGAGCCACCGGAGTGAGTCACGGAGTGAGCCCGTGGCAGGGAAATTCGTTGGACAACACATCGGCGGGCGGCGAGCGTTGACCCAATGCGACAGGAGACGATCTGGAACGCCGACGTTGCCCAGCGGTACGACACCCCCGGCACCGGCATGTTCGCGCCCGGCACTCTGGAACCGACCGTGGACCGTCTCGCGCAACTCGCGGGCGACGGGGCGGCGCTCGAATTCGCCATCGGGACCGGGCGGGTGGCCGTGCCGCTCGCCGAGCTTGGAGTCCCTGTCACGGGTATCGAGTTGTCGGTGCCGATGGTGGAGCGACTGCGCACCAAGGCCGACGAGACGACGATCCCCGTGATCATCGGTGACATGGCGACCACCGTGGCGCCCGGGACGTACAGCCTGGTCTATCTCGTCTACAACACGATCTCGAACCTGCTCACCCAGGCCGAACAGGTCGAGTGCTTCCGCAACGCCGCGCGCCATCTGATGCCGGGCGGCCGGTTCGTGGTCGAGCTCTGGGTACCGGAGTTGCGCAGACTTCCGCCGGGACAGACGGCGACCGTCTGGCGGACCGACGCCGACTACATCGGCCTGGACACCTACGACGTCCTGCACCAGCGCGTCGTGTCGCACCACTTCCGGTACGACGAGACCGAGCAGGCGCATCTGGGGCGCAGCCCGCACCGCTACATCTGGCCGGCCGAACTCGACCTCATGGGCCAACTGGCCGGGTTCGAGCTGGAGAGCAGGCATGGGGACTGGTCCGGCGCGGAGTTCACCGCCGAGTCGCGTGATCACGTCTCCGTCTACCAGATCCCTGCGATGCCGTAGCCGCCTCAACTGGGCGGTGTGAGCGGGTTCTTGGCGCCGTGCGCGCCGTCCGCGCCGTCCGCGCCGTCCGCGGCATCCGTCAACGGGATGCGGGCGGTGATGCGTTTGCCGACGGGTTCGCGCCGGACCTCGAAGCCTCGTGCCACGGCCCGTACGATCTCCAGGCCGTGCTGCCCCACCCGTTGGGCATCGGCGGCACGGGCGACCGGCAGCACCGGGTCGGAGTCCCACACCTCCACCTCGACCAGGGAATCGACGATCCGTAGATCCATCAACACCGGACCGGGCGCGTACTTACGGGCGTTGGTGACCAACTCGCTCACCACCAGCTGCGTGAGATCCATGGCGCGGGCAGACACCGGCAGCCCGTACTCGGTCCGCGCCCGGGCGAGGAACAGCGCGGCCAGCCGACGGGCCTCGGCGATGCACGAGCCGTCCCCGTCCAACGCCACGGTGGACCGCAAGGCCTGGGCCTGCGGCGCTGTGTCATCGTCCTCCGATGAATCTGGTTCCATCCGGATCGTTTCACCGCCTTCCGCGTGCCCGGCGCATACCCCGTGAGGCAACGCGCACTCCGTCATTTTCTGTCGGCTCCACCGGACACAAGCATCAACCGTACGATGCGGGGCAGCACTTCGGATGAAATCCTGATCCGTATCGCTCACCGACTTGTGTATGAGGACCGATGGTGAACACCGAACAAGCGGGGCAGCCGGGGCGGTTGTCGGTCAGGACCGACATCGTCGACGGCACCTTGGTCGTGGCCGCGGCCGGAGAGATCGACCATCAGACAGGCGGCTCGCTGCGGGAGGCGCTGGACCCACCGGAGGGCGCCGCGCCTCGCGTTGTCATCGACCTGAGCGCTGTCACCTTCATGGACTCCAGCGGCATCAACATCCTCATCGCCGTGCACAGCTCGCTCGCCGAATCGGGCGGTTGGCTGCGACTGGCCGGGGCCGCCCCGTCCGTGCTGCGCATCATCCAACTCGTCGGGATCGACGGATTCATCGACTGCCACCCGACCGTCCAACAGGCCCTCGAGAACTGACCGTTGCCACCTGCCGCACGGGAACGGACCCTTGGCCGCACGAGCCCGTCAACTGCCGTATCCTGGTGAACTCCCTTGAGGTGGACGGCGTTTCACGACGTGGGGCCTGTCCGCCGGTCGTACGGACCGGCGGACGGGCCCCCGCGCCGTACTACCCGCGACGGCCCGTCGGACCCTGGGTGACCGAGTCCTGTTCTCCGGTGTCGGAGGAGGTGTCGGAAACGGTGTCCGGGTCGGCCGTGGTCTCCCTGGAGCGGTCGGCGTTCCCGGGCCACCAGGCGGCGTGGCCGATCAGGGCGGTGAGGCTGGGCGTGAAGAACATCGCCATCACGAACGCGGCGACGGCGATGCCGAAGGAGACGGCGAAACCCATCTCGGTGAGCAGCGCGTTGCCCGCCAGCATCATCGTCGCGAAGGTCGCCGCGAGGATGAAACCGGCCGCGGCCACGGTGGGCCCCGCGTGCCGTAGCGCCATGCTCGCCGCCTCGCGCGGATCGCGGCCCTCGCGGGCCTCCTCTCGGAGCCGGGCGATCATCAGGATGTTGTAGTCCGTGCCGATGGCGACCACGAACAGATACATGATCACCGGGAGCATGAACATCAGCCCGGGGTGGCCCTGCGCGTCCTGGAAGATCCAGACGGTCGCGCCGAGGGTGGCGCCGAAGCCGAGCCCCACCGAGGCGATGAGGTACCAGGGCGCGACCACACTGCGCAGCAGCAGCCCCAGGATCAGCATGATCAGCAGGGCGGCGACGGGGAAGACGGTCCGGTAGTCGTGGTTGACCGCGGAGTCGATGTCCTTGTAGATCGAGGACATACCGCCGACCAGCGCCTCGGTGCCGTCGGGCGCGGCGGAGTGCGCGACCTCGCGCACCCGGCCCACCGCGTCGATCGCCTTCTCCGTGGACGCCTCGTACTTCAGCGTGACGGTGAAGTCGGCCGTGGTGCCGCCCGGGTTGACCTGGCTCATCCGGGCGCTCGCCACACCGTCGACGGCCCCGAGCTTCTCCGCGTAGGAGGTGAAGGCGGACTTGTCGAGCGGCCCGCCGTCGGTGCTGGAGAGATAGACGTCGGTGGGGGCGGCGGCACCCGCCGAGTACGCCTTCTGCATCTCGTCCTGGACGACCATCGACTCCTTGGTCTTGGGCATGGAACCCGAGGCCAGGTCGAAGGTGGCCTTGTAGCCGAGGGTGCCCAGCGACAGCGCCACGAGGACGAGCCCGGAGAGCGCGGCCGTCAGCGCGGGCCGGCGCTGCACACCGCGGCCGAGGGCGGCGAACCGGGCGTTCTCCGGCTCCCGTTGCCACGACTTGGAGGGCCAGAAGACCTTCGGTCCGATCAGCGACACCACGGCCGGGATCAGGGTCAGGCCGGCGATCAGCGTGACGGTGACCGAGATGGCCAGCGCCGGCCCCATCTGCTTGAGGAAGCCCAGTGTCGACAGCACCAGCGCGAGGAACGCGATGATGACCGCGCCGGCCGCCGACGCGATGGCCTCGCCGACCCGGGCGACCGCGTTGACCATGGCCTGCTTCGGCTCGTCACCCGCCCGCAGGCGTTCCCGGTAGCGGAACATCAGGAACAGGAAGTAGTCCGTGCCCACGCCGAACAGCACGACGATCAGGATCGACGAGACGGAACTGTTGGCCTGGAGGCCGAACAGCTTGGTGGCGTACGCGATCAGCCCGTTGGCGATGGACGCCACCACTCCGATCAGCACCAGCGGCAGGAACGCGAGGATCGGCGCGCGGAAGATGATCAGCAGGGTCACCAGGATGATGAGGAAGGTGCCGATGCCGATCAGCGCCTCACCGCGCTTGGAGGAGTCCTGCTGGTCGAGGGCCTGCGCGGCGGAACCGCCCAGCTTCACGTCGAGGTCCGTGCCCTTGGCCAGTTGCTTCACGTCGTCCCGCAGCACCTTCGCGGCATCCGCCTGTACGGGCTGACCGGCGTTCTTGCTGTCCATCTGGACCAGGGTCATGGTGTACCTGCCGTCCTTCGACGGCTGGCCGGGGACCACCTTCTGCACCTGGTCGATGTGCTTCTCGCCCAGTTCGGTCGTGATCCGGGCGACGTCCTTCTTGTCGGCGGCGGTGAGCTTTCCGCCGTCGGTGCGTTGGTACAGCGCGATCGCGGACGGGGTGAAGGCGCTGGGGAACGCCTTCACCTGGAGATCCGCCGCTTTGATGGACTCGTAGCTCTTGGGCAGGAAACTGCTCTCGTCGCTGTTGGACGGCAGGCCCGGGGCGGTGGCGACAATCGCCACCGCCGCGATCAGCCATGCCACGATCGTCCAGACAGGGTGTCTGACGACGCCCTTGCCAATACGTCGAAACATGCGGGAGGTCCTCCTGGGAAGGAAGATCACCGCAGCCCGGGGAGCGGACCCCGGCATCGGCGACCCCGACCGGTCCTCACCCGTGGGTCCGGTCGAACGGTTGTCTGTCTTCTTGTCCTATCGGTCACGCGTGACGATTCATCACACGCGCATTGCTGCGGCACAGGGTCCGCACGAACGGGTGGTTGTCGGTGACCCGTCCTCCTCCGCCCCGTTGACCCGCTGGGCGGCACGACCGCCGGCCCGGCGGGTGCGAGGAGAGGGAATCATGGGAACAGCGAAGTGGTCCACGGCTTTTGGAGCCGCGGGGTTGGTCCTCGTGGCGGTCACGACGTCCGCCGCCGCCCAGGGTCAGCCGCCGCACGTACGCGTGGTCGGGCGCGCCGTGCTCACGAACTCGGACAACGGCCGCACGGTGCCCGCGAGTTCCGGTGGCGATGTGGAGATCCGGCTCACCCACTCCCGCGAGCGCGGATTCACCTACACCTGGACCGCTCCGGAATCCGGCAACTCCGCGGTGCTCACACATGCTTCCGACGCCACATACCCGTCCGGAGACGCCACGGCCGTCTTCCACGCGGTATCCGCGGGCGTCGCCACCGTCAGCGCACAACGCCGCTGCGTCCCCGACCCCGGCAGCCTCTGCCCCCTGATCGTCGAGACCTGGAAGGTGACGATCGAGGTGAAGTGACCGGCCACCGGCCGGCCGGGCCCCGGCGTCGGTAGGGTGCTTCCGGAGGTGGTCAAGTGACCGACAGAGTGCGGGAGTTGAGCGGGTCGCCGGAATCCACGACGGTAGTGGTCATCGGTGCGGGCCCGGCCGGACTGACCGTCGCGAACCTGCTGCGGCGCAGCGGGATCGACTGCGTCGTCCTGGAACGGCAGACCCGCGAGTACGTGGCACAGCGCCAGCGAGCCGGCATCGTCGAGACCCGCGCCGTCCGCATGTTCGCCTCCTGGGGGCTCGCCGACCGTGTCCTGGGCGGTGTCCCGCACGACGGCATCCTGGAACTCCGGGTCGACGGCGAGACACATCTGGTGAACGACTACGACGGCTCCGAGGGCCCCACCGCCCGCCTCTGCCCCCAGCAGATGCTGGTCCAGAACTCACCGCCGCGTATCTGGAGGACGGCGGCGACCTGCGCTTCGAGGCCGCGGACGTCTCCCTGCACGACCTGACCGGCGAGCACCCCACCGTCCGCTACCGCACCGCGGACGGCGAACTCCGTACGATCACCTGCTCCTTCGTCGCGGGCTGCGACGGCGACCACGGCATCAGCCGCACGTCCGTCCCCGACGGGGCGCTCACGCCGTACGCCTTCGATCACGGGATCGGGTGGCTGACGGTCATGGCCGACGCCCCGCCGCCGGCCCATCCGCTCCTGGCCGTGAGTCCGCAGGGCTTCGCCGCGCACTTCCCGCGCGGCCCGTACGCCAGCCGCTACTACCTCCAGTGCCCGCCCGACGACCACCCCGACGCCTGGTCCGACACCCGCGTCTGGGACGCGCTGCGCACCCGGCTCGGCGACCCGGCCCTCGTCTCCGGCCCGATCACCGAACGCGAGATCTTCCGCCTCCGCAGCCTGGTCCACGACCCGATGCACTACGGCAGCCTCTTCCTCGTCGGCGACGCCGCGCACATCGTCTCGCCGATGGGCGGCAAGGGCATGAACCTCGCTCTCTACGACGCCGATCTCTTCGCCCGAGCCGTGCGGGACTCCGTCCGCGACGACGACGACACGGCCCTGCGCACCTATTCGGAGCGGTGCCTGCGCCGGGTCTGGAACGACCAGGAGTTCTCCCACTGGATGACCCGCATGCTCCACGACGCCGGTGATGCCACCAACTCCGGTCCTTTTCACCGCAGTTTGGCCCGCGCCCGGCTCGACCGGCTCTTCACGTCCCCCGGCGCGGCCGGCGCCTTCTCCGAACTCATGACGGGCATGGACTTCGGAGAGGACACCGGGCGCAACCGCGTTGACCTGTCAGGCAGTTGAGCCGCCGCCGGTCAGATGCCGGGCGAAGAACCGGACCGCGCTGTCCGCCTCGAACCTGGGCAGCTCCTTGTGCGCGCCCGAGTTGATGTGCAACGACTTCTCCTTCGAGGCGAAGGCGTCGAACAACGCGAGACCGGACGGGCGGGGGATGTGTTCGTCGTCCCACTGGAGCGCGAACTCGATCGGAACGGTGATCCGCCGCGCCGACTCGGCGAGCGACTCGTCGTACCAGAAGAGGCCGAACACCGCGGCGGTGATGCGGGGTTCGGCCGCCGTCAGCGGCACCCCGATCGCGGTGCCCATATTGAGGCCGTAGTAGCCGACGGGTCCGTCGGCACCGATCTCCGGCAGCTCCTGGAGGGCGTCGAGGGTCGCCAGCCACTCCGGTACGGCACGCTCCGCGAGGTGGGCGTTGTACCGGACGACGATCTCACCGACGGGTTCGCCCGCCGCCATCGCCTTCTGCATCGTGGCGATCTCGCGCTCGTCGTGCGCTGTGCGGGGGCGACCGCCGTGGCCGGGTGCGTCGATGACGGCGACGTGGAAACCGCCGTGCGCCACGAGGAGTTGGGCGCGGCCCGTCATGGCGGGGGACTTCCGGTGGTTGCCGCCGCCGTGTCCCATCAGGACCAGGGGCGCGCGATCGGCACCGGATGCGGGTGACCAGAGGGCGCCGGTGACCTCACCCATGGTGAAGTCGTGCTGGATGACGCCGTTCGACGTCGTCTCCGCGGTGAAGTGGAAGTGCTGTGAATTCATGGGGTGTTGCCCTTCGGGATCGCCTTGTCGTGCGGCGCTCCCGGCGACCTCTAGGTCGCTGGCCCAACCGTGGAGAAGAGGGGGAGCACCCACCTGGATACTGTGTTCATGGGTCTCACCTCCTCGCGTGCTGTCACGGCCTACGGCAAGTTAGCAGCCCGCCCGTGAGCGCGGCCAACGCTTTGTTGCTCGCAGGCCGTCGCCGTACTGCCGTATGCGTGTGCATCTAATGTCTTGACATCTTCCGGGGCCGACGACGTAGGTTGAGGCGATCGCTCCCGGACGGGTGGAGGCCCCCATGCGCGCACGTGACGCCGCACCTCATGGTGTCGTCCCGGGCGCGCGGCTGATCATCCGGCGGCATGTCGACTACTGCCGTACCGCCTCCGCGGTCTGTCCTTCCGTACGTCCCTGACCCGTGTCGGTCCCTCGGGCCGGCCGTCTCCACGTGTTCTCGGAAGGAACCACCATGTCCGGCCCCGCCCTGCGGCTCGCCCTCGAAATCGACGGTGACGGCGCCCATCCCGCGGCCTGGCGCCGCGCCGCCCACTCGCCCGACCATCTGCTGAGCCCGCGCCGCGTGGCCCGGGTCGCCGTCGACGCGGAGAACGCCGGGTTCACCCTGCTCACCCTGGACGACGGCGCACTCCCGCCCGGCGCCGGACCCGACGCGGTCGGCCGGATCGGCGCGGTGGAGCGGGCCGCGTTCATCGCCGCGTCGACGAGTGTCGTCGGTATCGCGCCCGTCGTACCGCTCACCTACGCCGAACCCTTCCATGTCTCAAGCCAGTTGGCGTCCCTGGACCACATCTCGGTCGGCCGCGCCGGGTGGCTGGTGAGCGAGGAGACACGGTCCGAGGCGGCCTCCGTCTGGGGGCGCCCGCTAGTGGACGGGGCAGCGGCCCGTGCCCGTGAGTCCCGTGACGGCGTCGAGGTCGTCCGGGAGCTGTGGGACTCGTGGGAGGACGACGCGGTCATCCGCTCGGTCGCCACCAGCCGCTACCTCGACCGCGACCGGCTGCACTACGTCGACTTCACCGGCGACACCTACACCGTGAAGGGCCCGGCGATCGTGCCGCGTCCGCCGCAGGGCCAACTCGTCGTGCTCGGCCGGCCCGACCGCGTGCCCGGCGAACTCCTCGACGTCGCACTCGTCGACGGCCACGACCTCGCCGCCGTCACGGCGAGCGCGTCCGCCGCCGGAACACCCCGCACCTTCGCCGAGATCGAGATCGCCCTCGACACCGCGGACGCCACCGCCGAGGAACGCGTCGCCGACCTCGAACGCCACACGCCCTGGACCGACCGCGGACGGCTGCGCCACATCGGCTCCGCCGCCGGACTCGCCGCGCTGCTGGGGGAGTTGAGGGACGTGGTGGACGGAGTGCGCCTGCACCCGCTCGTCCTGGACGAGGACCTGCCGGAACTGTCCCGGCTGGTCCTGCCCCACCTCTTCGAACGACGGCACGCACTACGGCCCCTGCCCGCCGCGACCTTGCGCACACACCTGGGCCTCGACCGGCCCGCGAACCGGTACGCCGCCGCGGCCGCCCAGGAGGAAGCCCGATGACCCGCACCGACCCCCTCGACGTCCCCCGCCCCGACGCGCAACTCCACTTGGGCGTCTTCTTCCAGGGCGTCAACCACTGGACCGTCTGGTCCGACCCGGCCAGCGGCTCCCAGATCGACCCCGCGAACTTCCGGCGCGTCGCCCAGACCGCCGAACGCGGCCTGTTCGACGCGTTCTTCCTGGGGGAGGGGCTGCGGCTGCGCGAGGTCGACGGCCAGATCCACGACCTCGACGTCGCCGGACGGCCCGACGCCATCACCCAACTCGCCGCGCTCGCCGCCATGACCGACCGCATCGGCCTGGTCAGCACCTCCAACACCACCTTCAACGAACCCACCGACCTCGCCCGCCGCCTGTCCGGCCTCGACCTGCTCTCCGAGGGCCGCGCCGGCTGGAACGTGGTGACCACCGACAACGCCTGGACCGGCGCCAACTTCCGCCGCGGCGGCTACCTCGACCACGCCGACCGCTACCGGCGCGCCGAGGAGTTCCTCACCGTCGCCCGCGCGCTCTGGGACGGCTGGACGGACGGCGCCGTCTCCGGCTCGGCCGGCGCCGAGACCTGGGCGGCATCCGACGCCGTGCGCCAAGTCCGCCACCAGGGACCGCAGTTCGACGTCGACCTCGCCCCCACCCTGCCGCGCAGCGCCCAGGGACACCCGGTGATCTTCCAGGCCGGGGACTCGGGCGAGGGCCGCGACTTCGCCGCCCGCAACGCCGACGTCATCTTCTCCGCGCACGGCAACGACTTCGACGACGCGCTCGCCTTCGCCGACGACCTACGGGCCCGGCTGCGGGCCGTCGGCCGCCCCGAGGACGACCTGCGCATCCTCCCGGGCACCGAGATCATCATCGGCGCCACGGAGGAGGAGGCCCTGGAGAAGAAGCGCTGGATCCGTCTCCAACAGGTCACCCCCGCAACGGCGTTGGGCATCGCCGGACTGCTGTGGGGCATCGACCTCTCCGGCCGCGACGCCGACGGGCCGTTGCCCAAGGAGGACCCGGTCGTCGCCGAGAACGACGGTTCCTTCGGCGCCCGGCGGATCACCGACCCCCGCCAAGTCGTCGCCGAATGGCGGGAGAAGGCCGACGCGAACCGATGGTCGCTGCGCGAGACCGTCATCGCGCTCGGCCCCCAGCGCGGCCATGTCGGCACCCCGGAAGGCCTCGCGGACAAGTTCGCCCACTACGTCCGGCACGGCGCGGTCGACGGCTTCAACGTCACGCCGTACCTGATCCCCGACGGCCTGGACGACATCGTCGACCTGCTCGTGCCCGCACTCCAGGAACGCGGCGTCTACCGCACCGACTACACCGGTACGACGCTCCGCGAACACCTGGGCCTGCGCGAACCCCTCACCCGCCGCGCCCTGTAGACCGACTCGGCATCGCCCGGGCGGTCAGTGCTCGTCAAGGAGGCGCAGACCCAGGGTAGTTGCCGAGTGCCGTACGTACTGGCCCTCCCGGCGACTGGCGATCAGGCCTCCCTCGCGCAGGATGCCGAGCTGGTAACTGGCGCCGGGCAGCGCGATGTCGGCTGCCGCGGCCACCTCGGACGTCGTCCGCGCGCCATGGTCGGCGAGATGGGCGAGGACGACCGTCCGGGTACGGCCCAGCAGCCGCTCCAGCCCGTCCCGGCTCGCGCGGACGATCTCCAGGGGATGTTTGGCGACCGGGTAGACCAGCACCGGCCCGAGCGTGGGGTCGGCGAGCGCGGTGGGTCTGCGCCAGCAGAAGTACGACGGGACGAGCAGCAGGCCGCGCCCTTCGAGGTGGAGTTCCCGGTCGACGGGATAGTCCACCTCTAGGACGGGGGCCTGCCAACGGGCGTGCGGGCGCAGCGTGTTGAGCAGCGCGGAGGTGCCGCCGTCCAGGAGCGCCCGTGACCGCAGCTCGACGTCGTCGCCGACGGCTGTCCGGATACGCGGCCAGTACGGTTCGAGCAGCGTCTCGGCGGACACCTCCAGGGCTCGCGTGAATGCCACCAGGCCTTTGCTGCCCGGCCTGTCGAGGGTGGACACCCAGGGCGGCAGCGGCTGCGACTCGGCGAGCCGGGACAGCTCACGGGTCAGCCGGGTGCGAGACGTGGCCCGCACCTCGTCGAGCCCTGCGGCCAGCCCGCCGTCCGGGACCGACGGCGTGAGGAAGTCGGGGATGTACCCCACGGAGGGAATCAGGGTCTGTAACGGCGACAGGGCGCGCCGCGCACGCGGATCCTCCGCCAACCCCTCACGCACCGACCGGCGCCAGTGCCCGAACTCCAGCGCCCCCTGCCGCGCGTCCAACCGGCAGACACCGCACACGAGTTCCCAGAGAACGTGCGGCCGACGGGCGACCCAGATGTGCTGCAGGTCCCGCGAGGTGAAGTGGATACGGAGCATGCGGCCTCTTTCCCGCTCGACATCGGTACGCAGTGCCGGTGAGGGGCAGGACCGCGCGAGAACCGGCGCGCCCCTATGAGGGGACGACTGAGGGGCGCGCATGGTTGTCGACGGGGGACGCAGGGTCGTGTCAGGCAGCGCCTCCGCGCTCACGGGGTGTCTTCTGCCCGGCCTCGACGGCCACCGGCAGCCGGTTCTCCGCCGGGGGCAGCGGGCAGGTGGCCAGGTCGGTGTAGGCGCACGGCAGGTTCGTCGCGCGGTTGAAGTCCAGGACGACCGTGCCGTCGGCGGCCGGCGGGGTGAGGGCGAGGGCCCGGTTCGCGGCGTAGGTGGTCACCCCGGAGGTGGCGTCGGTGAAGAGCACCAGCAGGCTGCCCGGCCCCCGTCCGGGGAACGCGGTCAGGGCCAGCGGACGCCCGTCCAGTTCGAACTCGACCCGGCCCGGGGCGTCGTACACGTGCTCAAGTCCCTCGACCGCCGCGCCCACGGTCGTCGGACGCGGTGTGTCGAAGGCCGTGTAGCGGCCCTGGACCACCCAGCGGGGATCCGGCGCGTAGGCGGGCGTACCGGCGAAGTCGGTGCGCAGCGGCGTGTCCGGATGCCGGGGCCGCACGATGTCGTTCCCGCCGCGCTTGGCGACCTCGATCACGGCATCGCCCCAGACCGCGTCGACCCCGCCCCGCTCGGGCAGTACACCGAAGCGGTGCTCACCCCGCACCGGCGTTCCGTCCACGACGAGTTCCTCACCGTCGTCGAGGGCCACGGCGACCCCGGCCGCGTCGGTCCACCAGGCGCCCGGCGCGTCCGGGAACCGCTGCGGCCGGTCGTCGAGCCAGTGCAGCCCGGTGATCGCCAGGAACCCGTGCGGAGCGGCGAGCCGTTCCTCCTGCCCGCGATACCACTCCAGCCAGTCCTGGGTGAAAGCCTGGAGATCCGTCGTCGTCAGGTCAACGGTCATGGTCGTCGCTCCTTCGTCGTGCGGGCCCCGGCCTCTGAGCGGGGTCGTACCAGTGCCAACCCCGGCCGCCCGGCGCGGGATTCCGGTGCGCGTGTGACAGCTTTGTGTCAGCCGGGGCACCTTCCACCCGTACGTGGGACGGCATTGTTCGATTTCCAGCCGCTAGCATTTCTTCCACGTCGAGCCATGAAATTGCATGACGGGATTTCATGGGGCTGTCGTGTGTGCTGGTCGAAAAGCGGTCTTGTCGAGCGGAGAGGGTCCGTCCCCGATGCAGAACTTCACGAACGGAATGGCTTCCGATCTCATCCCGGGAACATGGGTGAAGAGCCGCATGTCCGAAGCGAACGGCATGTGCGTCGAACTGGCCGCGCTGCCCCGGGGCGGCGTGGCCGTACGGAACTCGACCGACCCCACCGGACCCGCACTGATCTTTACCGCGGAGGAGATGAACGCTTTCCTCGACGGTGCGAAGAGGGGCGAGTTCGACACCCTCGCCACGTCCAACTAGGCGGCGGAGTAGACAAGTTCGGGCAACTCCTCCGGATCGGGCGTGTCATCATGTGAAGCTGACTGCCCGCCGAAGGAGAAGGCGTGTCCCCGGATCTGATTCCGATCAATCGTCTGGCCCGGCATACGGTCGGGCCGGACACGACAAAGACAGCGGCCGTCATCATGCTCGGTCTTGCCGTCAAGGATGTGCGTGATACGGCCGGTCTCACACAGAAAGAGCTGGCGAAAGCCATCCTCGTTTCGAACTCGACGATCAGTCGCCTGGAAAACGCCGATTCCATGCCCGAAAGGCGCACGGTCGAAGCGGTGATGACCTGTCTGAAACTCGACGGACCGGTCCGGGACGAGTTGACGATGTTGTTCTCCCGCGCCCAGGAACCGGAATGGTTCCAGAACAGATTCGACGACTGCACCCCCGACTACCTGCGACGGCTCCTCGGCCTGGAGTCCGTCGCCATCGGGCTCACCACGTACGACGTACGTCTGGTGTCGGGCCTGTTGCAGACTCCCGAGTACGCGAGCTGCATCCTCCGCACGGGCCTGCACCTCACGGAGTGGGACAGCCCCGAGATGGCGCTCCGGGTCGCCATGCGCCGGGAGCGTCAGGAACGGGTGTTCGGCCAGGCCGAACCGCCGCGCTGCGTGTTCCTCATGGACGAGTCCGTCCTGTTGCGGCGGGCCGGCTCGGACCAGGTGATGCGCGACCAGATGCGCCACCTGGCGGCGATGGCCCGACTCCCGCACATCACCGTCCGGTTCGTGCTCCTCGACCGGATGATCGCGGGCAACGAGGCCTCGATGGCGGGCGGCATGGCCCACCTCCAGTTCGGTCGCGGCGGCCTTCCCGACCTCGTCTACGTCGAGGGCTACCGCAAGGCCGACTACTACAACAAGCCCGCGCTGAGCGCCGAGGAGCGGGCCCGGCCCTGGCCGACGAAGGAGAACGACTTCGAGCGGCATCTCCAGCTCCTGCTGCGCATCCAGGGCGAGGCGTGTGCCTCACCCATGGAGAGCCGACGCATGCTGGACGAGGCCGTCGAGCGGTACTCCTAGTCGCCGAGCACGGTCCGCTACCGGGGCGGAACTCTCCCCAGCCCGCCGAACTCGGTCCACTCGATGCTCCGTTGGCGCTGCTGGAGCTCGGACTCGGGTCGCCAGTCGGTCACGTCGACGAGTCCCGGATCCTCCACGAGGAGCCCCTCGAAGATCTCCGCCACGTCGGCCTCCTCCCGGACCCTGCCCCAATGGCCCCCGGTCTGGACCCGCATGAGTTCGGTGACGTCATCGCGCACCTTGGGATCGTCGCTCACGAGCTGGCACACGACGACGAAGCTGCCCGGGACGAGCCTGTCGACGACCCGCTCCACCAAGGCCTTTGGGCCGGCGCTGTCCGGCAGGCAGTGCAGTACGGAGATGAACAGGGCGACCGCCGGCCGGGTGAAGTCGATGAGCCGGGTGAAGTCCGGGTGCCCGAAGATCGTGTCGGTGTCCGTCATGTCGACCGACAGGATCGCGGTGTTGTCGTTCTCGTCGAGCAGGGACTGGCCCAGCGACAGGACCACGGGATCGTTGTCGATATAGACGACATGGGAATCGGGGTCGACTTCCTGCGCGATCTGGTGCACATTGCGCTGCGTCGGAAGACCCGAGCCGAAATCGATGAACTGCCTTATCCCGTGTTCCTCGGCCAGCACCCGGACCACACGCTGGAGGAACCACCGGTTGTTCAGCGCGATCTCACGCGAGGTGGGTGCCACCTCGAGCAATAACTCGCAGGCATTCCGGTCCGCTTCGAAGTTGTTGCTGCCACCCAGCAGCCAGTCGTACATCCGTGCCGCACTGGGCAACGACAGATCGACATGATTGTTCTCCACCAACGGCCCGTCCCCTCGCCGATTCCGCCCCGTCCGAAGGGGAGTTGCCCATCCTAGCCTCGATCGTTCATGAGTCCTCGTCGGTGTGCTGACGGGGACTCTGTGTTTGTGAGGTGCGGTCTTTTCGGGGTTGGGGCACGCTTTCGGCC